>CAZZKL010000057.1:1553-17947 GCA_964655135.1 uncultured Roseovarius sp. | reverse complement strand
GTTTTTGCTGCGCGGGGTGAATTTGCTGGGCATCGACAGCGTGATGCAGCCCTATGATAACCGGGTGCGCGCCTGGGGGCGGATTGCGCGTGATCTGGATATGGACAAGCTGGAGGCGATGATCCGCCCTGCGGTGCTGGAGGATTTGCCTGAGCTGGGCCGTGATATTCTCAAAGGGCAGGTCCGGGGCCGGGTTGTTGTGGATGTCAATGGCTGAGACCCGCATCAGACCCGCACAAGACGGCGATTTTGACGCCCTATGGCCCATCCTGCGCGAGGTGATCCGCGCGGGCGAGACCTATGCGATTGACCGGGATATGACGCGTGCGGCGGCGTTTGATCTGTGGATGAAAGCGCCGCACGCCACTTATGTTGCTGAGCGCGATGGTGCCATTATCGGCACCTATTACATCAAGGCCAATTTCGCCGGGGGGGCCGCGCATGTGTGCAACTGCGGCTATATGGTGGCCTCGGCGGCGCGCGGGCAGGGGATTGCCGCTAAGATGTGCGCCCATTCGCAAGACGCGGCCCGGGCGCTGGGATACCGCGCGATGCAGTTCAATATCGTGCTGGAAAGCAATCAGGGCGCAATCCGCCTGTGGCAAAAGCTGGGCTTTGACACGGTTGGCCGGTTGCCGCAGGTGTTTGATCATCCAAAGCTGGGGCTGATTGAGGCGCGGGTCATGTATAAATGGCTGGTGCCAGACCGCGCGAGCTGAACCGGCAGGCGGGTTTACGAATCAAATGGTGTTCAAATGGTACTCGGTGCATTTTGCATCGGGGTTTTGGGTTTTAGTAGGTATTTCGCCGGGAATTTGCCATTTATTCCAAGAAAACATCCAAAAATATGCGGTTTTTATTATTTCGAAGAAATCCACCATATATAGGTTTAACTGATTTAGCACACACAAAATATAGGGTATTTTCTAGTGCTCTTGGGTAAATTTCCCCTTAGTTTTGTGCCATAATCAGTAATAAGTCCCATGATATGGGGAAGTTTCCCTTGATTTACCGGAATTATCATGCCATCACTATACCTACGATGAGGTCGGGAGTAAGGGACGCTACAAAGATCCCGCTTAAAAAACTCCAAAGTCAGGTTTCATACAGGCACCCGCTTCATCAAACTGAAGATCCGGCGCGCGGGCGAGCAGACATCCCCCCAGATGGCGCGCGCTGCTGGAAATCCCCGCTAGAGCGGGACGAGGATGGCGGATTGGGCAGTGGCAGCAGCTCAATCCGTCGTTTCGTTTCCGGGGTAACTCCGGGGGGTAACTCCGGGGGGTAACTAAAGAGGGCAACAGTAGGGACGGGACAAAACGTGGGTCTGAGTTTCAGAGGCGAGTTTGACCAAAAGGTTGACGGTAAGGGGCGCATGTCGATCCCTGCCGATTTTCGCCGTGTGCTTGAGGCTGGTGACCCTGAATTCCCTGAAAACAGTCAAAACGCCCGGGTTGTGGTCTTGTATGGCGAGCACCTGAAGAACTGCCTGCACGCTTATACAATCGACGACATGAACGAGATTGAAGCGGCAATCAAAGCCTTGCCGCGCGGCTCGGCCAGCAAAAAGAAAGCCAGCAAACTGATCCTCAGCCGCTCGTGGGAAACCGAAATTGACCGGGATGGGCGGATTGTTCTGCCCAAGGCCCGGCGCGAACAGATTGGCCTTGAGGGGCTGGCGACCATGTCGGCGATGGGCGATTATTTCGAGATCTGGAATGCCGCCACCTATGAGGCCGAAGATGGCGCTGAAATGTCGAAATTCCTTGCGGAAATGCCCGATGACTTTGATCCGCTTTCCTTGCTGGATGATGTCCGGGAGGGGTAAGTTATGACCGCTTCTGTTGACGCCCCCCATATTCCGGTTTTGCTGCGTCCGTTGCTGGCCGCTGTGGCCCCGGTGCATGGCACATGGATTGATGGCACCTTTGGCGCGGGCGGCTATGCGCGCGGCCTGCTTGAGGCCGGGGCCGGGAAGGTGATTGGCATTGACCGTGATCCGCTGGCGCTTGAGATGGCCTGCGATTGGGCCGGGGAGTATCAGGGCCGGTTGGAGTTGGTGCAGGGGGTGTTCTCGCAGATGGATGAATTTGCCCATGATGTGGACGGCGTGGTGCTTGATCTGGGCGTTAGCTCGATGCAGCTCGACCGGGCCGAGCGGGGGTTCTCATTCATGCGCGACGGCCCGCTGGATATGCGCATGAGCCAAGAGGGGCCGTCGGCGGCGGATTTGGTTAACAATGCCGAGGAAAGCGCGCTGGCGGATATTTTATACCTATACGGTGAGGAACGTGCCAGCCGCCGGATTGCCCGCGCTATTGTGCGGGCGCGTGAGGCTGCACCGATCACGTCAACCGTGCAACTTACGGAAATCATTGAAAAATGCCTGCCGCGCAGCAAACCGGGGCAGGCCCATCCGGCGACCCGCAGCTTTCAGGCCATTCGCATTGCGGTGAATGATGAATATGGCGAATTACTTGCCGGATTGCAGGCCGCCGAGCGGGCGCTGGCCCCCGGTGGCAAGCTGGCGGTGGTCACGTTTCATTCGATTGAAGACCGCATGGTAAAGCGGTTTATGCAGGCGCGCTCGGGCGGTGGCGGACGCGGCAGCCGGTATGCGCCGGAAATACAGCATGAGACGCCGCAATTTAGCCAAGATACCCGCAAGGCCATCGGGCCGGATGCGGATGAGTTGGCAGGTAACCCAAGGGCGCGCTCGGCGCGGCTCCGGGTGGCGGTACGCCGCGATGTGGCGGCAGGCGACAGGCCGGACCCAAAGGCAATGGGGATGCCGGTATTGAAGGAGAGCAGGTAATGCGTGGGGTTTTATATGTGCTGTCGGCGCTGGCGGTGATTGGTTTGGCGTTTTGGGCCTATACGGAAAATTATCAGACGCAGGATTCCGAAAAGCAGGCAAAAACATTGCAGCATCAGATCATCCGGGCGCGGGCGCGGTTGCGGGTATTAAAGGCGGAATGGGCCTATCTCAACCGTCCGGACCGGCTGCGTGATCTGACCGAGATCAATTTTGACAGTCTGGGGTTGTTGCCGCTCAGGCCCAATCAGTTTGGTCGGATTGATCAGGTTGCCTTTCCGCCAGATGAGACGCAAGACATTGTTAATCCAATAGATATTATCAATCTGGAGGCCAGAGAATGACAGGCCCGAGAATGACCCGCACACCGCTCCGCCCCCTAGCGCAAGTTCTTGAGGCCCGCACCAACGGCGAAAACCCCGATGTGATCGAGCGGGAAAACATCCGCCTGCGCCATACAAAGATGCATGACCGCGCCCGACGCCGCGCCGAGGGGCGGCTTTTGGTGCTTGGGGTGATGTTTTTCAGTGCCTTTGTGGTGATTGGTGTGCGCATGGGGATGATGGCCAATTCCGCCCCCGCCGAGCCGGGACCAAGCGTTGAAGGCGCGGCCATTCTGGCGCAGCGGGCGGATATTGTGGACCGTAAGGGCCGTATTCTGGCCACCAATTTTGATACCTTCAGCCTTTACGCCCACCCGCAGAAAATGATTGATCCGCAAAACGCCGCGCAAAAGCTGGTTGAGGTGTTCCCCGACCTCAGGCTGGAGCGGCTGATCAAGGATTTCACCGGCAAACGCAGGTTCGTGTGGATCAAGCGCAAGATCAGCCCGGAACAGATGCAAATGGTGCATGACATTGGCGAGCCGGGTCTGAATTTCGGCCCGCGTGAGATGCGGCTTTACCCCAATGGTCGGCTGGCCGCGCATGTGCTGGGCGGGGCCGGGTTTGGCCGTGAAGAGGTCTATGCGGCAGAAGTGATCGGCGTGGCCGGGGTTGAAAAATATTTTGACGCGCGCCTGCGTGATCCGGCACGGGGCCACGAGCCGCTGCAACTGTCGCTTGATCTGTCGGTTCAGGCCGCCACCGAGCAGGTGCTTTATGGCGGCATGAAGCTGATGAACGCCAAAGGGGCGGCGGCGGTTTTGCTGGATGTCTATAGCGGCGAGGTGATTGCGATTGCCTCATTGCCGGATTTTGACCCCAATGACCGGCCGCGCCCGGCGACCAAGGGGTTTCCTTCCGACAGCCCGCTTTTTAACCGCGCGGTTCAGGGGGTTTACGAGCTGGGCAGCGCCTTGAAACCGCTGGCCATGGCGCAGGCGCTTGATCTGGGGCTGGTGACACCCACCACCCTAATCAACACCCAAGGCCCGCTGAAATGGGGGAAATTCAAAATCCGCGATTACCGGGATTATGGCTCGGAAATGACCGCATCGAAGGTGATTATAAAATCCTCAAATGTGGGGATTGCCCGGATTGCACAGGAAATCGGGGCCGAGCGGCAAAAAGGCTTTCTGAAAACCCTGGGGATGTTTGTGCCAACCCCGCTTGAGATCATCGAGGCCAAAGGCGGCCGTCCGATTTTGCCTGAGCAATGGTCGGAATTGTCGGCGATGACAATCGCCTATGGTCACGGCATTTCCATTAGCCCGCTGCATCTGGCGGCCAGCTATGCGGCGATTGCCAATGGCGGCACATTGATCAAGCCCACGATCCTGAAGCAAGAGGGATGGCGGCCCGGGCCACGGGTGATGTCTGAGAAAACAGCGGCCGAGATACGGGTGATGCTGCGCCGGGTTGTGACCGAAGGCACCGCCAGCTTTGGCGAGGTCGTGGGCTATGACGTGGGCGGCAAGACCGGCACCGCCGATAAGGTAAAGGAGGCCGGGGGCGGCTATTACGAGGATAAGGTAATCGCCACATTCGCCAGCATATTTCCGATAAGCAATCCGCAATATGTGTTGATTGTGACGCTTGATGAGCCGGTGGAAACCAGCGGGGCCATTCCGCGCCGCACCGCCGGTTGGACTGCCGTGCCGGTGGCCGCCGAAATTATCCGGCGGGTGGCCCCTTTGTTGGGTCTCAGACCCGAGATTGAACCCGCTGGCGTGGCTGTTATAACGCAGACATCAAACTAAGGCGGGGGCATCCGGACGGTGACTGAAAGTAAGACATTGGCGGATCTGGGTCTCACCGCACAAGCCGGGCGGCGGGCCAATATCACCGGTCTGGCGGTCGACAGCCGGGCGGTAGAGCCGGGAAATTTATTTGCCGCCTTGCCGGGGACAAATGTGCATGGCGGTGAGTTTATCCAATATGCCCTGCGCAGGGGCGCGGCGGCGATTTTGACCGACACACGCGGCGCAGCGATTGCCTTTGAGGAACTGAGCCAAAGTGACGCTGCTTTGATCATCGCCGAAGACCCGCATCAGACATTGGCCTATACCAGCGCGCTGTGGTTTGGCGCGCAGCCTGAAGTGATCGTCGCGGTCACCGGCACCAATGGCAAAACCTCGGTCAGTGTTTTTGCCCGGCAAATCTGGGAGGCGCTGGGGCAGAGGGCAGTCAATATCGGCACCACCGGCGTTGAAGGCGCGGTGCAGGCCCCCTTGGCCCATACCACGCCTGATCCGATCACATTGCACAAGATTTTACGGCAGGTTGCCGACGCGGGCGTGACCCACGCGGCGATGGAGGCCTCAAGCCACGGGCTGGCGCAGCGCCGGTTGGACGGCGTGCGGCTGGCGGTGGCGGGGTTCACTAATTTCTCGCAGGATCATTTGGACTATCACGCTGATTTTGCGGAGTATTTCGCCGCCAAGGCCGGGCTGTTTGAGCGGGTGCTCAGCGAAGACGGCATTGCCGTGATCAACATGGATGATGCGCGCGGTGGTGATATGGCGGCGATTGCGCAGGCGCGCGGGCAAGAGGTGATCCGGGTGGGCCGGGGGGCGCAGGCTGATCTGCGGCTGCTGGGCCAGAGGTTTACCGCTTTGGGGCAGGAAATCCGGCTCGATTGGAATGGCGGCATTCACCAAATGCATCTTGATCTTCTTGGCGGGTTTCAGGCGGAAAATGTGTTGCTGGCGGCGGGGCTGTGCATCGCGGCGGGCGCGGATCCCGAGCGGGTGTTTGAGGCCCTGCCGGGGATGCAAACCGTGCGCGGGCGGATGCAACTGGCGGCAACACGCCAAAATGGTGCTGCGGTATTTGTCGATTTTGCCCATACGCCGGATGCGATTGCCACGGCGCTCAAGGCGATGCGCCCGCATGTGATGGGACGCCTGATTGCCATCATCGGCGCGGGCGGTGATCGTGATCCGGGCAAGCGGGTTTTGATGGGCAAGGCGGCGGCGGAAAATGCCGATCTGGTGATTGTGAGCGATGATAATCCGCGCAGCGAAGACCCTGCCGCGATCCGCGCGGCGGTGATGGCGGGCTGCCCTAAGGCCACCGAAGTGGGTGACCGGGCCGAGGCGATTTTGCGCGGGGTGGATATGCTGGGGCCGGGGGATGCGTTGCTGATCACCGGCAAGGGCCATGAAAGCGGCCAGATTGTGGGCGATGATGTGCTGCCGTTTGATGATAGTGAACAGGCCAGCGTGGCCGTGGTGGCGCTGGATGGGGGGCTGGCATGACGCTTTGGACCGCCACTGACGCAGAGCAGGCCACCGGCGGTCAGGCGTTGGGTGATTGGCAAGCGAACGGCGTGTCAATCGATACCCGCACGCTTCAGGCGGGGGATTTGTTTGTCGCCCTGAAAGATGTGCGCGACGGCCATGATTTTGTGGCTCAGGCGCTGGAAAAAGGTGCGGCGGCGGCGATGGTCAGCCACCGGCCTGAGGGCGTGCCCAAGGATGCGCCGTTGTTGATTGTCCCCGATGTGCTGGCAGGATTGCAGGCTTTGGGCGTGGCGGCGCGGGCGCGGACACAGGCGCGCGTGGTGGCGATTACCGGCTCGGTGGGCAAAACCTCAACCAAGGAAATGCTGCGCGATGTGTTGGCGGAACAGGGCCGGACCCATGCCGCCGAGGCCAGCTATAACAACCATTGGGGCGTGCCTTTGACGCTGGCGCGGATGCCCAAAGATACCGAATTTTCGGTGATTGAGATTGGCATGAACCACCCGGGAGAGATTGCCCCGCTGGCGCGCATGGCGCGGCCGCATGTGGCGCTGATCACCACCGTGGCGGCGGCGCATTTAGAGGCGTTTGATAATATTGCCGGTATTGCCCATGAGAAAGCCGCGATTTTTGACGGGCTTGAACCGGGCGGCGTGGCGATACTCAACGCTGATCTTGAAACCACGCCAGTGCTGCTTGAAAAAGCGCAGGAGCACGCCGCGCAGGTACTGACATTTGGTAAAACAAGCGCGGATTACACGCTGATGGATGTGGTGCCCGGTGACCCTGCCACGGTGGTTAAGGCCAGCCTGCGCGGCATCCCCGCCTTGTTTCGGATTCTAAGCCCCGGCGCGCATTTTGCCATGAACGGGCTGGGGGTTCTGGCCACGGTCGAGGCGCTGGGCGGCGATAGCGCGCTGGCCGCATTAGCGCTGGGCCGCTGGCATCCGGGGCGCGGGCGCGGGGCGAGTGAAGTAATCCCCCTTGACCGGGCGGATGAGAGCCTGAGCCTGCGGCTTTATGATGACAGCTATAATGCCAATCCAACCTCCCTAGGGGCCGCGCTTGAAATGCTGGCCGCGGCCCCTGAGGGGCGGCGCATTGCCTATCTTGGCGATATGTTAGAGCTGGGCGCGGATGAGCAGGATTTGCACCGGGCCATGGCCACACATCCGGCGATGGCGGCGGTGGACCGGGTTCATGCCATTGGCCCGCTGATGCGGTTGATGTGGCTGGCCCTGCCGCAGGAAAAGCGCGGGCGGTATTGCGCCACCTCGGGTGAAATGGCCGAGGACATCCGTCATGACCTTCGGCCCGGCGATGTGGTTCTGGTCAAAGGGTCCTTGAGCATGAACCTCGCGCGTGTGGTTGACGCCCTACGCAAAATGGGTCAGGTGACGCCAAAGCGGGAAGGGACAAAATAAATGCTTTATTGGTTAAGTGCATGGTCGGATGGCGGGGATTTTTTCAATCTCTTCCGCTATATCACCTTCCGCTCGGGCGGTGCGTTCATGACCGCGCTGATCTTTGGCTTTATCTTTGGTCAGCCGCTGATCAATGTGCTCAGACGCAAGCAGGGCAAAGGCCAGCCCATTCGCGAAGACGGGCCGGAAAGCCATTACATCAAAGCGGGCACTCCCACCATGGGCGGGCTGCTGATCGTTGGTGCATTGCTGTTTTCAACCCTGCTTTGGGCGCGGCTGGATAATCCGTTTGTCTGGATGGTGATGTTTGTCACGCTCAGCTTTGGGATGATCGGATTTGCCGATGATTACGCCAAGGTCTCCAAGCAATCGGTCAATGGCGTGTCTGGCCGGGTGCGGCTTGGGCTTGGGTTTATTATTGCTGCCATTGCCTCGTATTGGGCAACGCAGTTTCACCCTGACGCGCTGCAATATCAACTGGCGCTGCCGTTTTATAAGGATACACTGATCAATTTGGGGGTGTTTTTTATCCCGTTTGCGATGTTTGTCATTGTTGGTGCGGCCAATTCGGTAAACCTGACTGATGGGCTGGACGGGCTGGCGATTATGCCGGTGATGATCGCCGCCGGGGCCTTGGGCATCATCGCCTATGCGGTGGGCCGGGTTGATTTCACCGACTATCTTGAATTGCATTATGTGCCCGGCACCGGCGAGATGATTATTTTTGTCGCGGGCCTGTGCGGCGGCGGTCTGGGGTTTTTATGGTACAACGCGCCGCCGGCGGCGGTGTTCATGGGCGATACCGGGTCCCTGGCGCTTGGTGGCGCTTTGGGGGCCATCGCGGTGGCCGCCAAGCATGAGATTGTTTTGGGCATCATCGGCGGGCTTTTTGTGGTCGAGGCACTTTCAGTGATCATTCAGGTGCTCTACTTCAAACGCACCGGCAAGCGGGTGTTCCTGATGGCGCCCATTCATCACCACTATGAGAAAAAGGGCTGGTCCGAGCCGCAGATCGTGATCCGCTTTTGGATCATCGCGCTTATTCTGGCGATGATCGGGCTGGCAACGCTGAAAATCCGCTAATTTGGGCCGGGTGATTATGACGTCAACATGATGCCGGCTTGGCGGGCGATGTGGCGCTCGCGCAGGATGGAATAGAGACCGCTGGCGATGATCAGGACCGCCCCCATATAGGTAAGCAGGCCGGGGCGCTCGCCAAAGATTGTTATGCCGATGATCAGGGCAAATATCAGCCGGGTATAGCGAAACGGCGTGATCACCGAGACATCGCCAAGCCGCATCGCCGCCACGATAGCCAGATAGGCGGACATGCCAAACACCTGCCCCGATATAAGCAGGCCCCAGTTTTGGGCCGAGGGCAGGGTGACCTCGCCGGTAATACTGAGAAGGATCAGCCCGGCGGGGATGAGCGCGGCAAAGGCATAGCCGGAAAGCTGTAGCGATGAGGCGGTGAGGGGGGCCACGCGGGTGGCAAGATCACGGATGGTAAGGCCCAGCACGGCAAGCACGGCAAACAGCGACGCGGGCTGAAACCCGCTCAAACCGGGGCGGATGATCAGCAAGACTCCGAGAAAGCCGATGCAGATGGCGCTCCAGCGGCGGCGGCCGACTTGCTCATTCATGAAAAGCGCGGCCCCCATGGTGATGGTCAGCGGCGTGGCCTGAATGATTGCCGAGGCCGAAGAGAGCGGCGTAAGCACGATGGCGGTGACATAGCCCATGGCGGCAATCATTTCACCAAGATTGCGCAGGGCAACCATAGGGTTGAGGATGTCGCGCGACAGGAAGGCCACACCGCGCAGACGGCAGATGAGGGCGAATGTCATGGCCCCGCCAAACCCCAGAAGACACAGGATTTCGCCGATGGGCAGATCCCGCGCGAGGATTTTGATGAAGCTGTCTTCTAAGGCAAAGCCAGCCATGGCCAGCACCATCAAAACGCTGCCGCGCAGGTTTTCCATTCAGGTCTGTTCTTTTTTGACCGGCACGCCGTAAAGCTCAAGCCGGTGGCCTTTGAGGCTATAGCCCAGCTTTTGCGCGATCTTTTCCTGAAGCGCCTCGATCTCGGGATCGACAAATTCGATCACCTCACCAGAATTCATATCTATCAGGTGATCATGGTGGTCGCGCTCGGCGTCTTCATAGCGGGCGCGGCCATCGCCGAACTCGTATTTTTCCAGGATACCGGCCTCTTCAAACAACTTGACTGTGCGGTAGACCGTGGCGATTGAGATGTTGGCATCCAGCGCCGAGGCACGGTTATACAGCTCCTCCACATCCGGGTGATCGTCGCAGGTTTCCAGCACGCTGGCGATGGTGCGGCGTTGGCCGGTCATGCGCAGGCCCTTGGCCTCGCAGCGGTTGGTGATGGTATCTGTCATGAGCATGTCTCTGGCGCGTGTTTATGCACTGAATAGCCGGTTCTGCCACAGGTTTCCAGCGAATTTGCCGCATGTGGTTGACTTTGGCGAACAAAGCAACCATATGGCGCGTAACCGATATTTCCTGCCGCGTGAGCAGTGTCGCCACCAAAAGAAGTGGCTGCCATAGACCAGAAATATCGAGGACTGATCCCAAAATCACGCGTGGGGCCAAGCGTCTGATCGGCCGTTGGCGATGTTGCCGATGGTCAGGATGCAGGCGTAACCCAAGAATTTTCGGGGCACAATGTTGTGCGCCGGTTTGGCATGTGGCGCATGGGCGCTCGCGTGCTTGAGAGGAATGAAATTGAATTTATTTGAAGAAATGGGCCTGCCGGCCCGGTTGGTGAAAAAGCTGTCCGCGATGGGCATTGATGAGCCGACGCCGATCCAGACCCACGCCATCCCATATGCACTGGATGGCCATGATGTGATGGGGCTGGCGCAGACCGGCACCGGCAAAACCGCCGCCTTTGGACTGCCGCTGATTGCGCAGTTGATGGAGTATCGCCAGAAACCTGATCCCAAGACCGTGCGCAGCCTGATTTTGGCGCCCACACGCGAATTGGCCGGGCAAATCCGGGATTCGCTGTTGCCGCTGGTCAAGGATTCGCCGATCAAGATTGGCGTGGTTGTGGGCGGTCAGTCGATCAACGTGCAGATCAAGAAGCTTGAGCGCGGCATGGATATTCTGGTGGCCACACCCGGGCGGTTGCTGGACCTGCTGGACCGGCGCGCTTTGCGCTTGGATGCGGCAAGCTTTCTGGTGCTGGATGAGGCCGATCAAATGCTTGATCTTGGGTTCATCCATGATTTGCGCAAAATCGCCGGGATGCTGCCGGACACGCGCCAAACCATGCTGTTTTCGGCCACCATGCCCAAGCAGATGGAAGAGATTGCAGGCAGCTACCTGACCAACCCCCGGCGGGTGCAGGTGGCGCCTCCGGGTAAGGCCGCCGATAAGGTGACACAGGAGCTTCATTTCATTGCCAAGGCGGAAAAGCCGGGGCTTTTGATTGAACTCTTGGGGAAACACCGCGAGGAATTGGCGCTGGTTTTTGGCCGCACCAAACATGGCTCGGATAAACTGGCGCGCAAACTGGAAGCCGCTGGATATAAGGTGGCGGCAATCCACGGCAACAAAAGCCAAGGCCAGCGTGAGCGCGCGTTGAAGGCGTTTCGTGATGGCCATGTCAAGGTTCTGGTGGCCACCGATGTGGCAGCACGTGGCCTTGATATTCCCGATGTGAAACACGTCTATAACTATGATCTGCCGAATGTGCCCGAGAATTATATCCACCGTATCGGGCGCACCGCGCGGGCCGGGCGGGATGGCTCGGCGATTGCGTTTTGCGCGCCTGATGAGATGGGCGAATTGCGCGATATTCAAAAGAAAATGGGGATCAAAATTCCCGTGGCCTCGGGGCGCATGTGGGAGATGGCCGAGGAACCCGCCAAGCCCAAGGGCCGGGGCGGCCGCGGTCGTGGCCGGGGCAAACCGGGCGGTGGCGGTGGCCACGGTCAGGGTCAGGGTCAGGGTCAGGGTCAGGGTCAGCCGGGGCGCAGGCGGCGTAATCGGGGGCCACGCCGGGCGGCGGCCTGAGGTGCCTGAGGCACCGCATTAATAAAGCACCCGCAGATTATTCATACCCCCACGTCCCGGCGCAGAAATATACGCGGGGCCGGGACGTGGGCAGGCTTCAAACCAGATCAGGCTCGCGCCCGATACGGTTGGCAAGGCGGGCCACGGTAAGGCCCTGAACCACAATGGAAAATATCACGATAATATAGGTCGCGGTCAGAATTAGAGGTTTCCACTCGCCTTCTGGCAGGCTGAGCGCCAGCGCGACCGAGATGCCGCCTTTGAGACCGCCCCATGTCATGATCGGCACCACCCCGCGTGAGAATGTGCGGAAGGGTTTAAGCAAAAGCACCGGGATATAGACGGCGATGAACCGGCCCAATAGGGCCAGCGCGATTGATAATACCCCGGCGGTTAGGAACTCGGCCTTGAAGGCGACGGTGAAGACCTCAAACCCGATCATCAGGAACAGGACGGCGTTGAGGATCTCATCTATGAGTTTCCAAAACGCCTCAACATATTTGCGGGTTTCTTCGGACATGCCGTGTTTGGTGCCGACATCGCCGATTAGCAGCCCGGCACAAACCGCCATGATCGGGGCCGAAACCTGCATGTAAACCGCCAGCTCATAGCCGCCAAAGGCCAGGCCGAGGGTAAGCAGAACTTCGAGCGAATAATCATCGATTTGGCGCATCACCCGGAAGGTAAGCCAGCCCAGAACAACACCCAGAACGGCCCCGCCTCCGGCCTCTCTGACAAAAAGCTGGACGGCATCTGCGAAGCCGCTGCCATGGCCTTCACCCGAGGGAAAGGCCAAGCCCACAAGGATGAGAAACACAACATAGCCCACGCCGTCATTAAACAGGCTTTCACCGGCGATTTTGGTCTCTAATGTTTTGCGCAGGTTGGCCTCGCGCAGCACGCCCAGAACCGCCACCGGATCGGTTGGGGTGACAATCGCGCCAAATACCAAAGCCACCAGCAAGGGCATGCCCGTAAGCCAGCTAAAGCCCGCACCGATCACCACAGTTGAGAGGCCGACGCCGATGGTGGCCATCAAGAACACCACTTTCCATTGCGCGCGCAGGTCGCTGATTTTCACATGCAACGCCCCGGCAAACAGCAAAAGGCCCAACATGCCTTCAAGCAGGGACTGGGAAAAATCAATCCGGATCAGCAAGTTGCGGATTTTGTCGGCCATGCCAAGTGCGGGCATGAAATGATCAAGGATCAACATGCCAAACGAGGCCAGAAGCGCCACAATCAAAATGCCGATGGCGGGGGGCAGCTTCAAATACAGGTAGTTGATCGCGCCAAAGGCCCCGGCAAGGACAATCAAAAGCGAGGCGATTTGCAGGAATGTCATTGCGGCCCTATCGGTTTAAATCGTGCCCCCATGGCCCTATCACGGCAAACCATATGCCGCTAGCGGCGAATGATGTCGGCCCAGACCGGCAGATGATCCGAGGCCACCCGCGCGGGGCGGGGGATATAGGTGCCGGTGGTTATGGTTTTCAGCTCGGCGCTGAGGGCAAACCGATCAAGCCGTGCCACCGGCCGGGGGGCGGGAAAACTGGGCGGGGTCTGGATAAAACTGAAACCATCGGCACTGGCATCAAGGGCCTCGGGGGTTCGGCTCCAATCGTTGAAATCGCCGGTCAGGATGGTGGCGCAATCGGGCAAATTGCGCAGATGCCGGATGATGGCTTTGATCTGCATCAGCCGGTAGCGTTTGACCAGCCCCAGATGCAGGCCGATGATCCTTAGGGGGCCGATAGGGGTGCTGAGATCGGCCCGGATTGCGCCGCGCGGCTCAAGCCCCGGCAGGTCAATATGGGCGGTGTTGATAACTTGGGTGTTGCCGCGCATCAGCATGGCATTGCCGTGCCAGCCAAGCGATCCTGCGGTTTGGCCAAAGGGGGCAATGTGCCATCCCGCGGCCTTTAGCATGTCATGGGGCAGGGCGGCGGGGCGCGGTGGCATACGTTTGTCGGCTTCCTGCAAGATCACAATTTCAGCATTCAGGGCATTGATCACCTGCAGGCTGCGCTCGGGGCGGCGGCGCAGGTCAATGCCGACGCATTTTTGCAGGTTATAGGTTGCAATTCTGATGGGGCTGGCGCTCATGCATAGGTGTGTAGCAGCCAGATTGAGGAGGGTCATCAGGAGTTTTTGAGTGCAGGTAAATTCAAGTTCCGCAATAGGTGTTTTCGACCACTTCACTCGGCTGTGGCGGTTGGGTGAACGCCACCGCTTCGGGGTGATCCTCGTAAGGGTGGTTTAGGACATCATTGAGCCGCTCAAACGGGCTGAAATCACCCGCAAGGGCCGCCTCGATCATTTGCTCGATCCGGTGATTGCGCGCGATGAAGGCGGGGTTGGCGGCGTGCATACGGGCGCGGATTCCGGTTTCTGGTTTCAGGCGGGCCTGCCAGCGGGTGTTCCACTCTTTCCAGGCTTGGGCGGCAGTAGGTAAGTCGCGGAAGCTATTGATGAAATCAGCCTTCTGGGCCACCATGATGTCCAGCAGGTCGTTGATCAGCGGCGCGTCTTCAGTCTTGGCATTTTCCAGGCCGATTTTCTGGCCAAAATAGTGCAGCCAATAGCCCTCAATCAGGTCAGGCATGGCGTGAACCGCTTGGGTGAAATCCTTGATTGCGGCGTCCTGATCTGGCATCAAAAGTAGCAGGGATGAGGCCAGTTGCGCCATGTTCCAGACAATCACATGGCGCTGATTGTCATAGGCATAGCGCCCCTGCGCGTCGATTGAGCTGAACACGGTTTGCGGGTGATAGATGTCGATAAAGGCGCAGGGGCCGTAATCAATGGTTTCACCGGAAATGGCGGTATTGTCGGTGTTCATTACCCCGTGGATGAAGCCCACCGAGAGCCATTTGGCGACCAGTTTGGCCTGAGCATCAATCACCGCATTGAGAAACTCCAGCGGGGTTTTGCAGTCGGGGTAATGCCGGGAGATGGCATAGTCCAGCAGGGTTTGCAGCGCGTCTTTGTGCCCCCGAGCAGCGAAATATTCAAACGTGCCCACGCGGATATGGCTGGCGGCGACGCGGGTGAGGATGGCACCCGGCCGGGCGCCGGTTTCGCGGGTGATGTCTTCGCCGGTGGTGACGGCGGCAAGGGCGCGCGAGGTGGGGATGCCAAGGGCGTGCATCGCTTCTGAGACCACATATTCGCGCAAGACCGGGCCAAGCCAGGCGCGGCCATCGCCGCCGCGCGACCACGGCGTGCGGCCGGAGCCTTTGAGTTGAATGTCGCGACGTTTTCCTTTGCTATCAATGACTTCGCCTAAAAGATGCGCGCGACCATCGCCAAGTTGTGGGGAGAAGCCGCCGAATTGGTGGCCGGCATAGGCCGTGGCGATTGGCTGTGCGCCTTTGGGGATGGTGTTGCCTGAGAAGGCTGAGGCGAGTTCAGCGGCTGTGCCGGGGGTGATTTGTAGCTCTGCCGCGAGATCCGCGTTGAAGTGGATGAGGGCGGGGGATGTGACGGGGGTAGGGTTGAGACGGGTGAAAAACCGCGCGGGCAGGCGGGCATAGCTGTTATCGAAGGGGATTTTCAGGGGCATTGGGGGGAGCCTATGGGGGAAGGTGGGCGCGCGGTGGGTTTCACCCACCCTACACGTTTTTCGTCTGTTTTTCTTCTTTCTTGGCAGTGTTCCACAGGGCGTCCATTTCCTCAAGAGTGGATTGTTCGGGGGTTTTATTTTTCTCCGCCAGCAGGGCCTCAATCCGTTCAAACCGGCGGGTGAATTTGGCGTTGGCGGCGCGCAGCGCGGATTCGGGATCAACCTTCATATGCCGCGCAAGATTGGCCATGACAAAGAGTAGATCGCCAAATTCTTCTTCAACCTCCGCTTGGGTCAGGTCTGTGGTGGCTTCGGTCAGTTCAGCGGCTTCTTCGGTGAGTTTATCCAGCACCTGATCGGTTGAAGGCCAGTCAAACCCCACCCGCGCGGCGCGTTTTTGCAGTTTGACCGCACGCAAAAGTGCCGGCAGGCCGATGGCGACGCCGTCAAGGGTGCCGGTTTGCGACTGGGCGCTGCGCTCAGCCGCTTTGATGGCTTCCCAGTCGCGGGTTTGTTGCTCGGGCGTTTTATCGCGCGACTGCGTGCCAAAAACATGCGGGTGACGGGCGATCATTTTGTCCGATATGGCATTGGCGATGTCATTGAAATTGAACAGGTTTTCATCGTCGGCGATTTGCGCGTGGAACACCACCTGAAGCAGCAGATCACCCAATTCGCCGCGCAGATCGTCCATGTTAGCCTGTTCAATCGCATCGGCGACCTCATAGGCTTCTTCGATGGTGTAGGGGGCAATGCTGGCAAAATCCTGCTCAATATCCCACGGGCAGCCGGTATCGGGGTCGCGCAGGCGGGCCATGATGGCAAGCAGGCGGGGCATTGGCTGGCCGGGATCGTGGATCAGGGCGTCATCGGGCACAGGATCATCGGGCACAGGATCATCGGGCACAGGATCATCGGGCA
>CAZZKL010000057.1:0-1453 GCA_964655135.1 uncultured Roseovarius sp. | reverse complement strand
TCATCGGGCACAGGATCATCGGGCACAGGATCATCGGGCACAGGATCATCGGGCATTGTGATTTGGTCCTTATTGGGGTTCAGTGGAAAGTGACGCGCGACTGCAGAGGAGTCCATACCATGGCCGTGATCAATCGTATTGCTGGTTTTGCGGGTGAGATGGCCGAATGGCGGCAGCATCTTCATGCCCATCCCGAATTGGGGTTTGAATGCCATGAGACGGCGGCGTTTGTGGTGGATAAGCTGCGGCAGTTTGGCATTACCTGTATCGAGACCGGGATTGCCACCTCGGGTGTGGTGGCGGTGATTGAGGGGCAAGGTGAGGGGCCGGTGATTGGCTTGCGCGCGGATATGGATGCGCTGCCGATTCCTGAGCAAACCGGGGTTGAATATGCTTCGCAAAACCCGGGTGTGATGCACGCTTGCGGCCATGACGGGCATACCACGATGCTGCTGGGGGCGGCGAAATATCTGGCGGAGACGCGCAATTTTGCGGGCCGGGTGGCGCTGATTTTTCAGCCCGCCGAGGAGGGGCCGGGCGGCGGCCGGGTGATGGTTGAGGAAGGCATGTTGGAGCGGTTTGGCATTGAGAAAGTGTTTGCGCTGCATACCATGCCGGGGCTGGAGGCCGGGAATTTTTCCACCACGCCGGGGGCGATTATGGCCGCCGTGGATACATTTCATATTGATATCAAGGGGGTCGGCGGGCACGCGGCGTTTCCGCATGAATGCCGTGATCCGGTGGTGGCCGCCGTGGGCATTGTGCAGGCAGTACAGACGATTGTCAGCCGCAACAATTATGCAATGGATGATCTGGTGGTTTCGGTGACGCAAATCCATACCGGAACGGCGGAAAATATTGTACCCGAGACGGCTTATATCAACGGCACGATCCGGACGTTTGATGTGGAGGTGCAACAGATGGTCTGGACCCGGCTGCAAGAGATTGTCGCGGGGCAGGCGGCGAGTTTTGCGGTTGAGGCGGAGCTGAGGATTGATCGGGGCTATCCGGCGACGGTGAATGAGCCGGAATGCACGGAATTTGCCGCAGATGTGGCGCGGGAAGTGGCCGGAGAGGCGCAGGTGGAGGCGGATCGCAGCCGTGAAATGGGGGCTGAGGATTTCTCATATCTGCTGGAGAAGCGCCCGGGGGCGTATTTGTTTTTGGGTCAGGGTGAGGCGGCGGGGCTTCATCATCCAAGGTTTAATTTCAACGATGAGGTGGCGCCGGTGGGGGCGTCATTTTTTGCCCGCCTTGTTGAGCGGGCGCAGCCGGTGGGATGATGCCCTTTTCAAGCGTCTCCCGCCCACCCACCCCGACACTTGAAAAGGGCATCAGATATGGCACTTGAAGACGCGAAAAATCAGGTGGATCATGCATTTACGCGCGATAGTTTGCGCGGTGTGAGCCATGAAAACACCTTTGGCGGGGCGACGTCGTTTTTGCGGCGGCG
>CAZZKL010000056.1:16562-17955 GCA_964655135.1 uncultured Roseovarius sp. | reverse complement strand
TCATCATCGAAGAAGACGCCGAGGTGAAATATTCCACCGTGCAAAACTGGTATCCCGGCGATGAA
This sequence comes from uncultured Roseovarius sp., assembly GCA_964655135.1. GTDB lineage: Bacteria > Pseudomonadota > Alphaproteobacteria > Rhodobacterales > Rhodobacteraceae > Roseovarius. Next base: position 17,890 of record CAZZKL010000056.1, on the reverse strand, counting down.
AACGGCAAGGGCGGGATTTATAATTTTGTCACCAAGCGGGCCGATTGCCGGGGCGACAGGGCCAAGGTGATGTGGACGCAGGTTGAGACCGGATCAGCGGTGACGTGGAAATATCCAAGCTGCATTTTGCGCGGTGATGACAGCCAGGGCGAGTTTTATTCCATTGCCATCACCAACAACTGGCAACAGGCCGATACCGGCACTAAAATGATCCATCTGGGCAAAAATACCCGGTCGCGGATTGTGTCCAAGGGGATCAGTGCGGGGCACGCGCAAAACACCTATCGCGGGCTGGTGTCGATGCACCCCAAGGCGAAAAACTCGCGCAATTATACCCAATGCGATAGTTTGCTTATTGGCGATCAATGTGGGGCGCATACGGTGCCGTATATTGAGGTTAAAAACAATTCCAGCCGGGTGGAGCATGAGGCCACCACCTCAAAAGTGGATGACGATCAGATGTTTTATTGTCGTCAGCGCGGCATTGGTGAGGAAGAGGCGGTGGCGCTGATTGTCAACGGCTTTGCCAAGGAGGTGCTGCAGGCGCTGCCGATGGAGTTTGCCATGGAGGCACAGGCGTTGGTGGCAATATCATTGGAGGGGTCAGTGGGGTAGCCCATGGGAAATTCGGATTTCAAACAACGCATTGAGCGCCTTAACAAAATTGCGCATCAACAGCCGGTTGAGGCGGAGGTTAAGACAATACGTCTGACGCCGCAAAGCTCGGGGGTTGGCAAATACTTTTGGGGGGCGTTTGGCGGGGTTTGGGGGATGTTGGCCATGGGTATGCTGGTGTTTTCATTTGCAAATTATGACACTGCATATGCCAGCACCCAGACGCCGGAAATATTTGTGGTTGTGGTTGCGGTGGGGGCGTTTGGTTTGTTTTCGATGGCAATTTCCGCGCTGCTTTTGGGGGTGTCGCTGTTATTTTTGCCACTGTATCAGGGGCTGCGCCTGTTGGTTGTCGGCTTTGGCGTGGGGCTTGTGGTTGGTGGCGTGGTTATGGGCTTGGCGTGAGTCCGGCGGATCGTGAACGTATAGAGATATGACAACACAAGCGCCCGAGGGCGTTTGAAGAATGAAAAGAGATGAAAATGCTGAATATCAATGACTTACGAGTTGACCTTGAGGAAGAGGACAAGACCATTCTCAAGGGTCTGAGCCTGAATGTTGAGGCGGGATCTGTGCATGCGATCATGGGGCCTAATGGCTCGGGTAAGTCGACGCTTTCTTATGTGCTGTCGGGCAAAGAGGGCTATGAGGTGACCGGCGGGACGGCCACGCTGGACGGGGTGGATTTGCTGGATATGGAGCCGGAGGAGCGC
>CAZZKL010000056.1:7717-16552 GCA_964655135.1 uncultured Roseovarius sp. | reverse complement strand
GGCTGTTTTTGGCGTTTCAGTATCCGGTGGAAATTCCCGGCGTGGGCAATATGACGTTTTTGCGCACGGCGGTGAATTCGCAGCGCAAGGCGCGGGGTGAAGATGAGATGAGCGCCACGGATTTTCTCAAGATGGTGCGGGCCAAGGCGAAAGAGCTGAAAATTGATGCGGATATGCTCAAACGGCCGGTCAATGTGGGGTTTTCTGGTGGTGAGAAAAAGCGCAACGAGATTTTACAGATGGCCATATTAGAACCGCGTATGTGCATTCTGGATGAGACCGATTCGGGCCTTGATGTGGATGCAATGAAGCTGGTGGCGGACGGGGTGAATGCCCTGCGCAATAAAGACCGGGGATTTCTGGTTATTACGCATTATCAACGGCTTCTGGACCATATTAAACCCGATGTGGTGCATATCATGGCCGATGGGCGGATCGTGAAAACCGGCGGGCCGGAGCTGGCGCTGGAGGTTGAAAACAACGGCTATGCCGATATTCTGGCGGAGGTGGCGTAATGGCCGCTGTGCAGGAAAATCTGAGCGTAACCGAGGCGCGGCTGGTGCAGGTGCCCCCGGATGGGGCGGGGTGGGCCAATGCGGCGCGCGGTGCTGCACTGGCGCGGGTGCGGGCGATGGGATTGCCGCAAAGGCGCGATGAATATTGGAAATATACGCGGCCCGAGTCATTAGTGCAGGTTGAAGCGCCCGAGGCGGCACTGTTTGAGCATGATCCGGGATCGGTGTTTGATGCTGGTGCGCGGCTGAAGATTGTGTTTGTTGACGGGGTGTTTGATGCGGCTGCCAGTGATGATCTGGCGTTGGAGGGCGTGACGATTGAGCATCTTTCAGAGGTCACAAACACCGATATTCACTGGGCCAAGGACGTGTATGGCGTATTGGAAACAAACGGGCAGAAACCGGTGGCGCGGCCCCTTGCGGCGCTGAATACAGGGCTGGCAAAGGACGGCGTGGTGATCCATGTGAGCGGCAAGGCATCCCGACCTGTGAACCTGATTTATATCCATAATTCAACGGGTTCCGATGCGGTTTTGCACCATGTCATCCGGCTTGACCCCGGCGCGGAGCTGACGCTGCTGGAAAATGGCCCGGCGGCGGCGCGGCTGAATATGGTGCTGGAGGTCGAGGTGGGCGATGGGGCGAAATTCCATCATGTGCGCTCTCAGGGGCGCGATCATGAGCGCCGGGCGGTGACGCATATTTTTGCGCGATTGGGCGCAGAAAGCCTGTTTAAATCCTTCACCATGACGGCCAATGGCGTGCTGACACGCAATGAATGCGTGATTGAGCTGACCGGCGATGATGCGGTGGCGCATGTGGCCGGGGTGGCGATGGGGGATGGCGATTTTCACCATGATGATACGGTTTTCATCACCCATAATGCGCGGGCTTGTGAAAGCCGTCAGGTGTTTAAGAAAGTGCTGCGAAATGGTGCCACGGGGGTGTTTCAGGGTAAAATTCTGGTGAAGCAGATTGCTCAGAAAACCGATGGCTATCAGATTTCGCAGGCGTTGATGCTGGACGGCGACAGTCAGTTTCTGGCCAAGCCCGAGCTTGAGATTTACGCCGATGATGTGGAGTGCTCGCATGGGTCAACCAGTGGTGCGATCAATGAGGAGGCGCTGTTTTATCTGCGCGCGCGCGGGGTGCCGAAGGGCATTGCCACCGACCTGTTGACGCTGGCCTTTCTGGCCGAGGCGGTAGAGGAAGTAGCGGATGCCGCGTTGCGCGGCGCGATCAATGCCCAGCTTGAAGGCTGGCTTTTACGCAGGCGGGGCTGATGCCGGTCACAAGCGATATTGCCGCCACATATTGGCGGCCCAGACGGGTGTTTCGCCGGCTGTTTGATATGCCGGCCGGTGAGGAGCGCGCGCTCAAGCTGGTTTTTGCCGGCTGTCTTTTGATGTTCATCGCGCAAATGCCGCGTCTGGCGCGTGAGGCGTATCTGCAAGGGCAGGATCCGTGGCCGGCGATCGGCAGCACCTTGGCCGCGTGGGTTTTTGTGGCCCCATTGATATTATACGCGCTGTCTTATCTCAGCTATCTGATCCTGCGCGCCTTTGGCGGTAAATGCCCGGCAATCTACGCGCGGCTGGCGCTGTTTTGGGCGTTTCTGGCCGCAAGCCCAGTGGTGCTTTTGCATGGGCTGGTGGCGGGATATGTCGGGCCGGGGCGCGCGTTGAATGTTGTGGGCGTTATATGGCTCGGGCTTTTTTTGTGGTTTTGGCTGGCGGGTCTGCGAGAGGCCGGATGGGGCCGGGGATGAATGATCTGAAATCCATTGATCTGTCCGCCTTGCTACGCGAGACCGTTCTGACACCGCAGCTTGTGGTGCCCAAAATTACCGGGTTGAACCTGTCGCGGCGCAGCCTGTTGATGGGGCTGGCGCTGATGACGGTGCTTAATGCCATCGTCTATGCGATCACCGGCCATCTTTATCCGCCGCAAGACCCGGCAGTGCAGACAATGTATGCGCCGATTGTGCATACACCGTTGTTATTTGCCGGGTTCATGTATGTGGTTCTGGCGCTGGTGAGCAAATTCATCGGCAGTATCGGCCAATCCATCGGCGGCAAGGCCCGGTATGAGGATATTCTGGCGCTGATCATCTGGATACAGGCGCTGCGCCTGATTGTGAGCCTGATTGCCTTGGTGTTTACCGCAATCACGCCGGGCCTGACATCGCTGTTTACGCTGGGTGCGGGGATTTGGGGCATGTATATTCACATCGTGTTTGTCGATGAGGCGCATGGCTTTCACGATAAGGTCAAAGCCGCGATCCTGACGGTTTTGACTTATCTGGGTGTCACCATGGCCATTGTTTTCTCGCTGATGGCCGTCCTATTTATTATCTTTGGAGCTTGAAGACATGCTGGATGTCGAAAAAATTCGCGGTGATTTTCCCATTCTGTCGCGGGAGATCAATGGCAAGCCCTTGGTTTATCTCGATAACGGGGCCTCGGCGCAAAAGCCGCAGGTGGTGATTGATACCATCACCAACACCTATGCCCATGAATATGCCAATGTGCATCGCGGGCTGCATACGCTGTCGAATATTGCCACCGAGAAATATGAGGCGGTGCGCGGTATTATCGCCAGGTTTCTGGGGGTGGCGGATGAATGTCAGATCATCCTCAATTCTGGCACCACCGAGGGCATCAATATGGTGGCCTACGCATGGGCCATGCCCCGGATGCAGGCGGGCGATGAGATATTGCTTTCAGTCATGGAGCACCACGCCAATATCGTGCCCTGGCATTTCTTGCGCGAGCGTCAGGGCGTGGCGTTGAAATGGGTGGATACGGATGCGGTTGGCGCGCTTGATCCTCAGGCGGTGATTGACGCCATCACCCCGCGCACCAAGCTGATTGCCATTACCCAGCTTTCCAATGTTTTGGGCACGCGGGTGGATGTGAAAGCGATCTGTGACGCGGCCCGCGCGCGCGGGGTTCCGGTGCTGGTGGATGGCTCACAGGCGGCGGTGCACGCGCAGGTTAATATTGATGAAATGGGCTGTGATTTCTATGCCATTACCGGGCATAAACTATATGGCCCGTCGGCCTCGGGGGCGATCTTTGTGCGCCGCGAACGGATGAATGAGATGCGCCCCTTCATGGGCGGCGGCGATATGATTCGCGAGGTCAGCAAAGAGGCGGTGATTTACAACACCCCGCCGATGAAATTTGAGGCCGGAACGCCGGGAATTGTGCAGGCCATCGGTCTGGGGGCGGCGCTTAATTATATGATGGATGTGGGGATGGACGCGATCTCAACCCATGAACAGGCGCTGGCAGATTATGCGCAAAGCCGCCTTGGCGGGCTGAACTGGCTGAATGTGCAGGGTCAGGCCCCGGGCAAGGCGGCGATTTTTTCATTCACCATGCAAGGCGCGGCGCACCCCCATGATATTTCAACAATCCTTGATAAAAAAGGGGTTGCGGTAAGGGCAGGGCACCATTGCGCGGCGCCGTTGATGGATCATCTGGGCCTGACCGCCACCTGTCGCGCGTCGTTTGGGATGTATAACACCTTAGCCGAAATTGACCGGCTGATTGAGGCGTTAGAGCTGGCGCATGAGCTGTTTGGCTGAAGGCCCTTGGGCGGGGATGGATGTGGCAAGAATACGTCATATGACAAAGGTTTTAAAAGGTATTCGACAAACCCCATAAGGTGCTGCTAAGATGACGTTGTTTAATATTTCTGGAGCAGATGAATGAAATCGATGAAAATCCTTGGCGTTGTCGCCGTTAGCCTTTTCCTTACAGCTTGTGCACAGCAAGAAGAGCCCGTTGCTCCGATTGCACCCGAGCCTGTATATGACAAATACGGCAACCCCGTATAAGAATATTACGACCTAATTGGTTGTAAGAAGCCGTAACCTGAGACAATCGGGTTACGGCTTTTGCGTGTTTAACAGGCAGGTATTCCTCAGCTTGCGGAATTCAGCGGCCCGGTTGTGCGCCCGATCACAGCCGGGGATAATTCACGCAGCAGCTTTTTCTTGATCGCCCGCGCGTAATCGTGAAAGTCATCCGCAGGCAAGACAAAGCTGCCCACTCCCACCAGAACATTATCGCGGTAATACTCCGTGAGGTCCGGGATGCTGATCTGTATCGCCAGACCATTCACCGTGACCCCAAGAAGCTGTGCAATCTCACGCGCTTTGGGCAGCATGGTTTCGCCCTCGCGCCAGGATTCTGATTCGCGCCCGTCACCGGAAATATCGACCACTTTGCGCAGGGCGGTGACGCCGTTATCCTCGATCATGCCAAGGGCAAATTCCATCCCCGATCCAAGCCCGGTGCCGCCGCCGCCAATCGCGGTAATTGCTCCGTGCTGGGTGGCCATTGTCTCAACCGTGGTGGCGAATTCCTCACCCGATTGCGCGGTATCAATGGTAAACCATTCGGTCGGGTGCTTTTGATAGGTGGCATCAGACCAGATCAGGGTGGCAACATAAATCCGCTGAAATGGCCCGGCGGATATGGCCTGAATGATCTCGGGGTCGCGAAACGCGGCGGCAATGCCATCAAGCTGAAGCTTCAGCTCATACCGGTCAACGCTGCCAGAGGCATCCACCGCCAGGACAATTTCAAGGTCCACGCTGGGATGCTGATCGGCGCGTGCCATCACCGGGGACAGGCTTAGCAGGCAGATTAGCGCATAGTTCAAATACCGCATTGATGTATTCTCCGTTTTCGCCACATCAGCTTGTTGCGCGATTCTGGCATAGGGTATTTTGGCATATGGGCCGCGGCGTGCAATCGGGAAATCAGATCAACCTGTTTTAATTGGATATGGGCTGTATTTTAAGGTATAGAGCAGCAGGTTGGTTTTTTATGGCCAATAAAATTTATGCGGAGTGAAGCAAAATGATGTTATTAAAGACACTGTCCACTGTATCTGCCCTGGTGATTGTCGCGGCCTGTGCGCAGACCGAGCCGGCACCTCAGCCGATTGCCCCGGAACCTGTTTTTGACAAATATGGCAATGAAATGTCACAGGGCGGTGGGTGCAGCGGGGGTCAATATGCAGGGGCCGATTCAAATTGCATTCCAACCAGCGACCAGCAGGGCTATGATGAAACCGGGTCTAATCAAAACGGCGGTGACAGTGCCGGCGACAATAGCGGTGGCGGCGACGGTAGCTGAACCGGCACTGCGAACTGACCCAAGAATAATGAGTGGTGCCGCCCCTCAATGAGATATTGAAACGCCCATGATCCAGTTGGATTTGGGCGTTTTATGCATTGCGGGGCAGGGGGATGGCGATTATACCCCCTAGCACGCACCTGTAGCTCAGCTGGATAGAGCGCTGCCCTCCGAAGGCAGAGGTCTCGCGTTCGAATCGCGACAGGTGCACCATTTTCTATCTCACGGCTATTCCTCGCGTTTCTCGGGCCTGCGATGGCGCGGGCGAAAAGCCCGGCGGCACTTGTGCCGCTTGTGAGAGTGTTTGAGGTTTCTCTGCCCCGCTGCACCATTTTATCTTCAATTAGAACAATGGGATGCGTGTTCAGCTATTTTACGCGGAAACACCATTGTTCGCAGTACGTTCTGTCTACTTTCTAACAACCGCCATCGCGCCGCCAGCGATCAGAATCGTCACATCCTTGAGCGCGACCAGCGGCGGCGTTCCACCAGGCACAGCAATGAAACTGGGGCGCCATTCCGGATGGAATTTTTGCTTGAAATCGCGCAGGCCTGCAAAATTGTAAAATGCACCGCCGTGGCGATACAACAACGCGCCAAACCGGTTCAACAACTGCGTTCCATGCCGGGTTTCCAGCCCGGCAAGCGGCGCCATGCCAAGGCTGAAATCCCGGGCACCCTGATCCTGATAGCGTTGCATGATCTCTATGAACAGGAATTCCATCATACCGCTGGCTTCTTCGGGCAGATAACGCATGAGGTCGATGGAAACATGTGCCCCGTCGCCCGGACGCAAAATGTTGGCAAAAGCCAGAATGCGCCCCTCGCGGCGGATCACGGCGATAGGGAAGTTAGCAAGGTATTTCGCGTCAAACCGGCCGACGGAAAACCCTTTTTCATGGCCTTTTTTGTCGCCCAGCCAGGCGTCGGATACGGAGCGAAGCCGGTCTATAAAATCAAGGCTGTGAGGCGGGTCGCAGACCAAAAATTCAAGCCCGCTTTTAAGCGCCTTGTTATGGGCCGCCCGCATCTTTTTGAATTTCCCCCCGGCAAGCGAAAATTCAGGCAGGCGGACAATCGATTCCTCGCCTATTTTGTGCAGCGTGAAACCCATCTCTATCCAAAGTGGCAGGTATTTTTCGGTGACTTCATAAAATACCGGGCGGCAGTTGGCGGCGTAGGCTTCGTCAAAAAACGCCCAGGCCAGATCCCGGGCCGCGCTTTGCGGGCCAACCGGGTCCGAATAGGCCACCCAGGAACGCCCCTGTCTGGCATACATGATGAAAGCATCTTCGGCGTCGTTGAAAAACAGCGACTTGTCGCCGCTCAGGGCCAGACAGGATTCGGGGTTGTTTTGGGCGTCGATGATCCGTTTTGCCGTCGCAATGGCGCTCTCATCCGGCAGGCGGCTGTGTGCCCGTGCCGGCTGAAGCGCAAGGTAGATGGTGACAAACATCAAAAGGGCAGACGCCAGCAGGGCGGCGCGCAGGGCCCGCGGGGTGTTGGCCGCGCCAGAGAATTCGGTCCAAAGGTCGTTCGAATAGGGTGTGTTGGCGTGCACGAAAAAGAAAAACGCCGCCACCCCCAGAACCATACCAGCCACCAGGGCGAACCAGCCGGGTGTCAGAACCCCCTGTGTCAGTTTTGCCGACCGAAAAAACTCAACCCGAAACGGCCACAGGATTATTGCTGCTGCGATCAGCAAAAGCGCGCTTTCTATGTCGAGCCCGTTCAGCATCGACGCCAGCGCCCCGGCGATCAGCGCAATTTCCGTTAGCCAGAAAGCGCCGGAAATACGTCGGATCAGACCCTGCGACAACAAGATCAGAACAACACCCAGAGCGGCAGAAAAAAGGGCCCCCCCTTCAAGAAGCACCGCTGCCAGCAGATCATTCGGGTCGATCTTATTGGGTATGGCACCTGGGACAAAGGCCATCAGCAACAGGTAGATGCCCAGCCCAAAGGCCATCGTGCCAGCAGCCGACGGGGTGACCGAGGTCGCGGTCCGGACAATCGGCTGCATCTGTTCTGAAACATCGCCCAGAAGCCGCGCCGCCAGCCCTCCGGCGAGGCGCGCCTCGTTCAGGGCGACATAGACCAGCGCCAGAGTGAACGGCACAAGGTAATAGGCCAGCCGGTACAACAGCAGCGCCGCCGCGACCTGATCCAGCGGCACATCGGCGGGCATACTGGCGATGATGACGCTTTCAAAAACGCCAACCCCGCCGGGCACATGGCTGAGCACTCCGGCCATGGCAGCTGCGGCAAAGATGGCAACGAAGGTGATGAAATCCGGCACCCCGGAGGGCAACAGAACATAAAGCGTCAGCGCCGCCATGATTATGTCGATCAGCGTGAAGGCAAGCTGCCCAAGCAGGATGCCGGGCGTCGGCGCGGTGATTTCCAGTTTCTTCAGCCTGAAGGTTTTCCCCGATACGGCAGACCAGGTCAGAATACCCAGCAGCGACAAAGCCGAAGCGCCGGCAACAAGGCGCGTCAGCGCCGGACTCCACGGCAGAATGCTTTGCAGGGCATAGGGATGAATGGCCAGCGCGCCAAGGCCGATCACCGTGATGCCAAGCCCGAAAGCCAGCGCGACAAAGGTCGAAACGGTGGCGACTTCGAACGCATTCAGCCCGAATGCCGAATAAATCCGATAGCGTACCGCGCCGCCCGAAATGATGCTGACGCCAATCATGTTGCCAAAGCTGTAGCCAAGAAACCCACCGATAGCGATAATGTGCGGCGGCAGTTTCTTTCCCAGATAGCGCAGGGCGGACCAGTCATATCCAATCAGTGCCACATAGCCAAGCGCGGTTGCCCCAAGGGCCGCCGCCAGCGTTGACAGCGGCGTCGCGCGGACCTGTTTCAGGACGTCGCTGGGGTTGGCGGACTCGAGAAGCCGGTAAAGCGCGAAAGTACCGACAGCAAACAGACCTAACCCCAGCAGGGCAGGTGCAATGTGCCAAAGGCGGGCCGACAAATGCCGGCCTGTCCGGCGCCTCGACCTTTCTGCGGTCGGGTTGGTCATTTAGCTTCCTTAAAGAGATTGGCTATGCATCTCTACTGACCATAACCCGCGCCGTGGGTCAATCTGAATGCAAGAGCAGACCAGCATATCGCGTGTATGTAATTGGTGAATATGCCCGCCAATTTGCCTGAAGCCA
>CAZZKL010000056.1:0-7617 GCA_964655135.1 uncultured Roseovarius sp. | reverse complement strand
TTCGTCCACACCGCCTAAAGCAAGACCGACAGCCATACCCCGGTCAGTGCAAGGCCCGAACATCCCACCAGAGAAATGCTGATTACCTTTACCACCCAGGCAGGTGTTGCATCCACATCAAGATGGGCCATCCTGACATGCAGATGGGTATACCGCCAGGCGGCCTGCAAAAAGGCCACCGCACTTAGGGAAATCATGATGGTTGCAATGGCCAACAGCATCCAGACAGATAATTCATCCTTCAGGAACCGGGCAACGCCCAACCCGGTCACAAGGGCCGACAGCCCGGTGCGCAACCAGGCCTGATACGTCCGTTCATTGGCCAGCACCGTTCTGTCCAGCGCTAATGTGTTGTTGCTGGTTTCGCGGATTTCAGGGCCGCTCATGGCCGTTCATGGCAAGAGGTCAAATCTATCGGCATTTGGATGTCACTCCTTTTTCAGGGAAACGCCAATCATCATCAGGGACAAGCCGTCAAACAGCAAACTGATACCAACAAAAAGCCCCAAAAAGATGGGCGACGTTGCAGGCCAGCCCACAAGGATCACAAGCGCCAGCACCAGCGAGAGGACCCCGTTGAACAGCATCCAAAGCCATCCGTGATGCGGGCGCCGCTCAAAGGCCAGATTGAAACCGGCAAAGGCGTCGATCAGCAGATAAAAGGCAATCAGCAAGGTCAGCGCCGCAATGCCGGACGCGGGGAACAGCAACCACAAGATACCGGCAGCAATAAGGACAACCGGTTTAAGCCAGCCGCTGAACGAATGAACATGAAGCCGAAACGCATAATAACTCCACAAAGCGCCGGCCAGCACCATCAGCCACCCTAAATAAATTTCAACTGCGATGGACATGATATTGGGAAAGAGAACTCCGGCTGTCCCCAATATCGCCAGCAACAGGCCTAACACCAAAAGCGGTCTGCGCAGGGCGTTTGCCATATCCTGATTTGTATTTGCGGTATTCATCACCGCCTCCTGTTTCTTAAAGGATGTGTCCGGCTCAGAAGAGACCCCCTGAAACCGGTAAACTCCTTTGGTTACGATCTCTTACTCCATGAACCAGCCGTGGCTGACCACCAGCGACTGCCCGGTCAGGGCATTGGTGGGAAACGATGCAAACAGCAACGCCACCTCGGCCACATCCTCGATTGTGGTGAATTCCTTGTCGACGGTCTGGCCCAGCATGATCTTGCTGATCACGTCCTGTTCGGAAATGCCCAGTTCGCGGGCCTGCTCGGGAATTTGCTTTTCAACCAGCGGCGTTTTCACAAAGCCCGGACAGATCACATTGGCCCGCACCCCATGCGCCGCCCCTTCCTTGGAGATCACCCGCGCAAGGCCAAGCAGCCCGTGCTTGGCGGTGACATAGGCCGATTTCAGCGGCGAGGCCTCCTTGGAATGCACCGAGCCCATGAACAAGATCGACCCGCCATTGTTGCCATACATATGCGGGATGCAGGCCTTTGAGGTCAGAAAGGCACCGTCCAGATGGATTGCCAGCAGCTTTTTCCAATCGGCAAACGGGAATTCCTCGATCTTGTGAACGATCTGGATGCCGGCGTTGGAAACCAGAACGTCAATGCCGCCCCATTCCTTCACCACCTCGGCCACACCAGCGTTCACTGCGGCCTCGTCGGTGACATCCATGGCAATGCCAATGGCCGTTCCCGGCCCCATTTTGGTCAGGCGCACGGCGGTTTCCTTTGCCGCCTCCAGTGCCAGATCGGCGATTGCCACCCGTGCGCCTTCAGCGACAAAGCGTTTGGCAATCCCTTCGCCGATGCCACGCGCGGCCCCGGTTATGATGCAGGTTTTATCTTTCATTCTCATGTTCTTATCCTCATTCAGTTTTCAGATAGTCATATACGACCTCACCCAGCCCAAGCGTCAGGTCGGTTATCATATGAACCCCCGACAACACTTCGAGCACCGGAAGACCGGCCACGGGGGCAAGGGCGTGATGATGCAGCTCAAGGGCCGCAGGTGCCGACCAGGCCCCCTTGACCGTCAGATCCTGCAAGTAATACCGCACCAGTTCACAAACCCGTGGACAGCAATCCACATCCGGAAATATCTTGAGCAAGAACCCGGGTGCCTGAAGGCTGGCCTTGACCTGCGCGAGGTCAAGCGCCTGATGCTTATAGCCCATGGTGCCGGTGGCCACGCGCACCGACCCGTAATCAAGCGTGCCCAGCAAGGTATCCTTTTCGATGCTCAGGGTCGGCTGGGCCAGTTTCTTGGGAAAGCCCCAAATCTCGCGCCCACCAGCGATCGGCGCATCATCATCCAGATACATGGCATGTACATACCCGCCTTTTTGACCGTTGAATTCAACCGGAATCACCTGTCCCGATTCCGTATAGCTGCCAAATCCGGTTGAATCCGGCATACGGATGAATTCATATTTCACCACCGGCTCGGTAATTTGCAGCGGCTCGGGCACCACCGCGCGCAGGGCGTCCGGGTCGGTGCGATAGGTGATGACGAAAAATTCGCGATCAACAAACCGATACGGACCGCGCGGATAGGACGGGCTGGTCAGCGGCATCGAATAGGCATTTTTCCTGACATCTTCGCGTTTCATCCCTGAACTCCTTTTTTCTGGCCGTCGTCATGGGCAAGATCAAGGATCCGTACATCGTGATCGGGTTTGGTCCGTGTCAGCCAACTTTTGTGATTAAGCGTGTGGCGAACATCGTTCTGGCCCGCCTGCCAATGTTCGTCGAGCGACAATCGCGAGAATTCAAAATCTTTGGACTGGGTGGCGTAATCTTTGCGCTGCTTGATCAGATGCACGATGGTGACAGCGGCATTGCAGCACAGCTCATGCACCAATTTCACGTCGGGGTCATCGTGCAACGCCTCGGGCAGTTTTGCCACCAGGCGATGCGCGGCGCGGCGCAGAATCTGACCATTGCGAAACGCATCCGTATTCAGGCGCGTGCGGCTGGAATAGCGGATGTCCTTGTCGCGTTCGGTAACATCCGACAGGTTCTGAGGCATCGGACCCCGGGCTGAAAACACATCAACCTGAAAAATCACCATGTCGGGGCGTGGCATCTCGTCCAGAACATATTGCAGCGGGGTGTTGGACACCAATCCGCCGTCCCAATAAAATTCGCCATCAATTTCAACCGGCGGAAACCCCGGCGGCAGGGCGCCGCTGGCCATGATGTGATCCGGGGTGATGGTCTGCTGTCGATTGTCGAAATAGGCGAAATTGCCGGTGCGGATATTCACCGCCCCGATGCTGAGACGGGTTTTTCCGCTGTTGATCAGATCAAAATCGACCAGCTCCTCTAACGTCTGGCGCAGCGCGTCGGTCTTGTAATAGCTCAACGCATTGGACGCCCCCGACAGCGAATTGAACGCCATCGGCAGGCGCGGGGTGAAAAATCCGGGCAACCCGAAAGTGGCGGCAAACAAGGCGCTTGCATCGTTGAAATTGCTGCGCATCTGTTCGCCGGGCAGAGTTGGTTTGGCCTGTAGGTGTGACGAAATGGTATTCCAGAATCTATGCAGTTGCTGCAAACGTTTTTCAGGCGGGTTTCCGGCGATCAATGCCGCATTGATGGCACCGATAGATATGCCTGCGATCCAATCCGGCAACTGCCCGTTGGCGGCCAGTTCCTGATAGGCACCGGCCTGATAGGCCCCCAAGGCACCACCGCCCTGAAGAACCAGAACCGTTTTTTCATCTAATGCGCCCTGGTTTGATTTTTTCTTACGTTCCATTTTTTAGCTCCGTTTCACGCAATTCACCGCGCTGGCCGCTGTCTGATAGCGTCGGATTCCGGGCGCAGGTTTCATCCGCGCCAGCAGGCGAGCCATCAGTTGGAAAGTCAGCTTTTCGGGCTACAGCCTCTGCCAAATTTGATGGCGATCATGGCTGTTTGGCCCGGTTTAATTGAGATGGCCCCTGCAAAACAAAAGTCAATAGCCTGCACGGGCCAACTTGATGATTTATTCCGGTTCCGTTCCGGGCCAACCAATCAGGCGTCCGGATGCGGTCCGGAGGCCATCCAGGAAAACATGCCAAGTTTTGGGGTCAGCCACCCGTCAAGGCCCCGGTAAAGCCCGGCATGAGAGAAGAACAGTAACCCAAAGACAACGAAATAGATGATCGAAGATCCGATGTCTGTTGACCCGGCAACATAGGGGCCGCCCAGCCCTTCGGCTGTGGACCAGATAACCAGAGACAAAAGCCCGCCACCGACATAGGCAAGATTGGAGAAAACCCCCAGAATAAGGGCAATCGCCAAGCCGGTTTCGGCCAGGGCCACAAGATAGGCGAAAGTGGTTGGGTCAATCTTGATCACATCAATCCAAAGGCTGATCCATTGCTTGACCAGAAGTGGCTGACCATCCAGCCCGCCGGTCAGGTAGCTGACAAAGTTATCGACAAAAGACGGGCGCCATTTGAACTGAGCATCAATTGCCCAGATCACACCAAAGAGAATTCGCATTGCGCCAATACCGTTGGCACGCCATTTATTGAGCCTCACCATGATGAGCCTCCTTTCGGTAGTTGCGTGGGTTCACAAAACGTCGGCACAACCACGCTGGTTTTCAAGAGCGGCTCTTTTCCCACTGAGAGGTGGTCCTACTATTTTGACCAGTAAGCCGCCAGATTTAGATGGGTGATGATTTCATTTAAGCAGCCATTTTCCAATCCAAGCGCGCGCCTGCGACCCGGTTTCAAATGCGTTGCGGTAAACGCATTCGTATTTCAGAGACCGCCAGAGCCGTTCGATCATTTGATTGTCCGCTGCTGTTATTGCAGGTTTAGCATGGCGCGGATATGGGCCGGCGTGGTCCCGTCGGCGCGGTATTTGGCGATGGCGCGGGCGTCGTCGCGTTTGGCAAGGCGTTTGCCGGTGTCGTCGCGGATCAGGCGGTGGTGGTGGTAGGTTGGCGTGGGCAGGTTGAGGAGGGTTTGCAACAGGACGTGGATTTTGCTGGCGTCAAACAGGTCCTCGCCCCGGATAACATGGGTGATGTTTTGGGTGGCGTCATCAAGCACCACGCTGAGATGATAAGAGCCGGGAAAATCACGGCGGGAAAGGACGATGTCGCCCACATTGGTGATCAGATCCTCGGCTGAGGTTTCAATTTCACCGGATTGGCCATTGGGGCCGGTGCCGGTCTCATGGAAGCTGAGCGAGTGCGCGGCGGCGTGCATATCAAGGCGCAGGGCGGTGTTTTGCGGCAAGATACCTGTGCGGTCATGGCGATGGCGGCAGGTGCCGGGATAGATCAGCCCGTCGGGGCCAAGGGGCGGTGCCGTGCCTTCTTGCGGGGCGCAAGCGGCGGCGGCGATGTCGCGGCGGGTGCAGGTGCAGGGGTAGAGAAGCCCGCGTTGCCACAGGGTATTGAGGGCGGTCTGGTAGGCGGGCAGCCGGTCAGATTGGCGCAGCACCGGGGTGGGCCAAGTGAGGCCGAGCCAGTGAAGATCATGGTAAATTTGTTGTTCCCAATGGGGTTTGCAACGGGTTTGGTCAATGTCTTCGATGCGCAGCAGGAAGGCGCCGCTTTTTGCTTGTGCCATGTCATAGGCAAGCAGCGCCGAATAGGCATGGCCAAGGTGCAGCGGACCGGTGGGGGATGGGGCGAATCTGGTGGTAAAAGTCACATTCTTTCAACGATATAGACGTTGGACTTAATCCCCTGTTGCGGCAGGTGATCCCCGTATTCCTTGAACCGGACTTGGGCCGCGTCGCGGGTGACCCAAGCCTCCAAGCGGGCCTCGAATTTGGGATCGGCGAGGGCGTGATCATTATAGCTGAAGGTGAGCAACCCGCCGGGGTCGAGGGCATCCAGCAACAGATCGAGGGTTTCAACCGGGGCCGCGCCGGTGCCGATGACGCCGATGGCGGCGATGGCCTGATAACTGCCGCGCTGGATCGGGGTTTTATTGCTCAGGTCCAGCAGGGTCAGGTTTTGGTAGATGTTTTTGCCGCGCGCCCCGTCGAGCATCTCGGGGCTGGGATCAAGCCCGTCAATCTGGTTGTAGCCCGCGAGTTTGAGGGCAAGGCCCGACAGGCCGGTGCCGCAGCCATAATCGAGCACCGGGGCTTGTGGGTCGGGCAGGCATTCAAAAAGAGCTTTGGCGCAACGGCCCGGGGTGGCATAGCCGTTATCCCTGACCTCGGAATCATAGCTGGCGGCCCATTGATCATAGAGCGTGTTGGTGGCGTCTTGTGTATGCAGATCGTAGGCCTGATCGAGATATGTTTTTGTCATGCGATAAGAATAAACCGAAGTCTCAGGCCCCGTCCAGCATGGATTCTATGCGGAGTGCGCAAGCCAGTCAGACCATGCCGCCTTGGCGCGGTCGGTATAGGCTTTGTAACGGTCTTTGCGGCCGCGGCGGCCGGATTTGAGGCCTTCGACCGGGCGGAAAAGGCCGAAATTGACGTTCATCGGCTGAAAGGTTTTGGCCTCGGCCCCGCCGGTGATGTGATGGATGAGCGCCCCCATGGCGCTGTCTTGGGGGGGCGGCGTGGTGGCGTGGCCAAGGATTTCTGCCGCCGCCAGACGCCCCGCGAGCAGGCCCATGGCAGCGGATTCAACATAGCCCTCGACGCCGGTTATTTGCCCGGCAAAACGGATATGCGGCAATGAGCGCAGGCGCATCTGATTGTCGAGCAAAGTGGGCGAATTGAGGAAGGTATTGCGGTGAATGCCGCCCAGACGGGCAAAGCTGGCGTTTTCCAGCGCCGGGATCATTTTGAACACTTCTGTTTGCGATCCGTATTTCATTTTAGTTTGGAATCCCACGATGTTATAGAGCGTTCCCAATGCATTATCGCGGCGCAGTTGCACCACCGCATAAGGTTTATCATCGGGGGTATGGGCATTGGTCAGGCCCACCGGCTTCATCGGGCCAAAGCGTAGGGTTTCGCGGCCCCGTTCGGCCATCACCTCAATCGGCAGGCAACCGTCGAAATATTTTGCCGTCTCGCCGTCGTGGAATTCGGTTTTGTCGGCGGCCAGAAGCGCATCAATGAAGGCCTCGTATTGGTCGCGGGTCATTGGGCAGTTGAGGTAAGCGGTGCGCTCGGCCTCTGTCTCGCCTTTGTCGTAGCGTGATTGCATCCACGCGGTGGACATATCAATGCTGTCGAAATGCACGATGGGGGCGATTGCATCGAAAAAGGCGAGCGCGTCAGTGCCGGTCTCGGCGGCGATGGCTTGGCCGAGGCCCGCAGATGTAAGCGGGCCGGTGGCGATGATCCAATGGCCGGAAGCGGGCAGATCGGTAATCTCGCCATTCTCAACCGTGACGTTCGGGTGATCCATCAAAGCGGCGGTGACTGAGGCGGCAAAGGGATCACGGTCGACCGCCAAGGCCCCCCCGGCGGGCAGGCGATGCTGATCGGCCGTGGCCATGATCAAGCTGCCCGCCGCGCGCATTTCCCAATGCAGCAGGCCAACGGCGTTTTGCTCATTATCGTCCGAGCGAAACGAGTTGGAGCAGACCATTTCAGCCAGATCACCCGTGCGGTGGGCGAAGGTTTTGACCTTTGGGCGCATCTCGTGGATCACCACCGAGATTCCCATGTTTGCGGCGGCCCATGCCGCCTCGGATCCGGCCATGCCGCCGCCGATGATG
>CAZZKL010000055.1:1691-18148 GCA_964655135.1 uncultured Roseovarius sp. | reverse complement strand
TTCCAGGCAACTGCTGCGTTGGCGCAACCGGTGAGCCGGGAGGAAGGTGATGAGGCCCCGAAGCGACGGGCATAAGGGCGTGACAGGGTGAATGAAATGGACGGTCGTTATCCCTGGATTTTGCTCGCCACAAGATCGATATTGACGCGCATCACACCGTGCTCTTTTGCAAGCCCTGCCCACGCTGCTAATGCTGTTTTCGTCTTTTCAATCGCGTCCTCAATGATCGAGGTAGGCAGTTTTGCTTCCTGTCCGAGCTTTACCAGATGTTCCACCCGTGGATTTCGGCCTTCACCCATCACCATGGTGCTTTGCTCGCCCCCCGGACCGGAGGAAAATGTGAGATCGTAAACAGGGGATAGACACCATTTACCGGCTTCATCCATTATGAAGCTGAAATTCTTGGAATGGTCATCGCGATTATGAGCCAGCACATTGAACACGGCCAGGCGATACATTTTCTCGGCTTCGCGAATGTCTTTCGTCAGTATCATGGTCAGTGCAATCAGATCCTCGTAGTCAAGCGAGGGTGTTCGAAAATCGGAATGAAGCAGGCCGCAAACACTATGCGTGTGCAAGCGCGCGCGACCATTGCGATCAAAGCGCCTGGTTGCGAAATATCCGGCGGAAGAAGCCCCGGGGAACAAATGAACCGATTCCATTTCGAGGCCGGCTTTTACCGCCATCATCGCATAGACATACTCGATTGCTCCGGCATCCTGCCCGTCGGTAACATTCGGGAATTTCACTAGCCACGGCTCAAACACCTTGGGCATGGGCTGTGCCCCGTGAATGATGTTTTGCTTTGAGGCATCAACCCCGATCATCGCCTTGGGGCGCGCGCCGGCAGAAGACCCGTTTAGCCGCAACAATTCCTGCAATACGTCTGAAGCCTCACCATCCAATACCTGTTTGGCGTCTGCAGCCAACCTGTTCAGATCCAGAACCCCGGGTGCATCTCCGGGGCCGAAATCAGGTTTATAAACCAGCGCGCCCATCCCTGAATGCCCGACATAGGCCAGCCTGTCCAGCGGGCTGAGTTGTGCGGGCATGAGCCCCTCGAGGCGGGCTTTTCGATCAAGGAGCAGTCGCCCCCAGCCATCGGGAAGACTATCGTTGAAGACACCGGGTAGCCCCTCGAACAGGTGGGGGTCAAATGTTTGCACCCCGGGCTGCAGGGGACATCTCAAAGGGGATATTTCCAGCCCGGATCGGATGAAATCCCCATCATACTCAAAGTAGATCCTGCCATCGCGCAGGGCGAGCCGCCCCACGACAACTGGATCAGCCGGTCCAAAATCGAGGCTGATATTGATTTGATTAATCGGCTCAAAACTCATGTCCGCCAGCCTCTCTTGGGTTTGGGTTTCTTGTCGGAATTCAGCACGTCGTCGATGGACGAGAAAACCTGTTCGATCGGTTCAAGGGCGTTTACAACGGATTCCAACCGGTCCAGAACCATGAGGAGCTTGAGGAAAGATTCTAGCGAGATTTGCCCCTTCTGCTCGAATTTCCGCAGTGTCGGCAAGCTAACACCGGCACGCGTTGCCAGTCCGGCCTGCGTCAAGCCCATCGCAAGCCGCCTGGCCTTGGTCGACGTCTGGATCTCTTTCTGGGCTTTGGATACTGTCAAAAGTGATTTCATGACGTTACTTAGCGGCCTATTGAAGGGTGAACTAATACAATAAGGGTATTTACCTTAGTGTGCAAGAGCTAAGGCATCGAGAGAATTGCCGGGATTTCCATTGCGTGATGTTATCGTCCACGCGATTGATCTTTTGAAAGATACGATGGATGAAACTTTCTGGGTGTCAGATCGACAGAATCCATGAGGATTTCGGACTTTGACGCTCTGTTGCTTTTAAGCCCGCTCTGGCCCGCATCAATACCGAACTAAGAGAATGAAAACGCTCAGTTAATCGCAGGTTTTCGAACGGTTTTGACTGCCTTTACGAGAAAAAGTCGTTGGTATGTCGTGTCCTCCGCCATTTCTTGTCTCACGGCGCAAGGCGCCTCCGACGGGGCGGGCTGACCGCCCGACGCGCGGTCGCGCGTTTGGGGTTTATTGTTCGAAGTTCCTCTCAGCTCCTCCGCCAACCTGATAAACAATTGGAGCTCGCAGGGACCGGATTTCTGCAGGTAATACAGATTTTTGCCGATCTGATTTATTATCGGCCCCAATTATTGCTGGTGGATGAACCCGACAGCCATTTACACCCGAAGCAGCTTTTATATATTAGCTAATTCAGCAAGGAAAACATGCTTTCTATTGAAAGATGCGACCCCCGAATGGGGTCAGTCCTCCTTGCTTAGTTATTGCTCAGAAACACTCAGGTACGATAACTGGGAAATATCGGGACAAATCCGATTGCAGGCGGAATCGATATTTTCGTTTCTTTGGCAATCGAGTGGCGGCGCGAGATGAGTACAGCCAGACAACCGCACTTCGAGAGTGCTCGTAAACCAGATAGTAAAAGGGCCGGTTCTGTCGCAAACCTGACCCTAGTGAACCGACGCATACATGACCTTTTCTTCGCTGGCCTCTTCTGGCGCAAACTCTTCGACAATCCGGCCCTGACGGCAGACCAGTATCCGGTCAGACAGATTGAGTATTTCCGGCAGGTATGAAGAGATCACGACAACCGCGATACCCTGATCCGCAAGGCCGTTGATCAGTTGGTGAATTTCGGCAATCGCCCCAACATCAACCCCGCGCGTCGGCTCATCAAAAATGACCAGCCGTGGCGCTTGGCACAAGCCCTTGCCAATCACCACCTTTTGCTGATTTCCGCCCGAAAGCTCAATAACGCGGGCATCGGCATTGATTGTCTTGATATTCAGCTTGTCGATCCATTGTTCAGCAAGATCGTGGATGTCTTTTCGGCGCACGATCCAGCCTTTGTTTTCCCCCGAAGCCAGCAAACCACCAAAAAGGTTTTCACCAATTCCCATGGTCTCAAAAATGCCTTCGCCCTTGCGGTCCTCGGTGACATAGATAATCCCGTCCGCCACGGCCTCGGCGGGTGTCAGATAACGCACAGGGCGGTCTTCCAATACGATACTTCCGCCGCGCTTGAAGTTGCGCTTGTAGACACCCGATACAACCTTGAAAGTTTCGGTGCGACCCGAGCCGATCAAGCCGAAAACCCCGGTAATCTGCCCCGAAAATATGGAAAACGAGGTGTTGCGCACGATCGTGCCCATAGAAATATCATGCACGGAAAGTATTCGCTTGCCGGGTTTGCGGGCCTCCCTTGCATTGTGTTCGCCGTAAATTTCCTCGCTCAGGGACCGGCCAACCATCGCGGCAATGATCCTGTCGCGGTCATAATCACTGGTTGCGCCGGTTTCAACCAGCTCGCCGTCGCGCAGGATGGTGATGCGGTCAGAAATTTCCAAGGCTTCTTCCAGCGCGTGCGATATGAAAATGATCGAAACGCCGCTTTTCTTGAGCCGCCGCAACAGGGCAAAGAAATGGCGCTTTTCCTCGGGTGTCAGGGTGGCGGTGGGCTCATCAAAAATGATCACCTCGGCGTTGTGATGCACCGCGCGGGCAATTTCGATCATCTGCTGATTGGCTGCTCCGAGGGTGCCCACCAAGGCCCGTGGATCAACCTGAAAGTTGAGCGATTGCAGGAACTGCTGGGCAGAAATATAGATGCCGCGCAGCCGATTGAGAAAATTCTCGGACCCGAGATAAAGATTTTGCGCCACGGTCATTGAGGGCACAAGGCTGGTTTCCTGAAAAACCATCGCAATGCCGGCCCGCAGGGCCTCGTTTGGCGTCTTGAAGCTGGTCGGTTTGCCGTTATGCAGCATCGTGCCTTCTGTGGCCTCCACAACACCTGCTATGATCTTGGTCAGGGTGGATTTTCCAGCGCCGTTTTCGCCCACCAATGCATGGATTTCACCCTTGCGCAGGTCAAAATCCACATTTCTGATCGCCGGAACCTTGCGGTAAAACTTTGATACATTTTCCATCTGGATGATAGGTGTCATACGCATTGCCCCCTATGCCGTGTTCAGGTCAAGGATGGCGTTACCACCCTTTGACGCAACAAAAATGCGGGTGTCATGCTCAATGGCCGAGCATGTGCCGTGGCGGATGCCGTTGGCGCGGCTGTGAACGCTGTCAATCGGCTGCATCCGGGCATCAAGCCGCACCACCATGCCGTAGGACCGGCTGGGCGACCAGGGTTTATGAACCCCCATGATTTTCATCCCGCCGATTTGCAGCGGCTCCATGAAACTGGCCCCTGAGGCCAATGCAGGTGCAATCCAGAACCGGCGGGGCACCTGCGCCATCATATCGGTGCGATAGTGTTTTTCCAGCAATACCAGCTCAATCAAACGGTTGCGCGGCGCAAAAACCGACATCAGCGCGCCCCCATCCGCGCGCGGTGACAGGCGCGCCGGATAGCCGGGGATCTGGGTGATGACCGGGGTGATAACCCCGCTGCGGCCATCCAGACGGATCAGCCGGTGCCGCCAGCTTTCGCTGACCACGACATGGCCCTTGTCATCAGGCAACAGGCCATAAGGCCAGCCCAGACCGCTGGCCACTTTGGTAAATTTTTCCGCCTCAAATTTCCAGACAGAGCCTGAGGAATTTCGCTCCATCAGGTCAACCACCCAATCGGATGCCTGATGCGTGTTCGAGCCATTGGCCAGCCACAATGTGCCGTCCGCCGCAAATGAAAGCGCCGTGACAGAGGTTAGCTCAGCAGGCTTTTCGCAAGGCGCGTCACCAATGATCAATGAGCCGTCATTCAGCGCCACGGCCAATATCCCCGTGGGGGAAACCGCAATCGCCGTGATCGGGGCGGCAAATTCCGTTCGTGTTGTGGGCTGGCCGCTAGTGTCAAATTCACAAAGCCGGTTTTCACTGCTGGCAATGAGTTTGCCATTCTGAACGGCCAGATTATCCGCTGCCTGCAAAGTGCTGAACAATGGGGCATCATCCAATGCGGTATTCGCACGATACGCACCGTCCAGCGGCGGAATTGTGATGGTTTTGCCGCGAAAAATATCCAGTATCGGGTCAAGAAACATTATTTTTCCCCCCAGTAATTCACCGGCGCGGTCCAGCTTTTATCCGCGCCTTCGATGTCAAACACCCCTATCCGGTTGTTCAGGATGCCACCGATAAACAACTGCCCTTTATGCTCGCGCATCGATGTCACCGAGGGGTGCGACGTGCCGCCAATATCGCCCAGCGTCATCAGGATATTGCCGCTGTCGTCAAACTTCACCACGCCACCATTATTGACATTGGCAAACAGCCATTCGTCTTGCGGCAAGCGCCGGGTCATGCGTTTGCGAAAATCCGGGTGGCGCAGCGACAGATCAAAACTGGGGGTGCGCATCCCCAGCCACGCCATCCAATAACTGCCATCCGAGGCCCGGTTGATGTTGTCGGGATAGCCCGGCAGATCGTCGATCAAAACCTCGGCCTTGCCCTTCTTCGGCCCTTCCAGCCAATAGCGGTGAATGCGGCATTTCCAGGTCTCGCAAAACAACAGCGATTTCTTGTCATGGGCGATGGTGACGCCATTGGTGTAATGATAGCCGTCCAGCAGGGTTTTGGTGCTGCCGTCTTTTGGGTTGTAAACCAGCAATCGCCCGGTGCCGCGATTCTCGATTGAATCCAGCGTCCACTCATGGGCGTCATAGCGTTTGGTTGAATCGGTGAAATAGATTTTGCCGTCCGGCGCAATATCCAGATCATTGGGATCACGCAAAACTGCGTCATCGACGATCGAGGTTAGCGAGCGGCGGGTTTCAGCGGTCAGGCGGGTCACCTCGCGCTCTGGCGAGATCGAATAAAGCCCCATCGCGCCGACGCAAGAGATCAGATTGTCATCGCGGTCAAACGCCAGCCCCAGCGGGAACCCCCCGACATGGGCAAACACCTCCCATTTGCTGTAATCCGGCGCGAAAAAGCGCACCACCTCGCCGTGGCGGGTGCCACAATAGAGGTTGTCATTGCGATCAAGGATCACATCTTCCGGCCCCTCGACCTCACCCAGACCGATTGAGCGCGCCTTCGATAGCTTGTTGTTCAGCTCATATTTGGTGCCCGAGCCAGCCTCGGCCGAGGGCGCATCGACCATTTTCAGGTAAACCGGCGCTACATACATTTCATTGAGCACCTTATGCCGGTTCTTCAGCCAGCGGATGTCAATCGTCACCGCCACCGCCAGCAAGATACCCAAAACCATCTGATTGGTGCCGGTGCCATAGCCCAGCCGGATCAACCCGTTGGTCATGACCAAAACAATAATCGCCCCCATCAGCCCCTTAACGATCGAGCCGCGCCCGCCGCCCAAAGAGTTGCCACCAACAACGGCAGCCGTCAGGGCCAGAATCTCCAACCCATGCCCGGTGCCAATGCCCGCCCCGCTTAGGCGGGTGGCAAACAAAAACCCGGCCAGCCCGGCGGTGAAGCCGGAAAATACATAAGTGAAAAACACCATCCGGCGCACCTGAATGCCCGCATTATGGGCCGAGCGCCGTGATCCGCCAACTGCCAGAATATGCCAGCCGATACGCGAACGGGTTAGCGCGATATGGGCAATGATCGCAATGATCAGGGCCGTCCATACCGGAATAGAAGCCCCAAAGAGGATGCCATCGCCGATATAATCCCAAAGATCAGAAAAGACCGGCGACATCTGCGCCTTACCAGCAAAATTAACGATCAGGATCTCAAACAATGCCCGCCCGATGATCAGCGTCACAAGCGTGGTCAAAAACGCCCTTAGCCGGATATATCCGATTAAAAATCCGTTGATTGCACCGATAAAGACTCCGGTTGCAACGGCGGCAAGGCAGGCCACCCACACCGGCATGGCGAAGATGAAAAAAGTGGCAATCGCCGCAAACGCCGACAGGGCAAATACCGCCCCCACCGCAAGGTCAATACCGCCGCCCAGCATGACAACCGTCATGCCAATGACAACCAAGCTGAATTCGCCAAGCTGACGGGTGGATTCCTGAAGGGAATAAGGCGAGAAAAACCCAGATATAGCGGTGCCAAAGCCGACAACCGTCGCAATCAGCACCACAAAAGGAATGGCACTGTCAGTCCACTTTTTTTCAAGTATTTCGCCGATGATATGATCCGGCACCAGATTATAGCGCCAGGCATGAAAGCGTTCTCTAAGAGTCATTTATCAGCCCCAAACCCTATTATTCAGGGGAAGGCCACAGCACAGTGCGGCCTTCCCCCTAGTATAGTTTTACTCGGCGGTCAGGGCAGCCAGATCCCAGCAACTACCGTCCGTCATGGTCGTTTCATTGATCGTGTCGGTATCGGTGTAGATATAGGTTGTTGAATCACCCGGAGCGACATTGCTCTGGAGCAGGTATTTCATCATTGCCAGCATATCATAAGCTTCGCGCTGAACACTGGTTGAGACCACAGCACCATAAGTGCCGTTTTTGATCGCATCGCAGTTGGCAGATTTCTCACCGCCGCCATTGGCAATCAGGTGAACCGTGTCAGATTTGCCAGCCTCACGAATGGCGGCCGCAGCACCCACCGCATCCCCATCCCAAAAATCAATGATGGCGCAGATGTCGGGGTGTTGTTGCAGCATCGTTGTGGTCACGGTCCGCGATGTGGTTGCATCCCAGTTCGAATATGGCTCGGATACGATCTCAAAGCCGTCATTCTTGGCGATTTCTTCAACGATACCGTTATATTGAAACACACTGGTTGCATTGGTCTGATCGCCCTGAACAAGGCCGATCTGTTTGGACGACCCTTCACCACAGGCCCGAACCGCCTCTTGGGCCTCGATCCGGCCCATTTCGGTCCAGTCACCGCCAAAGAAGGCATCAGCCTTGAAATTCGCAGGATTGTCGATCAGAAACACGAAAATACCGGCCTTTTGTGCCCGCCGCATCAGTTTGCTGTAAGAGTTCATATCAGGCGCCATCACGATCAGCACATCGGGCTTGGGATCGGATGTTATGGCTTCGGTAATGGCCTGCGCCCCGGCTTCAACGCTCCAGTTTGGATCGCGGGTTTCAAATACACCGCCAAAGTTGGGGATTTCTATTGAAAGATAGCCGGCCCAGCCTTGGGCCAGATCAAAGCCCATGGCCATGGGCACCATAACAATACGCTTTCCCTCTAGGGCATTTCGATATGCCTCGGGGCCGGGATCTTGGGCGGCGGCAGGCAATGCGGCAAACGTCGCCGTTGCGATTGCAATCGCGCTGAATGCAGATTTCAGGATGTTCATTTTTCTCTCCATGTTGGTTTTGTTATATTTTTGTTTTTCTGACAGGAAATCCAATTTCCCTAAGTGGTCATGCAGACCCTGAATAATTTGTCCTCCCTGGCTGTCGGTTTTTCGGATTGATGGGCTTGTCGATTATGGTTTCAGATATCCCCTTGTTGCGCGGTTTGTTCGTCGCGTGGGTTCAGCCAACCATCCAGAATAATCGCAGCCAGCAGGATCGTCGATTTGATCAGATTTTGATAGAGCAGCGAAACATTGGCGATGGTCATCACGTTCAGCAATATGCCGATCAAAGCCGCCCCAATCAAAACATTGCGCACGCCGCCTTTGCCGCCAGAAAGGCCGATGCCACCAATCACGGCCACTAAAATAACGTCATAAAGCAGGTTTGAATTGATCACCCGTGTCTGGATTGACAACAGGCTTGCCGCCGTCAACATACCCGCGATGAATGAAAACAAGGCCGATAATACATACCGCAGCACCAGCATGGGACGCACCGGAATACCAATATTACGCGCCGCCTCGGGGTTGTCACCAGCATAATAAACATACCGCCCCCATTTTGTGAAACGAAGAAAGGTAAAGGTTGCAAAGGCCAGCGCAAGAAAGACAAACACATCCACCGGCACCCCAGCAAACCGGACGGCCCCCAGAGATTCCAGCCAATGCCCGGCAGGAACCGTTACAGCATCCGATGAAATTACCTGCGAGCGGACGAAGCCAAACACAAACAGGCCGGTCGCCAATGTTACGAAAATTGGCGGAACATCCGCATAAGCGACCAGAAACCCGTTTACGGCCCCGATAAACACAACGGCCAGCAAAACCAGCACCATCGCCGCAGTTTCGCCGTAACCGGTATGCAGCATCTGCAAATACCACGCCACGGACATGGCCATGATCGCGACCATCGAAAGGTCGATCCCCCGGCCGATAATCACAATCGCCATGCCAAGCGCCAGAATACCAAGTACCGAGATGGATCGCACAATGGAAATCAGATTGTTAACATTCAAAAATCCCGGCAGGGCGAAACTGGCAAATACCACAACCAGCACAGCGGCAATCAAAACAATGCGCTCTTGGTTGAATGTACTCAGGTTCATATTTCATTCCCATCTGGCAATTCATTCAACACCGGTTTTTTGCCAAAACTACCGTCACAATAAACGTCACAACATGCGGTTTTTTACTTTTGGTAAAACTTAAACCCTTTATAGGCAACTATTTTTCTCACCAGGAAAGTGCCCAATTGCAAGAATTGCCCCGGGCGGGGCGGGCACGATTTAAAACATGGCTGGAGAGTGAAGGCTGAAATGACCCACTCCAATCAAGACCTGGTGAAGCGATTCACCGTATTCTCATCATAGGTGAATGCAAGTGGCAAAAGCAGATACTTACCTTCAAGAAAGCAGTTTGTGATTTCATTTTCCGCACTCATGTTGTCATTCTTGCTTTTGTGAATATTATTCATCAGCCAAGTAGGATTTCCCTTGCCCCAAAACCGTCCACCCCAATCAAAATGGAAGCGTATTTCGCAAATTCCGATTTCGATCACTGGCCCGGATGGCCACCCATTGCGATGGCAACTGCCGACGATAGAAGTCGTGAAGGATCGGCTTTGGCGGATATATCTCAGTGCGCGAACCGTGCAAAATATTGTGACGATCTATTATTTAGATGTAGAGCCGCACAATGGTATGCGGATTGTGAAACAGGGGAAAACCTTGGAAACGAATAATCTGCTAAAGGGTGAATTCGGTCATGATGGTGTGGGTCCATCGTGCTTTTACCACACAGACCGCGGCCCCGTTATGGCGCTTATCGCGATGCGGCTCGACCCGCCGATATATCACGCCTGCACCATGTTTTGGCCTCAGATACCGCAGACGCCCCAGTTTGAGCACGACCCGGAAATCGCCAGTTTTGAAGACCGGGATTTTGCTGTTTCGCCTTTCGTGCTTCGGGAAAATGGGCTTTATCACATGTGGTATAGTCGCGGTTGCGGTTGGCGGATGGATGCCAAACCCAATCCTGAACCCACCTACGCTATTGCACATGCGACTTCTGAAAATGGACTTGACGGGTGGATCATCGAGGATGGCTTTAGCATTCCACCGCAAAACCCCGAGGAAACCGGAATCACGCGCGCCTGTGTGCAGCGTCGCACAGATGGGGATGCCGGATGGGAAATGTGGTACAGCTACCGCAGCCTGTTTGATCCGGACAGGCCCACGCTGCGGCACTATAAAATTGGCTATGCCACGTCCTCGGATTTGATTTCATGGCAACGCCATGATGCGGCCCATGAATTTGTGAACCCGCCAACAGCCCAGGAATGGGATTCTGACATGCAATGCTATTGTACCGTTGTGCCGTTTGAGGGTCGCCAAATTATGTTTTATGTGGGCAATGGATATGGGTTTGGCGGCATAGGCTATGCCGAGCGCCTTGGGGATGACGCCACAGTGGAAATACAGTGGAAATCTGACTCATCCGGTGATTAATGTTGTCGTAGCGCGGATATCGTCACGGATTTGTTCGATCTCCAGTGTGAAAATCGCCTGCAACATGTTTGGAACCAAACCCGCATACGCAGCAAGAAATTGCAGCGTTAAACCCGCTTTGCTAAAATGCGCAGCGTCATACAAATCCACACCCCCCGGGCTGTTGATATAGGTATGCGCGTCAAGCCTTTGGCAAATCTCGATAATTCGCTGTTCACCTTTGAAATCTGGCGCAAGGTCAAGCTCGGTGCTGCGCATAATCTTGCAATTAAACCCGCAGGCATCCCGCACAAGGCGCAGGCTCTCTTGCAGAAAATCAACAACCGTTCCGGTGGGGTTTTCAAGCAGGGTATAAACGTCTTGGCGCAGGGGGCTGTCGGTCGCCTCAAACCAGCGTTGACGGCCAAGAAGCCGTGCCATACGGTCCTTGGCATCTGATGTGAATTGCAGGTCACAAATACGGATGTCTTGCGGGGCCTTGGTGATCGGCAAGGTCAGCCAACCGGGGGGGGCACCCGGTTGCGCTGACGGGATTGAACAACGATGCACCCGCCCCCGCCTTGTAAATTGCACGCAGTCATAAATCACAAAAACATCCGCCGCTGCCATCAGCCGATAATACCCACCATATGGAAAAAAATACGGCTGCATGATCGCGATTTTATCCGACTTATTGAACATGAAATTCCTTTAGTTTAGGTTGCACCGCAGGCCTTTAGAATACAGGCCGGGTTGACCAACCAATACCATGGGGAAGAAATGAACTTAGTCGCATGTATGCTGGTTGGCAACGAGGCCGGATTGGTCGAGGCCTCCATTCAAAACGCATTTCAGCATGGTGTCGATGCCTTTGTAATTGTGGAAACAGCCTCTAGGGATGGCACCGCCGAGATTTTGAAAAAATACCGCGATGACCCACGTTTTGACATCCGTTTTTTGGCTCATAAAGACGTTTACAGCCAGAAAACCGCCAATCTAGTCGAAATATGGCATGGTATTATTGAGCGCGCCAAAACCCGTTTTAAGGCCGATTGGATTTTGCGCATGGATGCGGATGAATTCATCATGGTGCGTTCAGGAACCCTGAAACAAATTTGCGCGCGGTTGCATAAGGACGAGCTGGCCCTGCAACGGTTCAATGCGATCATTCCACAGGCCGATTTTGATTTTGAAACCGCAACGCAAGACCGCGCAGCTTTGTCTCAGGTCTTGGTCATGGCGCGCCCCTTTCCAATGGATAAGGTAACGTATGGCTTGGCCGGTCAAATCCCGCTGATCCTGACAAAGGTCGCGGTAAGGCCAATATCGCGGGCGGCAAACCTTCGGGGGTATGACGAAGGCGGCCATGCGGGTATGGGCGCGCAACAACAGCGCCTTACGCCTCAATTCTCATCCGAGGCCTGGTTTGTTCATTTCTGGTTTACCACAGAGCAACGGTTTTTGAATAAATGCCAATTCATCAGCGACATCACCAACACAGTGCGGGTAACTAAATCTGGCGGGTGGCAATGGAACCTGTGGGGAAGCATGTCCAACCAACGCGGTGATGCGGCGCGGGCAGAATTTCACAAACAAATCCTGGATAAACCCCGCCTTGAAATGCTGATGCAGCAAGGCAGGATTACACGCGCTGACAGGGTTTTTGAACAGGGGGCCGACAATGGCACCAACCTTGTAAATGACCATTTGGCCGAGCTGGGCTGGACCGTTTCAACCACGTCGCATAGCTAAAGCGGCGGTTTTCGTAAGCGCCGGTTGGCAAACCGATCGGCGGCCCCCTCAATCACTCTGTAGTTATTTGCCAGCGCAGCCGAATTTTCGGCAAGGTTTTTGGTTATCACAGTCCCGGCCCCGATATAGCACCCCTCCCCGACAATCGTGTTATCGACCAAGCCGGTCTGGCCGCCAAAAAACACCCGCTCCCCAACGCGGGCATTTCCGGCAATTCCGCAAAACGATGCGAAAAAGCAGTAATCCCCGATAACCGCATGATGGCCGATATGCACTTTGCTCCATAAAATTGAACACACGCCAAGCTTGGCAAAGGGTTGAACGGTGCATTCCTCCAGAATGATTGAATTTTCGCCGATTTGCGCGCCTGAAACATGAGAGGACGGATGCACATAGGTTGCAAACTTATAGCCAAGGGCTTTGCCTTCCTGATACCGGTCTTTGCGCAGCCTGTTATTATTTTGATAACTGATTGGCCCAAGGATTACATACTCATCCGGGGGAAATCGTTCGGGCATATCTTCCCAGGCAATAACGGGTTTTCCCAGGATTTCAGCCGCATCAGGCAAATAATCGCGGTCGACAGTATAGCCAGCAATTTCAAAAGACGTATCTTGTTGTAAATAATGGCTAATGACTTCGACAAACTGGCCCGCGCCGAATAGAATGACTTTCATACAATAACCTTTACTGAGTTTTTGGGTAAAAGGACGCCAACCATGTGCAGCAAAGAGAAGCCCTCTCCTCGGGTGCCGGTGGCGCGCCCGCAATTACCCGATTGTCGCAGTTTGATACCTTACTTGCAACTTATTGATGAAAACCGGATTTATTCCAATTTCGGCCCCTTGCAATCACAGCTTGCCCAGCGGCTTCAGGCGCAAATCCTGCGGCACGATGGCCATGTTTTAACCTGCTCAAGCGGGACATCTGCCTTGATTGCGGCAATTTCAGCGGTTCAAACCCGCTGGGCGGTCCAAGGCCCCCTGTGTTTATTGCCGGGTCACAGCTTTGTTGCCACTGCGGCGGCCGCCGAGTTTTGCGGGTTTCGCAATGTTTTTGTTGATGTGGATCCGCAAACCTGGTCGCTGGATCCTGTCGCCTTGCAAAACCATCCGAAAATTGATCAGGCGGGCCTTGTGTTGGTTGTCGCCCCTTATGGTCGCGCTATCGACATGAGGACGTGGCAAGCATTTCAGGACACCACGGGTGTTCCCGTGGTTATTGACATTGCGGCCGGTTTTGAAACCTTTGCCAACCACAAGGCCGACCTGCCTGAAACCATTCCAATCATGATGAGCCTGCACGCAACCAAAAGCTTTTCTTCAGGCGAAGGCGGTCTTGTTCTTACCCGCGACCTAGAGATTTTGGCCCATGCAACCTGTTCTATAAACCATGGTTTTCTGGGATCCCGACACGCCAAAATTCGCGGACAGAACGGAAAGATGAGCGAATACCACGCGGCTGTTGGCCTTGCCGAGCTGGACGGCTGGCAAGAAAAAACCGCGCGTATGCAAAAGGTCAGCGATGGGTATCGCCGCGTTTGGAAATCAGCGGGCATACCCGGCAAACTGTGGTCCGCACCAAATGTTTCGGGCTGCTATATTCTGCTGGAGGCCGTGTCAAAACAGCAGGCATTGGACTGTCTGGTGGCTCTGGATCGGAGCGGGATTGATGCGCGTTTCTGGTACGGTCAGGGCTTGCACAAAGAACGTGCTTTTCGCCATGGGGACGCTCCGCAGGTGTTGCCGATAACCGAAGACCTCTGTGCCCGAATAATTGGCTTGCCTTGCTTTGTCGACATGGGCGCGAATGACATTGCCCGAGTCATTGAGGCAATTAGGACCAGCAGCCCTTAATCCTACACTGCTTTTGCAGATTCAGAATAGCCAACATAATCCGACGTCACCTCATGAGCGATCCGGTAATAGTGCCAATGGTTGATGCACACGCTCACAAACGCAGCCCGGTTAAGCTGTTGGTCAGGTTGTAAACGGCGATTTTTACGCCATTGCTGTTTATATGTGTCAAAGACGGCCTGGCCATCCTTGGTTTTTGACAGCTCTTGGCGCAATCGCCGAAAAAGCACCAGCGATTGCAAGCGCGACATCAGGGCGTTTTTTAGTCTATTGCCAGATTGCATTCGCCGCGCCATTGCGGCACGCGCTTCGCTGTATCCTTTTGATTGGGTGATGCTATCAAAAACCCGTTGAAAATAAGCCGTGGGTTCATAAAGGTCCTGCCGTAGTTTTTGATACCCGCTGAGCAACTTTTTGGGATCAATCTGCTTTGGTACGAAATGCAGCCCTTGCCCCAAAGTCTTGAGCCGACCTTCGGAATTAAGCCGGTTATACAGCGGAGTCGTGGGGATTGGCGTCAAAATCGCAATGGCCGCCTTGGCAACCGCGATGCGACTGATAAACTCATATTGTTCGCGAAAAATCTGTTCGTCGTCATTGTCAAATCCAACAATAAACCCAGCGGTAATAAGCATCCCCGCATCGCGAACCTTTTGAATTTTCTCTTCGGTGGTGCCGGCGCGGGTGTTTTGCAGCTTGAGCGTTTCCTTCAGGGACTCCTCGCGCGGGGATTCAAGGCCGATAAACACCGAATTAAAGTTGGCTTTGGCCATCAGCGCCAGAAATTCCGGATCATCCGCAACATTAAGGCTCGCCTCGGTGCTTATGGTCAGCGGGTATCCGTGTTTTTCCTGCCATTTGATGATTTCAAGCAATAATTCTTTGGCTTTCG
Organism: uncultured Roseovarius sp.; assembly: GCA_964655135.1. GTDB lineage: Bacteria > Pseudomonadota > Alphaproteobacteria > Rhodobacterales > Rhodobacteraceae > Roseovarius. The sequence goes on along the minus strand of CAZZKL010000055.1, from coordinate 2,907 downwards.
CCTTATTGCCAATAAAATTATCATCCACAAGGAAACAGACCTTAAACCCATTTTGGTGAATTTCATCCAGCTCGCGCAGCATCTGTTCCGGGCTTTTCAACCTTGGGCGCCTGCCAAAAATTGTGATGATGTCGCAAAACTCACAGCGAAACGGACAGCCGCGTGAAAACTGAAGGGCGGCGCTGGCATAGCGGCCTTTCTTCAGCAGATCATATCGCGGTGTGGGTACTTTGCTCATATCGGTTTGCGTGGTTTGCTTATAGTGGCTCCGGACCGGGGCACCGGTTGCATAAGCCTCTAGATATTCGGGAAAACTGGTGTCGGCCTCGCCCTCAAACAGAGTGTCACAATGGCCGATAAATTCATCCGGCGATACAGACGCATAAGATCCGCCCGCAATCACAGTGCAGGGGAGTGGCGCTAGCGCCGCCAGAATTTCAAAAATCCGCGCGCGCTGCACGATCATGCCGGTGACCCCGACGATGTCAAATTTTGCTAAGGCCTCAAAATCCAGAACATCAATGTTTTCATCTATCAGCGTGATCGTATGGGGCGGTTTTACAAGGGCCGCCAGTGTTGGCATTGCGCCCGTGACCATGGTGCATTTTACCTGACTTGAAAACAACGCAAGTGCATAATTGTGTCCCCAATAGCTGGGTTCAAATATTGGATTGATTAACGCGATGCGCAAAGGTTTGATTGCAGACGCTGCAGAAGTATCGGTATCGGGTTTGGAGGTGTATTTTTGAAGCATATATTTGAATGATTAGAAATTTGGCAAAGGTCAAGTATTTCTGGGGTTTAGCCCCATAATTACAACCAAACTCAAAGAGGGCCGGCATCTAAAATGTTGGGATAGTCGGTAGTGGGTCACTTTGAATTCCGCTTCTTATAAGGTCCGCGTTTTTTAGGCGCGGGTTCATTTGCATCAATCAGCGCAACCAAGTCCTGTATATCGCCAAAGGCGATCAGTCAGGTCAGCTTCCATTGCCGGGGTAACCTTCAATGTCTGATGAACCCGTACAAAGTTATAATGCATGAAATGCAGGGCAACCGCATAGGCGTGGTTTTCCACCTTCTTTGAGAAACCATTGGTCAGGCGGGTAGGGGCGCAATAGGTTTAAAGAAATGGCCGGGCGCTATCCTTGGATCTTGCTTGCTACAAGATCAATGTTGGCGCGCATCCTGAAGCACGCCCAACGCCCCCCATCCAATA
>CAZZKL010000055.1:0-1591 GCA_964655135.1 uncultured Roseovarius sp. | reverse complement strand
TATCCGTTTCTCTTTGAGAATAGCGGCGCGTCAACACCGCCATGATATGCCCCCCAATCAAACCATTGCCAACTTTCGGGCATTGCTTGTGGATCTGGGGCGAACGTTCTCTGTCTTCTGCCGGTTCACTTGGAATGAAGCACTGCAAATCTCTCGCCAACCATCCTGCGTTTACACGAGTTCAGTCTCGATAACGCCACATCGTTGGGGCTATCAACTGGTTCATCCGGCGATTACGCACCACCCTTCATCACCCCATTCACCCACGCCAGTTGTTGCGGCAGGCATACCGCACGCAAATCATACCGCGCCTGCACCCGCTCCCTTGCCGCACGCCCCAGCCGCGCCCGCGCCTCCGCGTCCTCCAGCAAATCACTGACCTCAGTCACAATTGCATCGCCGTCAAAGAAATCCACCAGCCGCCCCTGCACGTCATGCTCAATCACCTCGGTCACCGGCCCGGTATCACTGGCCACAATCGCTGCCTCAGCGCTCATCGCTTCCATGAGGCTCCAGCTCAGCACAAACGGATAGGTCAAATAGACATGCACGCGGGATACCTGCAAAAGCCGCACAAACTGATCATAGGGAATGCGCCCCAAAAACCGCACCCTTGCCCAATCGGCATCACTGATCTGCCCGCGCACCTCATCGATGAAAATCTGCTTCCACGTCTGCCCCTTGGGTGGTCGCGCGCCATAGCTCACCTCATCGCCGCCAACAATCAGCACCGTCGCATTGGGCCGCTCTTTCAGCAGACCCGGCAACGCCCGCATGAAAATATGATAACCGCGATACGGCTCAAGATTGCGGTTCACAAACGTGATCACCTCATCTTCGCGGCTCAGATCACAGACCCCCTCAATCACCAGCCGCGCAGTCGCGTCCGGCACCACAATCCGGGTATCAATCCCGTCATGAATGACGCTGATTTTGTCGCGAAACTCCTCCGGATAGGTATCGGCCTGAAACGCCGTTGGGCTGATCCCGGCATCGGCCACTGGAAAATGCAGATGGTTGTTCAGGTTCTTCATCCGCAGGCGCAATTTATCGGTGCCATCCGCATCAACATCAAACTCCGGGTCAAACTCAACATGCGGATAATCCGTCGCGTGATACAGCTCACAATAAAGCCCGATCTTTGCTCCGGGCCAGACATCGCGCAAAAACATCGCCTCGCCCCAGCCGGGATGCGCCACAATCAAATCCGGCTCAAACCCGCCCGCTTTCATTTGCATCGCAGCCTTATAACACGCCTCGGCGCGGGTCACTTTACTATCAAGATCAAGCAGCCAGGGATGCACACTTTGCGCCGCGCGCGGGGCCAGCTTATAGGGCAGCACATGCACCCCTTGCCAGTTGGTCGGCTTTTCAACCCTCAGCGTCAGCGCCAGACATTGATGGCCCTCCGCCGCCAGTGCCGGGGCCAGATGTTTAAACTGCCCCGGAAAATTCTGGTGAATAAACAGGATTTTCATCACGATAACCGCCCGTATTTGCCTGATTTGCTTATAGGCGGGCGTTTTCCCCCTGCAAAGCCCCGCATTTGCCCTAGACCAGATGCCCCCAGATGCCTATCACCCTGCACAGC
>CAZZKL010000054.1:0-18260 GCA_964655135.1 uncultured Roseovarius sp. | reverse complement strand
GCTCCGCCATCGTCATTTCCTCGCGGATCGCTTCAAGCGCAACTTTGGCTTTGAAATCGGGCGAATGGTTCTTTCGTTTCGTTATCTTGAATCGTCTCTCTCATAAGTCGATCCATCTTAACTGCTGGTCCGAAATCCCGCGACCACCTCTCTCGATATGGTCCAATTTTCACTATTCTCCAAACTGCCTTCTGAGATGCACATATAATCATAAGAAGTCCCTATATCCGACCATAACGCCTCAAATATGCTACGACAACGCAAACCCCGGCATTTTGCAAAATGTCAGCCCCCACCCGGACAGGGGCTGACATTTTTGCAAAACAGGTTGCTTTGCTAAACCTACCCCCGCCAAATCCAGCCGCCGCTTAGGATGCGACTGCCGGTGTCCTCGTAGCAACCAGTAGGGTGGCCTTAAGCCCACGTTCATGATGAATAATCCATCCCCATCAACATAGTATTTTCATGCCCCATGAAGCCAAGCTGGCGTTTGATATAAACGTGCCAACGCGCGGGCTGAAGCCCCATTTACTGCAATGGCAATGATCAAGCCCTCTCCCCGTATGATATTACCTATAGCCATACTCAATCGCCCATCTATCAAGACGCAAGCCGGATTTGCAGGGTACGCCCCACTGCGGTAGCGGCGCGTTGCAGGCTTTCAATGGTGACATTGCCGTCTTTGGGATTAAGCAGGCGGTTAAGCTGCGCCCTGCTGGTCTTCATACGCGCGGCCATGGCGGCCTTTGAAAGGTTTTGTTGTTTCATTTCCTCGGTCAGTTGCCAGGCAATCACTTCCTTGATGGCCGCCGCCTGAAACTGTTCAAAAACGCCCTCATTTTTCAACAGATCATCAAGGCTTGATCCTCTGTTCTTGTTTGCTGTTTTGCTCATGACTGGTATTCCTTTTTTCGTTTCAATGCCTTGTCGATGTCTTGTTGGGGTGTCTTCTGGGTCTTTTTGACAAACCCATGCAAAGCCACCAATTCGCCCCCATCAAAAAAGAAAATGACGCGGGCAATGTTGTTTGAGGAAAGATCGCTGCGCGCTTCCCAAAGTCCATTGCCAAGATTTCGGCAGAGCGGCATCCCGACAGGTCAGCCAATTTGAACCTTCATCAGGTCATAGCCGACTGTGTGGCGGTCTTTTTCTTCAAGCGCTAAAAGCCACTCGCGCACGGGTTCCCGGCCTTTTTCGGTACAAAAGAAAATAAGAGGGATTTTAGTTGGTTTATCTGTCATTTCGTTATGTACCATATGTGATACTGTACCATATATAATTCGCTTGTGCAAGTGTGAAGAAATGATCGGTTGCTGATTTTGTTGGGCTACGATTATCATCAGCACAAGGTAAATAGTTTGTGCGCGATCAGCGCGTGGGTTTCACCCACCCTACGATTACCCGCATCACCCCCGCCAAATCCAGCCGCCACCTAGGATGCGCGACCCTGCGTCCTCGTAAAACACGCAGGCCTGACCGGGGCTAACGCCGTCTTCGGGGGTTGTCAGGGTTACCTCGGCGGTGGTCGCGGAGAGGGGCCGCAAAACAGCCGCGCGAGGGGGGCGGGTGGAGCGGACTTTGACCGAGATGTGCCATTCGGGGCGGCTTAAGAGCGGGGTGTCGCCGAGCCAGTTGATTTCACGCACCGGGATGGTGCGGGTTGTCAGCATGTCTTTGGGGCCGACAATCACTTGGCGCGCGTCCACGTCGAGGCGCACCACATAGAGCGGATCAGCGAGGCCGCCGATGCCAAGGCCGCGACGTTGGCCGATGGTGTAGTGGATGACGCCCTCATGGGTGCCAAGGATGCGACCGTCGGCGTGGACAATATTGCCGGGCTCAGCCGCACCGGGGCGGAGTTTTTCAATCACCGCCGCGTAATTGCCATCGGGGACGAAACAGATGTCCTGACTGTCGGGTTTATCGGCGACGCTGAGCCCGTATTTGGCGGCGAGCGCGCGGGTGGCGTCTTTGCTGGGGAGGTGGCCAAGCGGGAAGCGCAGGAATTCGAGTTGTTCGGGGGTGGTGGAGAACAGGAAATAGGATTGATCGCGGGCGGCATCCTCGGCGCGGTGCAGTTCGGGGCCGTGGGGGCCGGTTTTGCGTTGAATATAATGCCCGGTCGCCATGCAATCGGCTTCGAGATCGCGGGCGGTTTGCATCAGGTCCTTGAATTTCACCCGCTCATTGCAGCGAATGCAGGGCACAGGCGTGGCCCCGGCGAGGTAACTGTCGGCAAATTCATCAATCACCGCGTCTTTGAAAATATTCTCGTAATCCAGCACATAATGCGGAAATCCCATGTCCTCGGCCACGCGGCGGGCGTCGTGGATGTCAATCCCGGCGCAGCAGGCACCCTTTTTGGCCAAGGCCGCGCCGTGATCATAAAGCTGCAAGGTGACGCCGACCACATCATAGCCCTCGCGGGCGAGTTCCGCCGCCACGACCGAGCTGTCGACCCCGCCGGACATGGCCACGACCACGCGGGTCTCGGCCGGGGATTTGGCGAATCCCAGCGAGTTCAGCGGTTGGGTTTTATCAAGGGCCATTGGGGTCTCCGGTCAGGTGTTTCAGAATATAGGAAAATCTTAGGTATTCTCAAGCCCCCGGTTTCACCTGTCGTTAATCACGTCGTGGTCATGTTGGGGGCGTTGGCGATAGAGGTGAGAGTGATGTATCTGAAGAAAGTTGATGGGCCAAGGGCCGTGACATTGCCGGATGGAAAAGTGATGACGCGGGCCGATCTGCCGCCTGAGGAAACCCGCCGTTGGGTGGCGTCGCGCAAGCTTGCGGTGGTGCGGGGCGTGGTTTACGGACTTATTTCGCAATCCGATGCACTGGCGCGCTATGGCCTGAGCAAGGACGAATTTAATGAATGGGTATCAGCACTTAGCCGACATGGGGAGGAGGCTTTGAAAGTTACCAATTTAAAAATATATAGACAACCATGAGTAGAATTCGCTAAATGTTCTCATACGGTAACGTGTGGTTAACCAATTTTAGGCAGTGTTAGCCGGAGACAACATTTGTAGCGGAGAAACAATAATGCGTGTGCTTTTGGTAGAAGACGATCCGACGACCTCAAAAAGTATTGAGTTGATGCTGACCCATGCCAATCTCAATGTTTATACCACCGATCTTGGTGAAGAGGGCATCGATCTGGCGAAATTATATGATTATGATCTGATCCTGCTGGATCTGGGCCTGCCGGATATGAGCGGGCATGATGTGCTGCGTAAATTACGGCTGGCACGGGTTGAGACGCCGATTTTGATTCTGTCGGGGGCCGATGATACCGAAAGCAAGATCAAGGGGTTTGGTTTTGGGGCTGATGATTACCTGACCAAGCCGTTCCACCGCGAGGAGCTGGTGGCAAGAATTCATGCAATTATCCGGCGCTCAAAAGGCCATTCGCAATCGGTAATCCGCACCGGCATAATCAATGTCAATCTTGATGCCAAGACGGTGGATGTGGACAATAAGACGGTGCACCTGACCGGCAAAGAATATCAGATGCTGGAACTCCTGAGCTTGCGTAAGGGCACGACCCTGACCAAAGAGATGTTTTTGAACCATCTTTATGGCGGCATGGATGAGCCTGAACTGAAGATCATTGATGTGTTTATCTGTAAGCTGCGCAAAAAGCTGAGCGAAGCCACCGATGGCAACAATTATATCGAAACCGTTTGGGGCCGGGGCTATGTGCTGCGTGATCCCGAGCCGGTGAGCGCGGACCCGGAAAAATTGGTTGTCGGGGCCTGACGACATAAGGCTGTATGAAATAAGGCCGCCCAAGTTTAAGTCGGTTTGACCTCTCCCTCCAGGACGACATGGGCTGGACCTATGAGCGCCCGCCCCCTATCACTTTGAGAAGTGAATAGGGGGCGGGCGTTCCCCGTTTTGGCCGGAGGGTATGAATGTCAGGTAAAACCGCCGTTGAAGCCCTGAGCAAAGAAGACGCGCAAGTTGAGCTGGCGTGGCTGGCGGATGTATTGGGGGCGGCAAACCGGGCGTATCACGCTAAAGATGCGCCCGAGATTACCGATGCGGAATATGACGCGCTCAAGGCCAGAAATGCGGCGATTGAGGCATTGTTCCCTGACCTGAAGCGCGACGACAGCCCGTCTGATCAGGTGGGGGCGGACCCGGTGGACGGTTTTGCCAAGGTCAGACATGCGCAGCGGATGCTATCATTAGGCAATGCATTTGATGCGGGCGACATTGCCGAATTTGATGCCCGTATTCGCCGCTATCTGGGATTGGCGGCGGAGGCATCGCTGGACTATACGTCGGAACCCAAGATTGACGGGTTGAGCCTGAGCCTGCGCTATGAAAACGGGGTTTTGGTGCAGGCGGCGACGCGCGGCGATGGGGCGGTCGGGGAAAACGTGACCGCAAATGCCCGTACCATCGGTGATATTCCTGAACGGATCACGAATGCCCCCGATGTGCTTGAGGTGCGCGGCGAAGTGTATATGAGCCACGCGGATTTTGCGGCGCTCAATGCGCGGCAGGCTGAAAAGTCTGACAAGCAATTTGCCAACCCAAGAAATGCCGCTGCGGGATCGCTCAGGCAGTTGGATGCGAGCATCACCAAGGCGCGCCCGTTGAGGTTTTTCGCCTATGCCTGGGGTGAAATAAGCGCGCCATTGGCCAAAACACAAATGGCGGCGATTGAGCGTCTGGCGGCGTTGGGCTTTGCCACCAATCCGCTGACGAAATTGTGCCGGGGCGTTGACGATTTGCTGACGCATTACGCGAAGATTGAACAGATGCGCGCCACGCTTGGTTATGATATTGACGGGGTGGTGATCAAGGTGAATGATCTGGCGCTGCAACGCCGGTTGGGCCTGCGCTCGACCACGCCAAGATGGGCGATTGCGCATAAATTCCCCGCCGAACTGGCGTGGACCCGGCTGGAGGCAATAGATATTCAGGTCGGTCGCACCGGCGCGCTCAGCCCGGTGGCGCGGCTGCAACCGGTGACCGTGGGCGGCGTGGTGGTAAGCAATGCCACGCTGCATAACGAGGATTATATCAAGGGCCGCGACAGCAAAGGCCATGTGATCCGCGATGGCAAGGATATTCGTGTCGGCGATTGGGTGCAGGTCTACCGCGCCGGGGATGTGATCCCGAAAATTGCCGATGTTGATCTGAGCAAACGACCGGATGAGGCGGTGCCCTTTGTTTTCCCAACAACCTGCCCTGAATGCGGATCAGAAGCGGTGCGCGAAGAGGGCGACGCGGTTCATCGCTGCACCGGCGGGATCATTTGCCCGGCGCAGGCGGTGGAGAAATTGAAGCATTTTGTATCCCGCGCGGCGTTTGACATAGAAGGGCTGGGCGCAAAACAGGTTGAGCAGTTTTATAAGGATGGCTGGATTTCTGAGCCTGCGGATATTTTCACCCTGCAAGAGCGGTATGGGCAGGGAATGCAGCAGTTGAAAAACCGTGAGGGTTGGGGCGAAAAGAGTGCGGAAAACCTGTTCAAAGCGATTGAAGAAAAGCGCCATATCCCGTTTGGGCGGTTGTTGTTTGGCCTTGGTATCCGCCATGTGGGCGAAGCGGCGAGCAATTTGATTGCCAAAGAATACACCCAATGGCAGGAGTTTGAGGCGGCGATGATCAAAGCCGCGGATGAGCAAAGCCCTGAGTGGGCGCGGCTTTTGGGCATCGACGGGGTTGGTGAGGTGATGGCGCGGGCGCTGACAACTGCGTTTGCGCAAAAGGCCGAGCGCGACAGCATTGACCGGCTGGTGGCGCATTTGAACGTGCAAGACGCCGAGCGCCCGGACACATCCCATAGCCCGGTGGCGGGTAAAACCGTTGTGTTCACCGGTACGATGGAGAAAATGACGCGGGCCGAAGCCAAGGCGCGGGCGGAATCCTTGGGCGCGAAGGTTTCAGGCAGTGTCAGTGCCAAAACCGATCTGGTGGTGGCCGGGCCGGGGGCGGGCTCAAAGGCCAAAAAGGCCGCTGATCTGGGGATTGAAACCCTTGACGAGGACGGCTGGATTGCGCTGATAGGTGAGGCATGAGCGGTCGCCCCGAGATATTATTTCCGCTGTTTGCCGGGTTGGAGACACTGCCCGGCGTGGGGCCGAAGACGGTGAAAAACCTGGACGGGCTAGAGATTGAGCGGCCACGGGATTTGATATTCACCCTGCCCATATCAGGGGTGGACCGGCGCAAACGCAAGACCGTGCAGGGCGCGGATTTGCCCGGGGTTGTGACCGTGGAAGTGACCGTGGGACAGCACCGCGCACCGGCGCGCCGGGGGGCGGCATACCGGGTGGTGGTTGAGGATGAGGCGACCTCATTTCAACTGGTTTTCTTCCATGCGCGCGATGAATATCTGCGGCAAATCCTGCCCACCGGCGCGCGGCGGGTGGTGTCGGGCAAGGTGGAACTCTTTGATGGCGTGGCGCAGATGGTGCATCCCGATCATGTGCTTGAGCCGCGCGAGGCCGGGGATATCCCCGAATTTGAGCCGGTCTATCCGCTGACCGCCGGGATCACCCAAAAGATGATGAGCAAGGCGGTGGCGGCGGCCCTGACCCGCGCGCCGGAACTGGCCGAATGGATTGATCCGGCGCAAAAGGCACAGGCCGGGTGGCCCGATTGGCACGCGGCGGTCACGGCGGCGCACAGCCCGCAGAATATGGCGGATTTATCGGCGGCAAATGCCAACCGCGAGCGGCTGGCCTATGATGAATTTCTGGCGCATCAGTTGACGCTGGCGCTGGCGCGGTCGCGACTGAAGCGCGGCAAGGGGCGGGCAACGGTTGGAACCGGTGCATTGCAGGCGAAGGTGCTGGAGGTTTTGCCCTATGCGCTGACCGGGGCGCAGGTGCGGGCAATATCCGAGATTGCGGCGGATATGGCGCAGGACAGCCGGATGAACCGGCTTTTGCAGGGTGATGTGGGATCGGGCAAAACTCTGGTAGCGTTCAAGGCGTTGCTAATTGCGGTGGAAGCGGGCGGGCAGGGGGTGATGATGGCCCCCACCGAAATTCTGGCGCGCCAGCATCTGGAGGGGTTGCGGCCCTTGGCGGAAAGCGCCGGTGTTGTGCTGGAAATTCTGACCGGGCGCGATAAGGGGGCGGGGCGCAAGGCCAAATTGGCGGCGCTGGCGAAGGGCGATATTCAGATTTTGGTGGGTACGCACGCGGTGTTTCAAAAGGACGTGGCATTTGCCGATCTGCGGCTGGCAGTGGTGGATGAGCAGCACCGGTTTGGGGTGCGGCAGCGGTTGGAATTGGGCCGCAAGGGGGCGTTGGCGGATGTGTTGGTGATGACGGCCACGCCGATCCCGCGGTCGCTGGCGCTGGCGCAATATGGCGACATGGATGTGTCGGTGCTGGATGAAAAGCCGCCCGGTCGCAAGCCGATCAAGACGGCTATGGTTAATATGGCGCGGATTGATGAGGTGGTGGATCATCTGCGCAAGGCGATCAAGGCCGGGCAACAGGCCTATTGGGTTTGTCCGCTGGTCGAGGAAAGTGAGGCGGTGGATTTATCCAGTGCTGAAGAGCGGTTCCGACGGTTGCGGGCGGCGCTGGGCGAGGGTGTTGTTGGGCTGGTGCATGGGCAAATGCCGGTGGAGGAAAAAGATGAGGCGATGCGGGCGTTTCAGGCTGGGGAGACCTCGGTTTTGGTGGCGACCACGGTGATTGAGGTGGGGGTGGATGTGGCCAATGCCACGATCATGGTGATCGAGCGGGCCGAGAGTTTTGGGCTGGCGCAACTGCATCAGTTGCGCGGGCGTGTGGGGCGCGGCGAGGCGGCCTCGACCTGTTTGATGATGTATCAAGCGCCCTTGAGCCAGAGCGGTGAGCGGCGGCTGAGCACCATGCGCGACACTGATGATGGGTTCAAAATTTCGCAAGTTGATTTGGAAATGCGCGGCGCGGGGGATTTGATTGGCACGGCGCAATCGGGCCTGCCGAGGTTTCGCGTGGCTGATCTTGAGGCACAAACGGCGTTGATGGCGGTGGCGCAATCGGATGCGCGCAAACTGATGCATGATGATCCGAAGCTGGAAAGCGCGCGCGGAAAGGCCGCAAGGGTGCTGTTGTGGCTGATGCAGCAGGATCAGGCAATTCGTTTAATATCAGTGGGGTGAGCCATGCAATTTGGAAACGCTCCGGGGGAGCGTTTCGCATGGCGAACGGGCGGAGCCCCGGGGTATTTATTGTTGAACGGAATATTTTATACATTACAAAGACTTAACAGAATATTGCGCAAAATGTTCACGAATGTTCTTAAAAAGTTCTTTACAAAGTGTTGATAAAATGAGAACAAAGAGGCAACAAGAATGCCAATAAAGGAATTATCCGATGATCCAGCAGATTAAATCAGTCGTGACCCGCTCCAGAGAAACCCTATTGGGCGATGCCATTGGTGGGGCCGCGTTGATGATTTTGCTGGTGGGCGGATTGTTCCTGCCCGGATTTAGCTGAGGAGTTTTCTGCCTGCGTTCGACCGTCCCTGATCGCGCCAAACACGTCCCTCTGTCCCGAGAACGATGTGATTTTGCCGACACTGCCTGTTCCAATGTCCACCGGGGTTTATACCTCATTCCCGCCCCGGATGGCGCGGCAGGATTTGACGGAAAAACGCTTTAACTGACCGCCGCCGTCCTTTCCCGGGACGTGCGGCGGTTTTTTTATCTGCGGCGTGTCGGGCGGTGGATCCAGACGGGGATCAAAAAAACCAGACAGGCGATCAGGAATAATATGCTGGCGATGGTGCCGGTTATATCGCCGGATCTGAGCGCGCCGCAGAGGAAGGCCAGCGCCGAGAGGGTGAAGAGAATCCAGCCGGCGAAATTATAGCACCAGACGGTGCGGGGCGACATGCCGGGCCCTTCAGGCACAGGAGCTGGAGGCGGTGATTTGCTCCATCGCTTCAAGCGTGGCCTCAAGCGTCAGCAAGATCGAGGCGTGGCGGTTTTTATAGTCGCGGGCGGGTTGCAGCACCTCAAGCCCGTCAAACGGCGCAGGCGGCACCGGGCCGTTATTTTTCAGCATGTCCTTCAATGCATCGCGCGCGGCTTTGACCTGATCCAGGGTGCAGCCGATGATGTTGGCCCCGACCACGCTGGCGGCGGCCTGACCCAAGGCGCAGGCTTTGACCTCTTGCGCGTAATCGGTGATGCGGCCCTCGGCGCAGGTGATGTCAACCGTGACGGTCGAGCCACAAAGCGGGGCGCGGCGTTTGACGCTGGCGTCGGGCGCATCAAGGCGGCCGTGATGCGGGATGTCAGCGGCGAGCGCCAGAATGCGCGCGGAATAGAGTTTGATCAGGTCTGAATCGGCGCTCATGGCTTTCCCTTTCGGTCATTGCCTCATAAATAAGGGGTTAGGCAACAGATGCAAAAGGTATTTCACAATGAGCTTTGATCCTGCAACCCTGAAATTTAATGACGCGGGCCTGATTCCGGTGATTGCGCAAGAGGCGGGCAGTGGCGAGGTGCTGATGCTGGCGTGGATGAATGCCGAGGCCGTGGCGCGGACGCTGGAAAGTAGACGGGTGACCTATTGGTCGCGCTCACGGGCGGCGTTTTGGGTCAAGGGCGAGACATCGGGGCATGGGCAGGAGCTGGTGGAGATGCGGCTGGATTGTGACCGCGATTGTTTGCTGGTGCAGGTGCGCCAAACCGGCCCCGCGTGCCATACCAACCGGCGCAGTTGTTTTTATACCGCTGTGCGGGACGGGGCCGAGGTTGAGCTGATGCAGGCGGAAGAATTTTGAGTATTTATGGAAAAATGAAAGGGGTGGGCCTGTAGGCGTTAACCGGGGTTTGGCAGGCTGCGGAAGGCGGCGATGATTTGGTTGATCTCGCCCTCGGTATGGGCGGCGGAGAGGCTGAGCCGGAGCAGTGATTGGGCTTGTGGCGTGGCCGGGGGGATTGCCAGATTGACGTAAACGCCCGCGTCCATCAGCAGGTTCCATTCGGCCACGGCGACATGCTCATCGGGGCGGGCAATCGCCATGATTGGACCGGCAGGTGAGGCCATGGTAAAGCCCGCGTCGGTCAGCCCATCATAGAGTTGATGCACCCGGTCCCAAAGGGATTGGGCCATTGTGGGGTCCGAGGCAATCAGCGCAAGGGCGGCGCGGGCGGTGGCAATGTTCGCGGGCGAGCCGGAGGCGGTAAACAAATAAGGCCGGCTGACCAGCCGGATCAGCTCAAGTGCCTCATGGCGTGAGACGCAAAAGCCGCCGATTGAGGCAAAGCTTTTGGAGAAGGTGCCAGAGATGAAATCAACCTTACCCAACACGCCTTGGGCCTGTGATACGCCGCGGCCCTGATCGCCGTAACCGCCGACGGAATGGGCCTCATCGACAAACAGCATGGCACCGTGGGCATGGGCCACCTCGACAAATTCCGCCACCGGGGCGACATCGCCGAGCATGGAATATAGCCCCTCAATCACCACAAGGCGCGCGCCGTCATCGGGCAGGCGCGCCAGACGTTTTTCCAGATCCGCCGGGCTGTTGTGGCGAAAGCGCAGGGTGGTGGCATCAGACAGGCGGCAGGCGTCATAGATGCAGGCATGGCTGTCGGCATCAATCAGCAGGTGATCACCGCGCCCGGCAAGAACGCTTATCGCCGCCAGATTGGCCTGATAGCCGGTGGTGCAGACAATCGCCGAGGCGGCGCTGAAATAGTCTTTCAACTCATCCTCAAGGGCGATGTGATCACTGTAGGTGCCATTGGCCAGACGGCTGCCGGTGGTGGCGGTGCCGTGGGCATCAATCGCATCCTTGGCGGCGGTCATAACGTCGGGGTTGAAGGTCAGCCCCATGTAATTATTGGTGCCCGCCAGCAGAATTTCAGCATTGCCAACGCGGGCGCGGGTTTGCGACAGCATATCGTCAAACCGCATCCCAAAGGGCGTGCGCCCCGAGGCTTGCATGGCACTGGCGCGCTCGGCCAGCTTTTGGAATTTTGCGAAAACGGAGTTTTTATCGCCCAGTGTATCAAACATTTGTAAGCCGCTCGATTATGTTAACCAAAGATTGCACGGTGTCGATTTCAGACGCCTCTTCCAGCGGAAAGCTTATATCGTGTTGCTCTTCTATCTCCATCACCAGATCAAACATCTCAACCGAATCGATGGCAAGATCGGTGGCGATCAGGGTTTGCGGGGTGATCTTGACATCCACCTTTGAGTGGGTTTGCAGAATTGCGCAAATCTGGTCGTAGATTTTGGGGCTATCTTGGGTCATTCTTGATTTCCGGTCGCTGGCGGATGGGTTATGTTCTGAGCATTTCCTACCCGCAGAAACGGCGTAAGGCAACGGCGCATTGTTTCGTCTATCGGGGTGGATGTTACAAGCGGGGTATCGCCAATCCAATCACCCGCGCGCATTTCCCTGAGCTTGTCCGAGGAAAACACCTGTGCCTGCCGGGTCATGCGGGCGGCAAGGTCAGCGCCGTGCCCGGCCAGGGTTGCCAGCGCTTCGGGCAGGACAAGCTCGCGTATGCGCCGCCCTGTTATGCGCGCGCCGCTGGCCTTGAGATCAGACCAGCCAAGAGCGCGGTGGCCGTAAGGGGAGAAGACCCGCTGTGGGGCGGGCGTGTCCGGAGCGCAGGCCAAGTCGATCAGCAGGGTGGCAAGGTCTTGCACGTCGATCACGGAAAACCGCCCCATGCGCGCTTTTTTGCCGAGCACCGGCATCCAGCCGCGCGCAATCAGTGAAAACAGCGGTGCGGTGGCCGCGTCGCCTGGGCCGATGACGGCGGGGGCGCGCAGGGTGGTGAGGGCCATGGTGGTTGTCTCAGCCATAGCGGCGGCCTCACCTGCGGCCTTGGAGGCGGCGTAATCGGAAATTTCCGGGCGGGTGGCGGCGAGTGACGAGAGCAGGATGAAATGACGGACTCCGGCGGTTTGTGCGGCCTGCGCCAGATCACCGGTGGCCACGGCGTTGACGTGGTGAAAATCATGGGTGTTGAGTGCCTTGGTGGCCCCGGCGCAGTGGATCACCACATCGGCCCCTTTGACGAGGGTCGCAAGCGCGTCGGGCTGATCCAGCCCGCCGGTGATCCAGTGAAGCGTGTCGGTATTTTGCAGCGCCCGGCCCGGTTGCGCCCGCGCCAGCGCCGTGACCGGCACATTTTGGGTTTCAAGCTGCGCTAGAATATTGCGCCCGACAAAGCCGGTGGCCCCGGTAAGCGCAATTCTGGTTTGCTCAGGCACCGCTGGCCGGGGCCGATACCTGTTGCTCGACCGGGGCGGGGTTATAGCCACCCGCAAGATAGCGGGCACGCGCGCCTGCACGGCTGAGTTTGCCCGAGCTTGTCATCGGCAGGGAGCGCACGCCAATCAGTTCAACCGAGACCGGTGCACCGGTGGCACCGCGGGTGGCGGCTGAGATGTCGCGCACCAGTTGTTCGCGCACGGCCCCATCGCGTGACCAGCATTCGGCCAGCAGGACGATGCGGGTATTGCTGCCGTTTTCGCCGTTGTTTTCATGCACTTCAAACGCGCCCGCACCCGAGATGTTTTTGCCACCGGCATGTTGCGCCACCCATTCAATATCTTGCGGCCAGATGTTGCGGCCATTCCACAAGATCAGGTCTTTGGAGCGCCCGGTGATCACAATTTCGCCGTCCAGCCAATAACCAAGATCGCCGGTTTCCAACCAGCCTTCGTCATCGGTCAGCGGTTGCAGGTCTTGCCCGGCGCGGAAATATCCGGCGGCAACGCTTGGCCCTTTCAGGATGATCCGGCCAATTTCGCGGTCGGGCAGGTTTTCACGGGTTTCGCAGCCTTCCCGGACAATGCGCAGATCAAGCGAGGCCATCGGTTTACCGCAAGACAGGAACGTGCGCTCCTGCCCGGTTTTGGTTTCGTGCGAGGCGGGCACAGCCCGGCCCGAGGTTTGCATCCGTCCGGTATCAACCCGGTCGCGTTTTAGCCCAACGCCGATCGGGGCAAAGGCCACGCCAAGGGTGGTTTCGGCCAAGCCATAGCTTGAGACCGGCGCGGTGCGGTCAAAGCCGCTGGCCTCAAACGTATCGCAAAACGCCATCAGTGCTTCATCGCGCACCATGTCGCCGCCAATACCGGCTTTGCGCCATGTACTCAGGTCAAGCGGCTCATCGCGATAGCGCCGGGCGCACAGCTCATAGCCAAAGCTGGGGCTATAGGCGACGGTGCAGCGGTTTTCGCTGATGATTTTCAACCAGGTAATTGGCCGCCGGGCGAACGAGGTGGGCGAGATGTAGTCAATCGTTGTCTGGGCATAAAGCGGCACCATGAAAAAGCCGACCAGCCCCATATCGTGATAGAGCGGCAACCATGACGCGCTGCGGTCGGTTTTGGTAATGTGCAGGGCTTCGTTGATGATGGCGTGGCAGTTGGCCGACACACTTGCCTGAGTGGCGTAAATGCCCTTGGGGGCGCTGGTGCTGCCAGAGGAAAACTGAATATAGGCCGGGTCACCTGCGCCGTGGGGCACGGTTGGCACGGTTTCCTGGGGCAGGTCACTGCCAGAGAGGGCCAGCACCGGAATATCCTGATCGCTGAGCGCCCGGGTCAGAACCTCACGCAGGTCTTCGGGGGCCATGACGACGGCCAGATCAGCGGTTTTGGCGGTAAGGGCGACCTGCATTTCATAAAGCTCGCGCTTGCCGAAGGCGGCGGGCAGGGTCAGCGGGGCGGGCACCAGACCGGCATATTGGCAGGCCATGAAGGCCGTCATGAAATCCGGCGAGGTTTCGGCCACAAGACCGATGCGCGACAATCGCGGAAACACCGCCGCCAGCCGTCCGGCAAGCCGCAGCGCGTTCTGGCGCAGGTCTGAATAGGGCAGCGTGGCAATCAGCGATGCGTTCGCCGCGTAGAAATTCAGCCCGGTATTACCGGTCGCGGCATAATCAAGCGCTTCGGTCAGCGTTGAAAAATCCCCACGGCGATGGGCCAAACCACTATCAGTTACGCAAAGGTGCATTATCTTACCTCATATTCCAGCTCAACAGGGTGTCATCAGTTCCGTCAGAAGCGGCGCCAGAGAGGCGGATGACATTGGGTTAAACAAATGCACGGAATGGGCAGGCATTACACCTCACATTATTATTACAGTTTCTTACGGATTTTCAGGCGATTGGCCAAAACCCCGAGGGGGCAGAGGCAGGCAGGCCTTGCGGTGGCCGGGCCGGGGATTACCGGTAATTTGCTGAAGCGGGAAGTCATATTTAAGGGTTAATATTATATTAATCAGAGGGTTATAAGGCGATTTGGCCCTGAAAACTTTACCATTTTGCCCCAAGATTGTGGCCTGTGGGGCCTCCGGGGTGGGCTGTATCCGGCTTGTTGCCGGCATTTCGCGCCCTCACAGGTCCGAATGGCGGCGTGAAGTCAGTGGCATAATCCCGCTCAAAGCGGGCCGAAAGGCTGTCCCGGCGGCTGTGACATCGGGGGTCAGCCGGGGGCAGGCGGGGGGTGGGAGGTACGTTTTGCACCCCGGCAAAGGGCTGTTTTGCGGGGGTATTTATCCCTCGCCTGCCGGTTGGCGGGGTCGGTAAATCTGCACAATTCACGGCATATACCAGAGCTATCCAGAGGGTTCATAGCTGCCGTCATTGCCATGTTCCGGTGCGTCGCGGGCAAGGCAGAGGTCCCGGCGCGGGGGCCGGGGCGTGGGGGCCGGGGCGTGGGGGATTATTTAGTCGCTCAGTTTCTCAAGATTGGCGTCGGCGCGGCGGGTGGCGGCCTCGAACCGGTCTTCGAAATCGGCGAGGTTCTTTTTCGGCTCCTGATAGAAGGCGGTGAATTTCATTAGCCATAACATCAGCTTATTCAACGTACGTGCGCGCCAACGCATCGGTCGGTCAAAATCAAACAATAAGATCACCCGCTCTTCATCGGTGTCGTTCCAGACCTCGTGATTATAGGTATCGTCCAGCACAAAAACCTTACCGGCCTCCCAGGCGCGATACTCCTGTTCCACGCGGATGCGGCATTTCTCGCGTTTTTTGGGGATGAGCAGGCCAAGATGGGCGCGCAGGATGCCCTTGGTTACGCCGGTATGGGCGGGGATGTGATAGCCCGGTGCCAAAATGGAGAACCACGCGGTTTGGACATTGGGCACGCGGCTGAGAATTTCCGTTGTAACCGGGGCTTTGCTGCAATTCTTTGGCAGTTGCTCACCAAAGCCATAAAGCACAAAGGTTTTCCATTGCCGGGCCTTGGCGATGCGGTATTGATCGGGCGATACCTCCTCAAATCCCGGAATGTCATCGCTGTTTTTGAGAATTTCAAGGGTCTCGTCGCGCATGGCCTCCCATTTGTCCTCAAACTCGGCAAGGAACGGGAAATGGCTGTTGTCGACAAACGGCGTATCGGGCACAAGGCTTTGTTTGCTTTGGAATTTTGAGGCCCAACGCATGGCCTTTTTGCCCCTGCGTTTGACAAATTTACGCAGCGGACGATTGAGGGTTTTGGGTTTGGCGGGGCGGGGATCATTGACGCTTGTCATTGAGGGGTCCTTTGAGCCGGTCAGAGCACCAACACCTGTGCGGTGGTCTGCTATGACAGTGGTATTCCTGTAGTTCCGGCGACAATACCGCGCCGATGATTAAACTGCAACATGCTGCGCTGCGGCAGGTGGATCAGGCGGATTTGGCCGGGGTGGCGGCTTAGGTAATGTGAAAATCCTCGCCCAGATAGACCCGGCGCACCACGTCATTATTAACCACCTCATCGGCGGTGCCCTGCATCAAGACCTGACCATCATGCAAGATATAGGCGCGGTCAACAATCTCAAGGGTTTCGCGCACGTTATGGTCGGTGATCAGCACGCCAATGCCGCGATTTTTCAGGTCTGTCACCAGATGCCTTATGTCATCCACCGATATGGGATCAACCCCGGCGAAGGGTTCATCGAGCAACAGATATTTCGGGTCTGCGGCTAAACAGCGCGCAATCTCAACCCGGCGGCGTTCTCCACCCGAAAGCGACAGCGCGGGGGCGCGGCGCAGGTGGGTGATGGAAAATTCGTCAAGCAATGTCTCAAGCCGCTCGCGGCGTTTGCGTTTATCCGGCTCGATGATTTCGAGGATGGTCAGGATGTTATCCTCGACGCTGAGACCGCGAAAGATTGAGACATCCTGCGGCAGATAGACAATGCCAAGTTTGGCCCGTTGGTCCATCGGCAGGGGGATCACATCGGTACCCTCGATGATCACCTGACCGGCATCGGGGGTGAGCAGGCCGGCAATCATGTAAAAGCAGGTGGTCTTACCCGAGCCGTTTGGCCCTAAAAGCGCGACAATCTCACCTTGGGTGAGGTCAAGGCTGACATCGCGGATCACCATCCGGCGGCCATAGCTTTTGCGCAGGCCGACCACATGTAATCCAGCCGATTCCGGTGTTGTCCCGGCCTCAGGTGGCGTCATTGGCTGCTGGCCTCGCTATCGGTATTTTGTGGTTTGCTGGTGTCGATGGTGGTATGCACCCGGCCCTGCATCACGGCGGTGCCGTCATCGAGATAGATGACCATCTGTTCGCCCGCCACCTTGTTGGGGCCTTGGGTGACAACCACATCGCCGCTCATCACGACCTCGCGGGTGGCCATGGTATAGATCGCTTCGCGGCTTTCGGCGGTTGTGTCCGGGCTTGTCATAATCACGCCGCCACTGGCGGTTATGCGTATGATTTCATTTGATTTATTCGATCCTTCAACCTTGCCGTATTCCACCAGAACCGTGGCGGAATTGAGGGTCATATCGCCGTGTATCACCTCAACATTGCCGGTGAATACCGCAGTATTGACGTTCTGATCCATCTGCAATTCGTCCGAGACCACCTCAATCGGCATATCGGCCGAGACCTTGAACGCGCCAAGCGACAGGCTAGTGCCGCGCGGCGCGGGGGCCGCATCAGAGGCCGCTGTTTGCTCTTGCGCCAAAAGCGGTGGCGAGGGCAGGGCGACAGCAAACGCGAAAAACACCAAAGCCGCCAGATGTGCACCCTTGCGCGGCTTACCAATTAAAAATGTCATATTATTCCCCCTTACATGTGCCGCTTATATCAGCCCGGAGCGGGCAATGGAAACCGCAATGTCACAATGCTCACCGGGTTTTGCGGGCCGCGTGATTGCGGGCCATGCCGTTACCCTTCGCGAAAATGCGCATCAATGCCGTTGTAATCGTCTACCGTGTCCACCTCGTTCCAGCGGCGGCCCTCAATTGAGAAGCTGCCGACTTGGCTGGTGGTGTTGGCAATTGCATCTATGGCCTTGAGGAACCAGTTGGAAACACCCTCAGGGGTGCGCATCATTTGTTCCAGTTTGGCGCGGTAAATGGCCGGTCCGTCACCGGTAAAGCGCAACATGCCGATGGATTCGGCGTCGGTTTTATCAAGCGGCAAGGCCTTGCCGATGGCGCGCAGGGTTGCGCCGTCAAGCTGCACTTTCATATCGTCAGAATCGTAATCGCCTTTGCGGTCAATCGTGACCTGAACCGGCAGATTGTGCGGGCTTGAAAGCACATCATTCAGCAGGTCTTGTTCAAACAAGGTATCGCCGTTGATCAGCAAAAAATCACTGTTCATATGCTCGCGCACCATCCAGCAACTGGCGAGGTTATCGGCAATCTGGTAAAACGGGTTGTAGGATGTGGTAATTTTCATCGGGCCGCTACGGTTGGCGGCTTCTTCCTCGACAAGCGCAGCCATGAAGCCGGTGACGATCACCACCTCGGTCACGCCGCCCGCCTCAAGCGTGTCAAGCTGGCGGCCAAGCACCGTGGTATTGCCGATGGGCAGCAGACATTTGGGCCGGGTTTCGGTGAGCGGCAACAGGCGCGAGCCGCGCCCGGCGCTAAGGATGATGGCTTTCATTGGGGTTGGTCCTGTTTATCTGAATGTGAAGGCGGCGTGTCGTAATCGACAATTTCAAAGCCGTGGGTGAGGGCCGCCCGGCGCAGGGCGGCGGAGGGATTGACCGCGATAGCATGATCCGCCTGAAGCAAAAGTTCAAGATCGGATATGTGATCGCTATAGGCATAAGTTGGGTGGGCAAAGGGCTGCTCGGCTTCAACCTGCGCAATCCGGCGTAGTTTCTCAGCGCCATAGCAATTTGCCCCGTCAAGCACCGGGCCGGGGGCGTTTGCGGGCCATGTCAGGCGGGTTGAGATCACCTGATCAAAGCCCAAAGCGTGGGCCAAGGGCTCGGCCACAACATCAACCGCTGCGGTGACCAGAATAAGCCGGTCGCCTTGGGTTTTGTGGTTGTTGATCGCCGTT
>CAZZKL010000053.1:11052-18702 GCA_964655135.1 uncultured Roseovarius sp. | reverse complement strand
CCGGCGACCAGATCATCGGGCCGTTGATCACCCGCTTGATGCCCGCCTCACCCACCACCGGCACGCGGGTTATGGCGCGCATGATGTTATCTTCGATGCGTTCCAGATCATCGGGGAACAGCTCATGCGCGAAATTGAGCGGCGTGCCCTCTTCGGCCCAGAATTTCATGTTTTGCTCATAGGCACCGATCAGCAGGCCCTGCCCTTCCTGACGCAGATAATATTCGCCGTCGCGGTCGGAAACCGAGGGCAGGCGGTGATCAAGGGCGGCAATCTCGGGGATGGTTTCAGTTACGAAATACTGATGCTCGGTGGGCTGCAAAGGCACTTTGATTCCGGCCATGGCGGCCACTTCACGGCCCCAAAGGCCGGCTGCGTTGATCACCCATTTGGTGGCGATATTGCCCTTGGGGGTTTCCACAATCCAAGTGCCATCGGGCTGCTGCCTTGTGGCGGTGACCGGCGTGAAGCGGTTGATCTCGGCACCGTTTTGGCGCGCCCCGGCGGCATAGGCATTGGTCACGCCCGAGGGGTCAACATTGCCGCCGTCCGGCTCCCACATAATACAACGGATGCCGTCGAAATCGACCAAGGGATGCAGGCGCGCGGCCTCATCGCGGCTGATCTCATGGAAGTTCATGCCGTAAAGCTTGGCCTTGGCGGCTTGCAGGCGGAGCTGATGCTCGCGGTTTTCGGTTTGCGCCAGATAAAGCGCGCCGGGCTGAAACACGCCACAAGATTGACCGGTCTCGGCCTCAAGCTGATTATAAAGCGTCATGGTGTAGTGTTGCAGGCGGCTGATATTGGCGCTGTCATGCAGGCCGTGGATATTGGCGGCGGCGTGCCATGTGCTGCCGGAGGTCAGCTCATCGCGTTCCAGCAGGACAACATCCTTCCAGCCCAGTTTGGTGAGGTGGTAAAGGATCGAGCAGCCAATGACGCCGCCGCCGATCACGACAGCCTGAGCATGGGTTTTCATGGGGGTGTCCCTTTTCGGTTCGCATTAGGGCCAGCCTACGGCACCAAGGCCGGAGGGATCGCCGGTTCCCGACGTTTCTTGTCGCGGATAAGCAAAACCTGTTTCGGTTTGCGACATAATTTGTCGTTTTTACCCATGACTTCCGGCATCAGCCTGAGCAGGCTACTTCGGAAAGATCAAAGGAGATACTCATGAAAACCACATCGCGTGTTGTTGTGATCGGCGGCGGGGTTGTCGGCTGTTCGGTGCTTTACCACCTCACCAAACTGGGCTGGTCGGATGTGATGCTGATTGAGCGCTCGGAGCTGACATCAGGCAGCACATGGCACGCGGCGGGCGGGTTTCATACGCTGAATGGTGATACCAATATGGCCGCCCTTCAGGGCTATACCATCAAGCTTTATAAGGAGCTGGAAGAGATCACCGGCATGTCGTGCGGCTTGCACCATGTGGGCGGTGTGACGCTGGCCGATAACCAAGACCGGTTTGATATGCTGTTGGCCGAGCGCGCCAAGCATCGGTATATGGGGCTGGAGACCGCGATTATCGGCCCCGATGAGATTAAAAAAGTGGCGCCGGTGACCAATACCGACGGCATTTTGGGGGCGTTATATGATCCGCTCGACGGCCATCTTGATCCGTCGGGGACGACCCACGCCTATGCCAAGGCCGCGCGGATGGGCGGGGCCGAGATTGAGACCCATTGCAAGGTGCTTGAGACCAATCCGAGGGCCGATGGTGGCTGGGATGTGGTCACCGATAAGGGCACTGTGATTGCCGAACATGTGGTCAATGCCGCCGGGCTTTGGGCGCGTGAGGTGGGGGCGATGGCCGGGGTTTACCTGCCGCTGCATCCGATGGAGCATCAGTATATTGTTACCGATGAAATTCCTGAGATTTATCAGCGAGACGCCGAGCATCCACATGTGATGGACCCGGCGGGGGAATCGTATCTGCGCCAAGAAGGGCGCGGGCTTTGCATTGGGTTTTATGAGCAGGCTTGCAAGCCATGGGCCGTAGACGGCACGCCGTGGGGTTTTGGCCATGAGTTGCTGCCGGACAACCTTGATAAGATCGAGCGCAGCATTGAATTTGCTTACCGCCGGTTTCCGGTGCTGGAAACGGCGGGGGTGAAATCGGTCATTCACGGGCCGTTTACCTTTGCGCCCGATGGCAATCCGCTGGTGGGGCCGGTGCCGGGGATGCGCAATTACTGGTCGGCTTGCGGCGTGATGGCCGGGTTTAGCCAAGGTGGTGGCGTCGGGTTGATGCTGGCGCAGTGGATGACGACGGGCGAATGCGAGCGCGATGTGACGGCGATGGATGTGGCCCGCTTTGGCGACTGGATCACGCCGGGCTATACTTTGCCCAAGGTGATTGAGAATTATCAAACGCGGTTTTCTGTGGCTTATCCCAATGAGGAACTGCCCGCAGCGCGGCCGCTCAGGACCACGCCGATGTATGATGTTTTTGACAATATGGGCGCGGTCTGGGGTCAGCAATTTGGCCTTGAGGTGGTGAATTATTTTACTGAGGGCGATGAGCCGAGGTTTGAGACGCCCTCATTCCGGCGCTCAAACGCCTTTGAAGCCACCGCGCGCGAGGTTAGGGCCGTGCGCGAGGCGGTGGGCATCAATGAGGTGCATAATTTTGGTAAATATCTGGTGACGGGCGCGGGGGCACGCGCGTGGCTGGACCGGATTATGGCCGGGCGCATTCCAAAGCCGGGGCGGTTGTCCCTGACGCCGATGCTGTCGCCAAAAGGCCGGCTAATTGGCGATTTCACCGTGTCGTGCCTGAGTGACGCGGCGTTTCAACTGACGGCGTCCTTTGGCGCGCAGGCGGTGCATATGCGCTGGTTTGAAAGCTTTGAGACCCCGGATGTGCGGGTTGAGAATATCACCGACCGGCTGAATGGGTTTCAGATTGCCGGGCCGAAAGCGCGTGAGGTGTTGTTGGCCTGCACTCGCGATCCTTTGGGAGATATGAAGTTCATGGATCTGCGTCACGCCACCGTGGGGATGGTGGATTGTCTGGTGCAAAGGGTGAGTTATACCGGCGATCTGGGTTATGAGATTTATTGCGATCCGATGGCGCAAAGGGCGCTTTGGCAGGTACTGTGGCAGGCGGGGCAGGCGAAGGGCATGCGCCCCTTTGGGATGCGGGCGATGATGAGCCTGCGGCTGGATAAGTTTTTTGGCTCTTGGCTGAACGAGTTTTCGCCCGATTATACCGCGGCTGAGACCGGGATGGCGCGGTTTATCAGTTTTGGTAAGGATTGCGATTTTATTGGCCGGGCGGCGGCGGAGGCCGAGCGGGAGGCCGGGCCGGAGCGTAAGTTATGTGCCTTTGAGGTGGAGGCGGAGGATGCGGATGTGGCCGGGTATGAGCCGATCTGGATTGAGGGCCGGGTTGAGGGCTTTTGCACCTCGGGGGGGTATTCGCATTATGCCGGGAAATCCATCGCGCTTGGGCTGATCCCGGCCGGGCGGGTGGCAGACGGGCTAAATGTTGAGATTGAAATACTGGGCAAGATGCGCGCGGCGCGGTTGTTGACCACAGCGTTGTTTGATGCGGATGGTAGCCGGATGCGCGGCTGATGCTGTGTTATGAGTATTTATTGGAAAAATGAAAGGGATAGAATGGCGGGGGATCTGGTGATTGTGATCCCGGCGGCGGGGGCGTCTTCGCGGATGCGGGGGCAAGACAAGCTGTTGCTGCCGGTGGAGGGCGAGGCTTTGCTGGCGCGGCAGGTGAGGCTTGCGCTGGGCACCGGCAGGCGGGTGTTGGTGAGTTTGCCTGTGGCGGGTGGCGCGCGCAGGGATGTTGTAAGGCCTTATGCCTGTGGCCGGTTGGAGATTGCGGCGCTTGAGGATGCGGATGAGGGGATTGCTGCGTCGATCCGGGCCGGGGCGGTTTGGGCGCAGGGGCGGCGGGCCGGTGGGCTGATGGTCATGCTGGCGGATATGCCTGAGATTGAGGCCGGTGATCTGGAGCGGTTGATTGCGGCGTTTGAGGCCGGGCCTGAGCGGGTGGTGCGGGCGGCGGCGGAGGATGGGGTGGCGGGGCATCCGGTTATCTTTCCGCAGCGGTTATTTGCGGCTTTGCAGGGGTTACACGGGGATAAAGGCGGGCGGGATCTGTTGCAGGGGGAAGATGTGGCAAGGGTGGCGTTGCCCGGACAAAGGGCCGTCACCGATCTTGATACGCCTGAGGACTGGGACAGGTGGCAGCGGGCCGGTTCTGGTAAGCCTTGACGGGGGAGGATGTGCTGGCTCTTATAGGTTGGGTATTTTAAGGAGTTTGCAGAATGAAAATTGGGTTTGGTATGACTTTGGCGTTTACCGCGTTGATGGCGGTTCAGGCCCCGGCGCAGGACTTGTCGGGCGGGGCTTTTATCAGCAGTAAAACAGCCGCCGCGATTAAGAAAGATTACAGGAAAGCCAGCAAGAGTTGCAGGCAGAGCTATACGGTTGCGGTGTCCTCGAACGGCTATTGGGCCGTCCGGTGCCATGGCAAGGCTAGTGGCAAGGTGCTGGCGCGGATGACGCTGGAGAAATGTGAGCATACTGCCGGGCGTAAATGCGGGCTGATTATGCTGCGGGGCAAGCCGGTGACGTTCAGGGAGGCCGGATCAGGGATCAGCTATGGCAAGGCTTTCAGGGCGGCGAAGGTGCCGTTTGTGCGCGATGCCAGCCGTCGTGAGATACAAAGGGATTATGCAGGGGCCGCCGGGTTTCGGGCGCTGGCGATCAATCGCAACGGGGCGTGGGGCATAGCCACCGGTATGGCATCGGCGAAAGAGGCGAAAAAGGCCGCACTTGCCGATTGTCAGGCCAATACCCGTCTGCGGCGCAGTTGTTTCATCTATGCGGTGGGGGATAATGCCCTGTTCCGGAAATCCACCAATATTTACCGCTAACGCGAGCGGCGGCTGTTGAGCTTGGTGGCGACCACCCACCAGCCGGGATATTCCTCGCGCAGGCGGCCCGAGGCCGAGGCGGCGGTTTCGGCGTCGGCGTAAAGGCCAAAACAGGTGCCGCCCGAGCCGGACATGCGGGTCAAAAGGCAGCCGGGTGTGACCTCTAGCGCGTTGAACACCTGAGCAATGCCCGGCTCGGCCTCGATCGCGGCGGCCTGAAGATCATTGCGCATTCCGCCCAACCATTCGATCAGGTCAGGCGCATTTTTCAGTTTTGGTAATTCCGCTGGCATTGGCGCATTATCGCGCTTTTTCAAGTGCTTAAATACGGTTGCTGTGGGCACGGGCCGGTTGGGATTGACCAGAACCGCGTGCAGCATCGGCAAATCCGGCACTCGGGTTATCTCATCTCCGACGCCGCGCATCCGGGCGGATTTGGCCAGCAGACAGACCGGCACATCGGCCCCAAGGGCCAGAATCTTTTGTGGTATCGGAACACCGGTAAGTTTGGACAGCGCCCGCAATGTGGCGGCGGCATCGGTTGAACCACCGCCAAGGCCCGCCGCATGGGGCAGGTTTTTATAGAGCCGAACAGCCGCCGTCACCCGCATCAGATCAGCCGCGCGAATGACCAGATTGCTGGCGTCCTGTGGCACACCAGCCGCCATCGGGCCTTTGACCGTGAGAGAGGTTTCCGTCGCCACATGGGCGGTGATCCTGTCGCCGATAGAGGCAAACATCACCAGCGAATCCAACAAATGATAGCCATCGGCCCGCTGGCCGGTGACATGCAATGTCAGGTTGATCTTGGCCGGGGCAAAAGCCTTGGCCGGGACATTTGCCTTAACCCTCATCCGCGACTTTCAACGGCTTGGCACCTTCTTCCGAGAGCACCTGATCCAGACCAACCTCAAGCTTGCGGCGGATGCGGTCGGGGTCGACATCTTGCACACTTTCGCCTTCATTCACAAAGGAAAGCGCGCGGTGCCATTGAAATTCGGCCTCGGTCTGACGGCCCACGGCCCAAAGCACATCGCCGAGGTGATCATTGACAACCGGGTCAACCGCCTCAAGCTCGGCGGCGCGTTCCATATAGCTGACGGCCTCATCATAGCGGCCCATCCGGTAAAGCACCCAGCCCAGGCTGTCGATGATATAGCCGCTGTTGGGGCGGGCCTTGACGGCGCGTTTGATCATGCCCAGCGCCTCATCCAGATTGATGCCTTTTTCGACCATCGAATAGCCGAGGTAATTCAGCGCCTGTGGCTGATTGGGGTTGAGCTTGAGCGCATAGCGAAAATCAGCTTCGGATTTGTCCCAGTTATCCAGCCGCTCATGGCTGATGGCGCGGGCGTAATACACAAACCACTGCTCGGAATCGCGCTTGGCATAAAGGGCAATCGCCGTGTCATAGGCTTTGACCGCATTGTCAAACTGTTCAAGCTGGCGGTAAAGATCGCCGGCGGTGACAAACACGATCGGCTGATCCGGATGGCTTTGCATCAGTTGCTCAAGCACCTCAATGGCGGCGTCGGTTTTACCCGCCTTGCGCAGGCTTTCGCTACGCCCCAGTTCGGCGGCCTGAAACGCCGGGTGATTTGGCGGCACGCGGCGGTAGGCATCGGTGGCCAGTTCATAGCGGCCCAGCCCATCGAGCAACTCGGCCGACATGATCATCGCCTCAATATGGTCGGGGTTCAGGCTTTCGGCGATACGCGCATAAAACAAGACGTAATCCTCGCCGGTATCGGGCTGCAGGGCGCGGCCAATGGCATAGAACACCTCGGCAATGCCATCTTGTGCGCCGTTGATCATGGTGAACGACACCGATTCACCTGCTGCGAGGCGGGTGCGCAAATCGCCGATTTCGGGATCAATATCAAGGCCGAAAGTATCATCAATCAGCGCCACGGCCTTATCATTTTTCTCAAGCTGACTGAGGATTTGCGCCCAGGCAAACATGCCACGCCTTGTGCGTTGCATCGGGCCATCGGAGGCCCCCGAAAAGATTTTATCCGCCGCTTCAAAATCGCCTACCGAGGCCAAAGCCAGAGCTTTGTGGTAAATCGCGAAATCATGCAGGCCGCGCTGCCCGGCGATGTCGTCAAACTTTTTCAGGGCCGCTTGTATATCGCCATTCCCCAGCTCGGCCCAGGCGGCAATCAGGCCATCGGCCAGCTCGCCAATGCCGCGTTTATCGTCCATCCGGGTCAGCAGATCATCATAGGCCCCACGGCGCGCCTCATCATAAATCAAAATCATATTGGCGATTTGGCTGTGCAGGCCTTCGGTTTCGATCTTTTGGGCAATCGGCAAGGCGCGCTCAAGATCGCCGGTTGCCAGATAGGCGGCGGCGGTTGATTCAAGGATCGCGGGATTGGTGGGGTCTTTGATTAATGCCCGCGAAAAATGCTCGGCTGCGGCTTTGAAATCATTGTTATAGCGCGCCTGCTGGGCCGCGAGATAGGCTCCGGCGGCTTCTTGCGCTAACAGTGGCTGAGTTGGGGCCATTAATACGATGCTAAGAGCGATGACGGAACTATAGAGGATTTTCACGAAGCGGCCTGCCTTTGATTTTTTCGGGTTTCCATTAAACCTAGTCTTTCATCAGGCACAAGGCAATGATGCGACCTGTAATAGCGTGTGTTATCAGCCATATTTTGCGAATTGCCTTATAATTGCACTGCTTGACGTCCAGGGTATGGATGACAATCTGGCTTACTGCCGGGCTTACTGCCGAGTTTACTGC
>CAZZKL010000053.1:0-10952 GCA_964655135.1 uncultured Roseovarius sp. | reverse complement strand
TTACTGCCGAGTTTACTGCGACATTTTCGACATTCACCGTATCGTGCTTAGACCAGAAGATGCCGTTGCCAGTAGACAATGGGTATTGCAGCCAAAAAGTGGGAGAAATACCGTGCATGTGGAGCCAAAAGCAATATCTGAATACCCGTGGTTTGTCCGGTTGTTTTTTGCCAAACAGCGGCGGACCTATGGCAGGGTTTTGGACCCGGGGCTGTTGTGGGGGCGGTCAAAATGGGTGTTTTCAACGGTTGCAATGCTTTACGGCGCGCTGAATCGCCGGTCGTCGCCGATTGATCCCGCCCTCAGATCGCTTGTGACGGTGCGGGTATCACAGATCAATCATTGCGCATTTTGTATTGATATAAACAGCGCCACTTTGCAAAAACGCGGCGTCAGTGAAGATAAAATACTGGCGTTGGCCACATGGCGGGAGGACAAGCAATTTACTGAAAAAGAACGTATGGCGCTTGAGTATACTGAAGCCGTAACATTCTCAGACCGGGAAGTGACGCCGGAACAGATAGCGGCATTACGCAAGTATTTTGATGATGATGGTTTGGTTGAGCTAACCGGGTTGATTGCCTTTCAGAACATGTCGAGCAAGTTTAACGCGGCGTTGGATGTGCCACCTCAGGGGTTTTGCCAGCTTCCGCAATAAGCAGTAATTGTAATAAACCGCCGCGCGGCGTGAGGTACAGCGGCTCAAATGCTTGCAGGCGCGGGTGAGGGGATGTAGAGCCAAAGCCTGAGTAAATACGGAGATGCCCATGTCAATCACCACTGAGACCGCCGCCAAAGTGGCCAAACTGGCCCGCATTCGGGTGGACGCCGATGCCCTGCCCGCGCTGGCCGAGGATTTCAACAAAATTCTGGGCTTTATTGAGCAACTGAATGAGGTCGATGTGGACGGCGTTGAACCGATGGTCAGCGTCACACCGATGCGCCTCAAGCGGCGTGCGGATGTGGTGACGGACGGCAATCAGCAAGCGAAAATCCTGTCAAACGCGCCCGATGCGCGTGAGGGCTTTTTTGCCGTGCCGAAGGTGGTGGAATAATGACCGGGCTGAACCAACTGACCATCGCGGACGCGCGTGACAAACTGCGCGCGGGTGAAATTACCAGTGTTGATCTGACCCAAGCCTGTCTTGAACAGATCGCGGGCGCCGATGCCTTGGGGGCGTTTGTGCATAACACGCCTGATCTGGCGCTGGAGCAGGCCAAAGAGGCGGATCAGCGGATCAAGGCCGGGGATGCGCCTGCGATGTGTGGCATTCCGCTGGGGATTAAGGATTTATATTGTACCAAGGGCGTGCCGACGCAGGCCGCGAGCGGCATTCTTGAGGGGTTCAAGCCCGAGTACGAATCCACTGTGACAGCCAAGCTGTTTGAGGCCGGGTCTGTCATGCTGGGCAAGCTCAATATGGACGAGTTTGCTATGGGCTCCTCGAATGAGACCTCGGTTTACGGCAATGCGATTAACCCGTGGCGGCGCGGAAATGATGAGGCGGCGCTGACGCCCGGCGGCTCATCTGGCGGCTCAGCGGCGGCGGTGTCGGCTGATTTGTGTCTGGCGGCCACTGGCACGGATACTGGCGGCTCAATCCGGCAACCGGCGGCGTTTACCGGCATTACCGGGATCAAGCCCACTTATGGGCGGTGCTCGCGCTGGGGGATTGTCACCTTTGCCTCATCGTTGGATCAGGCCGGGCCGATGACCAAATCGGTGCGTGATGCGGCGATCATGCTGACGGCGATGTGTGGCCATGACCCCAAAGACAGCACCAGCGCTGATTTGCCGGTGCCGGATTTTGAGGCCCTGCTGAGTGGCGATATTAAGGGCAAGGTGATCGGCATTCCGGCGGAATACCGGATGGATGGCATGTCAGACGAGATTGAAGCGCTTTGGGCCGATGGCACCGCGATGCTGCGCGATGCGGGTGCCGAAATTCGCGATATATCCTTGCCGCATACCAAATATGCGCTGCCGTGTTATTATGTGATTTCTCCGGCCGAGGCCTCATCAAATCTGGCGCGTTATGATGGCGTGCGCTATGGCCACCGGGCCAAGCTGGACGCGGGCGACGGCATTACCGAGATGTATGAGAAAACCCGCGCCGAGGGCTTTGGCCCAGAGGTGCAGCGCCGGGTGATGATTGGCACTTATGTGCTGTCGGCGGGGTTTTATGACGCCTATTATAACCGTGCCCGCAAGGTGCGCACCCTGATTAAGCGCGATTTTGAGGATGTGTTTGCCGCCGGTGTTGATGCGATTTTGACCCCGGCCACGCCAACAGCGGCCTTTGGCCTTGGCGAGGTGATGGACCCGGTTGAGATGTTTTTGAACGATGTCTTTACCGGCACGGTCAACCTTGCCGGTTTGCCGGGGATTGCGGTGCCGGCGGGTCTGGATAAGCGCGGACTTCCGCTTGGCTTGCAACTGATCGGGCGGCCCTGGGAAGAGGGTGATTTGCTGAATTGTGCATATGCGCTTGAGGCGGCGGCGGGATTTGTAGCCAAACCCGGAAAATGGTGGTAAACCCTTCAGAAAAAAAGCAGGAAATCAGCCGATGCGATATATGATAGCCCTTATGGCCCTTGCAAGTTTAGCCGCCTGTGACATCCCCTCTTCCGGGGGAAATACCGGTGTTGGGTTTGGCAGTTATAAACAATACCAGGCCAATAAAGCCCAGCGCAATGCGCAGTTGTCGGGGGCGGCGTTGCCTGCGCCTGATGCTGTTTCGGGGGAAACAATCGCACCCGCTCAACCGGCGGGTCAGCCCGTTGTTGTGGCACAGCCGCAATCTCAGCCGCAATCTCAGCCGCAAGTTCAGCCCCAGCCGGAGGTTCAGCCGCAAGCCGAGCCTGAAACCGATCTGGCGGCTGCCACTCAGACCGCGTTGAACAGCACGCCCACGGCGGGGAATACGGCGACGCCAAATAATCCCGGCATCTCGGATGAGAATGATTTTGAAGCGGTCGGCGCACGCCGGACAATCGAAACCGACGCCGAGCGGATTGCCCGCAATAAAGAGAAATACAAGGTTGTGGCCCCTCAGGCCCTGCCCCGCCGCACCGGCAGTGGCGGGCCAAATATCGTGGATTATGCCTTGCGCAGCCGACATCCGGTTGGCACCAAGATTTACAGCCGGGTCAGCATTGGCGGCGCCAGCAGATATGCCCGGAGTTGTGGCAAATTTGCCTCGCCCGATCTGGCGCAGATCGCGTTTTTGTCCAAAGGCGGGCCGCAGCGCGATAAGCTGGGCCTTGATCCTGATGGCGATGGATTTGCCTGCTCGTGGGATCCGACACCATTTCGCAAGGCGGCTGGCGGCTAAGCGTGCCGGGCCGGGGGAGTGTGGGTTGCACCCACCCTACGGCTGAATTTCACCCCTCGCCTAATTTCGGCCCGCGCCGTAAGGCCGCGCTGCCGGATATGGTTGTGTTGCATTACACCGGAATGGACTGCGCGCGCGCCGCGCTTGAGCGGCTTTGTGATCCGGCGCATGAGGTTTCGGCGCATTACCTGATCGCGGGCAGTGGCCATATCTGGCAGATGGTGACGGAAGATCAGCGCGCCTGGCACGCGGGGGCGGGGCAATGGGGCGGCGTGAGCGATGTCAATTCGCGCTCGATCGGGATTGAGCTGGCGAATGGTGGCGACCAGCCTTTTTCAGAGCCGCAGATGACCGCGCTTGAGGCGCTGCTGGCGGGGGTCATGCGGCGCTGGGCAATTGCGCCGGAGCGGGTGATTGCGCATTCTGACATGGCCATCGGGCGCAAGAGTGATCCCGGCGTGAAGTTTGACTGGCGGCGGCTGGCGCTTGGCGGGCTGAGCATTTGGCCAAAGGCTGGTAAGCCGGGGGATTTCCTCGCGGATGCAAAGCGGTTTGGCTATGCGGTTGAGGACCCGAATCAGACGCTTGCGGCGTTTCGCCTGCGGTTTCGGCCGGGTGTTTGCGGGGCATTGGATGCCATTGACCGCGCGATGATCCATGATCTGGCGGGGCGCTTCCCCGTTGACGTGGGGGGGCTTAACGCCTAGATCAGCAAGGCGCGGAGGGCTGGATGGCTGCGGAAGTGTTATGCTTTCGAGGAAAGTCCGGACTCCACAAAGCAACGGTGCCGGGTAACGCCCGGCCGGGGTAACCCGAGGGAAAGCGCCGCAGAAATGAAACCACTCTGTAGATCGCTTGCGATCCACACGAGAAAGGGTGAAACGGTGGGGTAAGAGCCCACCGCGCGGCTGGTAACAGTTGTGGCACGGCAAGCCCCACCGGGAGCAATGCCAAATAGGGACCGCATGTGGGCGCGCTTTGGCCCGGCGGTCCGGGTTGGCAGCTAGAGGTGCTTTGGTAACAAGGCATCAAGATGAATGGCCGTCCTTGACAGAATCCGGCTTACAGGCCCTCCG
This sequence comes from uncultured Roseovarius sp., assembly GCA_964655135.1. Lineage (GTDB taxonomy): Bacteria > Pseudomonadota > Alphaproteobacteria > Rhodobacterales > Rhodobacteraceae > Roseovarius. The sequence goes on along the minus strand of CAZZKL010000053.1, from coordinate 6,541 downwards.
CGCGTTTGATTTTGTCGGGGGCCGCTCGTCAGCCCCTTTTCGTGGCTGCCTCGCTTTGACGCATGAAATTAACGCCAAAGCGGATAAACGAGGTTGACTCGGGCGCAGGCGTCGGTAAAAGGCAGGCTTCACGGGATAAGAATTTCACGGGGTGGCACAGGCCCCCTGTTGCAGGAGACACTAAAATGGCGAAGCCAACCACAATTAAAATCCGGCTGAATTCAACAGCGGGCACCGGCCATTTCTATGTGACCAAAAAGAACGCCCGCACCATGACCGAAAAAATGGTCATGCGGAAGTATGATCCGGTGGTGCGCAAGCATGTGGAATATAAGGAAGGCAAGATCAAATAAAGCGTTTTGACATATTGTTGAATCGCGAAAATCTGTCGAAACGCCCACAACATTTGAAGGTTTCGCACGTTTCGAGTTTAAACCTGTCTCAACTTAAACTCGAAACGCTTTAGGTCTGCCCCCTTTGACAAGATGATCAAGGTCATGCCCCCCCGCGCATGGCCTTTTTTATTTGCTATCGCTCAAGCCGGCCCAGAATATTTCGTTCTTCATTGATAACGGTGATGGTTGAGGCGTCACAGGTATAGTCAAACAAAACCCCCGGCGGTTTGCCCGCAGGCCAGCTATTGCGGCTAAACGGAATGCTTTGCACCCGCCCGCCGCCGCTGAGGGTTATTTTGCCCTGAATAGCGATGGTTTGCGGGCAAATAAGCAGCTTGCCCCCGGAGGTGTACCAAGTGGATTCGCCCCGGCCAAGGGTAAGCTCAAGCTGGGTTTCCCGACCGCGAATGACCGCCGTACCACTTCCGGTGACATCCACCGTGACCACATCACTATCCGGAAAGAAGGTGACTATCGGCGGCGGCGCATGAAAATTAACCAAATCCCCGCCGCTTGCGGCGAAGGCGGCGATAAGCGCGGTTTTGGCATAATCCGGGATGGCCACTGTGGTCTCACGCCAGATACCGCTGAAGCAGGCGTCATGGCCCGGTGGAGGCGTGCTGCAGATAAGCACGCACGGGTCGCCGACCTTTTTGGCGTTCAGCACAAAATCACCATCGGCGGCGGTGCTGCCAAAGCCCACAAGCGCATATTGGGTATCGCTGCCGCAGGGCACGTTGAGGGTTATTGCCCCGCCCGAGCCGCTGATTTTCTGCCACGCAGGCGACGGATCACCAGAGCCGGAAAACTCACTGATAAACATCGCGCCGCCCGATTGGGTGGTAAATTCCCAATCGCCGGGCGACAGTAATATCTTATAGCGCAACAACGCGCCGGTTGTGCGAATGAACGAATAATCCCGCTCATCCCCGATATTTGGCAAATTGATCTCGGTTTTTGCCAATCGCGCCCGGGGGCGTGGGTCAACCGGCACACGGTCGGTTACTTTGATCTGATAGGCAGAATATTTTTGGGCAAAATCATCCCAGTCATCCGGGCTAAGCAAACCGGCAATATCATCATTGGAATGCGGCGCATCCGGCATCCCCTTAAGCAGCAGCATGACCGCCCCGGCATTTCCCCGGTATTGCGCAACCCATGCAAAAAACGGCCATGCCGAATAATCGAATGCAGAGAGCGGTTTTTCAAGCGAGACCCGCTCAAAATGATTTGCTGACTCAGTATATCTTTCTACAACGTGGTTTGGTTGCGCCATATGTGCAAACCAATGGGCCGAGCCCTCAACCCACCATGCGCTGCCTGTTGTGTCATTGTTGCTGATCGAGGCGCTTTGTACACAATGGAACAATTCATGCGCCATGATAAAGGCCATGGCCCCCGGATCGTCCAGAAGCGGGTGCGAATGTGGCAGGATTACCAAATTGCATCGACCCTCTACCAATAACGTATAAGCATAAGGCTTTCGCCTTCGGGGCTCAAGCACATCACCCTTGGCAAGCATCACCTTGATATGATCGCCGATTTTGCCATCCGGACCAAGTTTTATCAGTGCCTGATCGGCAATGCGCAAACCCTCCAGCACCTCATTCCAGAGACGCTCAACATCACCGGTCAATCCAACTTCAGCAACAATTTCGGCTGTCACGCCTGAATATGCCAGAGTTCCAGACCATTTATGGGTGCAGCGATTACCTGAGACATCTTCAAGATGCGTGCCAATAGTCGAAGTGGCGCCACCGACATCAGAAAAATAACCTGAGAGTTGGGTATTACAAATTCGCTGTGCCTTAGCCGGACCAATACCAAGGGCCAAAAATAGGAGTGCCGCGAACAAGGAAACCATAGGCAGCTTGATCATAACCAGCCTCTCGGTAAAAAATCATTGTACTAATTCGGTAAACAAAATGACATTTTTAATGTTATTGGATTTAATGATGCACCAAAAGCAAGGGCCGGTCAAATTGACCAGCCCTTACATTCATTCCTATGATCCCCGCGATTAGTTGCGGTTGCCAAACAGTTGCAGCAGGAACATGAACATGTTGATGAAGTCGAGATAGAGATTAAGCGCGCCCATAATCGCCGCTTTACCCATCCATTCACTATCATTGTTATGGGCATGTGCCAGATAGGTGGTTTTAATCTTTTGCGTGTCATAGGCGGTGAGACCGGCAAAGATCAGCACGCCAAGGATCGAGATTGCAAACATGATCGCAGGGGATTGCAGGAACATATTAACAATCATCGCCACAATCAGGCCAATCACCCCCATGATCAGGAAGCTGCCCCAACCAGAGATGTCTTTCTTGGTGGTATAGCCGTACATGCTCAGCCCCGCGAACGAGATTGAGGTGATCAAAAACACCTGCACAATTGAAAAGCCGGTATAAACCAGAAAGATCGAGCTGAGCGACAGGCCAATCATTGCGGCGAATGCATAGAATGCAAGCTGCACCGTTGCGGCCGAGGCCTTTCTCATAAGGGTGCCCATGCCAAAGAAAAGAAACGCAAGGGGCGCAAGCATGATCACCCAACGCAGCGGCGACAGGTAAATCGCGCTGCCCAAGCTGGTTAGCATGGTGCCGTTGCGCAGTTGCGCGGCCGCAAGTGACGGATCAGTTGTGACCGCCAGACCCGAGATTGCCCATGCGGCGAGTGCCGTAATCAACAGGCCTACCGACATTGTGCCGTAGACCTTATTCATATGCGCGCGCAGCCCCGCGTCTATTTCGGCGGTGCGAATGCCTGCCGGGCTGCGGATTTGGTCATATTCAGCCATCTTAGCCTCCGATATGTGAATTGGCTGGCCCCCGGATGGGGACCCTCCTTTGTAATATCGGCTAGCAGCGCATGTTTTTCAAGGCTTTTAGCAGTCTTTGCCCGCGTTAATCGGGCTATCTCGGAGCGGGCGACGCGATTCAATCAGCGCCTGTGCCCGTGTCAGGCCTATATCCTCAAGCTGCTCGGCGCTGAGAGAGGCCAATGCGCGGCGCTGACGGTAGAGCGCCATCAGGCGAATGAGGGAGAACCGCCGCGCGCGGGCCGGGCGGCAAGACGTGTGGGTTTGGGTCAGGAATGCCATGTTATTTACCTTTCAAATATTGATGGTTTCATGCTTATTCATTTCAGATGTTGATCTTTGGCAGAAATACTATCATATAGGAAATGAATGTTTATGAAGGCCACCATCAAGGATAGTGATATATGCGAAATCTTGACATGACGACCCTGCGCTCATTTCTGGCGGTTTCCGAGCATGGCGGCGTGACCCGCGCGGCGGGGGCGTTGAACCTGACGCAATCGGCGGTGTCGATGCAGCTTAAGCGGCTTGAGGAATTGCTGGGGATTGCGCTTCTGGACCGCAGCAACCGCAAGATCGGCCTGACCGGCGCGGGCGCGCAATTGCTGGGTTACGCGCGGCGGATGATTGCGCTGAATGATGAGGTGGTTGGCCGCCTGACCGATCAGATATGGGAGGGGGAGGTTGTGCTGGGGGTGCCGCATGACATCGTTTATCCGGTGATCCCGCGCGCGCTGAAACAGTTCCATGCCGGGTTCCCACGGGTCAAGGTGCGGCTGATCTCATCCCACACCGTTAGTTTGAATGAGGCATTTGGCCGGGGTGAGATTGACCTGATCCTGACAACTGAATCGGTTCTTGGTCCGGGGGGGCAGACCTTGGTGAATGTGCCGCTGCGTTGGTTCGGCGCGCCGGATGGGACGGCCTTTAAGCAGCGCCCGGTGCCGCTGGCGCTGTGCCGTCAGTGTATGTTCCGCCCGGGTGTGATTGCAAAGCTTGACCAGATGGAAGTTGATTGGGAACTGGCGGTTGATTCAGAATCCGATCGCACGGTTGAGGCCACAGTCAGCGCCGATCTGGCCGTCACTACCATTCTGGAGGGCCACGCGCCGCCGCATATGGAGTTGATCCCCCACGGTGCGGGACTGCCGGAACTGGGCATCCAAAAAATCAATATCTATGGCGCCAATACCCCGAAAAATGAGCTGGTGGGCAAACTGGCCGATATGCTGCGGCAGGGGTTTTGCCTGACAACGCCCGTGGCCGTCAGCCGGTCGTAACCACAACCTTGCCGGTGGATTTGCGGCTGCGCAGCAATTCCAACGCCTCATGCACCTCGGCCAGTGGCAAAACATGGCTGATATGCGGGGCGATATGGCCTTGGGAATGCCAGCGCAGCAAGGTGGCCAGACTTTCGGTGACCACCTGCGGTTTGAACCGGGGGTAAGCGCCCCAATAAAACCCGATGACGCTGATATTTTTCACCAGCAGGTGATTGGCCGGGATGCGCGGCACGTTGCCGCTGGCAAAGCCGATGCATAAGATGCGCGCATCCGGGCGGCAGGCGCGAAACGCCGCGCGGTGCTGAGGGCCGCCCACAGGATCATACACCACATCGACCCCGCCCAGCGCCTTGCACTCGGCCAGAATATCACCCGAGGCCGCATCAATCAGATGATCCGCCCCGGCCTTGGCGGCAATCGCCAGTCTTTCCGCCCCGCGCGCGCAGGCAATCACCCGCGCGCCCATATGTTTGCCAATCTCAACCGCTGCAAGGCCAACGCCGCCCGCCGCCCCCAGCACCAACAGCGTCTCACCGGGTTGCAGCCGCGCCTTATAGTCCAGCGCCACATGGCCGGTGCCATAAGCAATCTGGAAGGCGGCGGCCTCGGTGAAGCTCATGCTGTCGGGCAGCTCAACCACACAAATCGCCGGGAAACAGCCGTATTCCGCCAGCCCGCCATGGCCGTTGAACACCGCCACACGGGTGCCGATGGGCGGCGATTTGGCCCCCTCACCGATGGCATCCACAATACCGGCGGCCTCAAGCCCAAGGGTAAAGGGGGCCTCGGGGATCTCCTGATATTTGCCCTCAAGCATCAGCAGATCCGCAAAGTTAAGCCCACAGGCGGCGATTTTGACGCGCACCTCGCCGGGCAACGGCTCGGGCCTGGGGATGTCATGAACCGCCGCAGGGGCATTATTGGTTGGGATATGGAAAGCTCGCATTATTTCCTCAACAGCTTTAAAGCGTTTCGCCCTGCATTAGACTCAGGGAATGCGGCGAAACGCGTACTCCCCATAAATGTCGCGGGCGTTTCCCATGCAATTTATGACCCAAATTGCATGGGAAACGCTTTGAGGATCAGTTATTACGCGAGTTAAGAGGTTTTTCCATGGTAAAATTGGTGAGGGGGACATTATTTTGCATGAACACCGTGCCGAGTAACCACACGCGCGGCTGCATCGCCGGTTTTATTTGGCAGGGCCGGATGCCATAAACCCGCTGGCCACCGCATCGGGAAGGGCCGCGCTGGCATAGCTGAAACTGCCGGTTTCCAGAACCTCTTGCGCCGCGCGCATGAAGCCGCCCAGCGCCGCGCGGGCGAAAGAGCCGCCAACGCTAATGCGTTTGACGCCTGCCGCGCGCAGCGCGTCCACGGTGATATTTGGCCCGGAAAGGCCCATCACCACATTCACCGGTTTATGCACGGCGGCGCAAACCGCGCGGATGGCCGCAAGATCAGGCAGGCCGGGGGCGTATAGAACATCCGCCCCGGCGGCCTCAAAGGCTTGCAGGCGGTTGATGGTATCATCCAAATCCGGGCGACCATGCAGGTAATTTTCGGCCCGCGCGGTGACCATGAAAGGCAGGCCGTGCGCGGCTTCAACTGCCGCCGCAACCCGCTCAACCGCATGGCTGAAATCATAGATCGGCGTGGCTGTGTTGCCGGTGGCATCCTCGATCGAGCCGCCCACAAGGCCTGCCTCACTTGCCGCCCGGATGGTCTCGGCGCAGGTCTCGGGCGCATCGCCAAAGCCGTTTTCCAGATCGGCCGAGACCGGCAAATCGGTGGCCAGCACGATGGCGCGGGCATTGGCCAGAATATCATCGCGGCCAAGGCAGCGGGCGGAATCCCTTTTGCCTTGCGAAAACGCATAGCCGGCGCTGGTGGTGGCCAGCGCCTTATACCCAAGGGCGGTTAAAATCCGCGCTGTGCCAGCATCCCACGGGTTTGGCATGACAAAGGTTTCATTATGCAGGTCTTTGAAGGCCTGATATTTAGCGAGCGTATCATTTTCCATATGAGCACTTCGGCGCAAA
>CAZZKL010000052.1:0-18764 GCA_964655135.1 uncultured Roseovarius sp. | reverse complement strand
CGCAGTGATCAGCCAATCGGCAATCCAGCCGGTTTCACCGGTTTCCAGCACTTGCAGCTTGACCCAACTGTTTCCGGGGTCTTCCAGCACCTCAATCTCGGTGCCTTTGGTTATCTTGCCAACCCGCTCAAAACTGGTGCCGGGACCATCGCGCATATTGACGACATTTCCCGTCACCTCGCGAATATCGCGCGGCTGTGTTACCTCGGGCACGGTCAAAGGCTCTGCTATGGTAATATCGGCATACCCTGAATCAAGGGTCAAAATCGCCACTTTTTCAAGGTCGGTGCCCGTGTCTTCAATGAGATCGGTGTCTTCAATGAGATCGGTGTCTTCAATGGGAACAGAGGTTTCAATCGCATCCCCCCCCTCCACCGTAACCGAGGCCAGCGTGACCTCTGTGTCACGGCTTTTGCTCAGATCAAGATCGGCCAGCGCGGTTACCGTGCTCTCATCTGCGGGGATCACAAGTTCGCTCAATTCCCGCACCGGAGGCGTTACATCCTCAATTACCCGCGCCTGCAACGAGCCGGGGCGCGGCGCATAATCCGCCCCACCGCTGGCCAGATAGAATGCCCAGCCCAGAAAAATGAATGTCACAAATATAAAGCGCTTCATCGCGCATATCCCCCCGGGATGTAAAAACTTTTACTAATATTTTACCAAGCAGCAATCGCACCTTACATGATTCGCGCGGCTGCATCACCGGGAAAACCACAAAACTTTCCCGCATGGGTGCTTTACGCCATTTCCCCCCTTCGGTATCACATCATCTATGAGTGATTTGCTGGATGACCCCAATATCGGCCCCAATACTGTTGCCGAACCGCTACGCCGCGCCATTAGCGAGCGCTATCTGACCTATGCGCTCAGCACCATCATGCACCGCGCCTTGCCCGATGCGCGCGACGGGCTGAAGCCGGTCCACCGGCGTATTCTTTACGCCATGCGCGAGCTGAAACTGAGTTCTACCGGCGGATTCAGAAAATCCGCCAAGATCAGTGGCGATGTGATGGGCAATTATCACCCCCATGGTGACGCCGCGATTTACGATGCCATGGCGCGTCTGGCGCAGGATTTTGCGGTGCGCTATCCGCTGGTTGACGGACAGGGGAATTTTGGCAATATCGACGGCGATAACCCCGCCGCCAGCCGCTATACCGAGGCCCGGATGACAGCCGTGGCCGAGGCCCTGCTGGACGGCCTGACCGAAAACGCGGTTGATTTTCGCGACAATTACGATGGCACCCTGACCGAGCCGGTGGTGCTGCCCGCCGCGTTTCCCAACCTATTGGCCAATGGCTCCTCCGGCATTGCCGTGGGCATGGCCACCAACATCCCGCCGCACAATATTCCTGAGCTGATCGACGCCTGCCTGCACCTGATCAAAACCCCTGACGCGCGCGATGATACCTTGCTCAATTTCGTGCCCGGCCCGGATTTTCCCACCGGCGGGATCATCGTTGAGCCACCGGAAAACATCGCCAATGCCTACCGCACCGGTCGCGGATCGTTTCGTCTGCGCTGTAAATGGCAGGTAGAAGATATTGGTCGCGGCCAGTGGCAGATTGTTGTCACTGAAATTCCTTATCAGGTGCAAAAATCCCGGTTGATTGAAAAGATTGCCGAGGCGATCCAGAATAAAAAACTGCCCATCCTTGGCGACATCCGCGACGAGTCCGCCGAAGACATCCGCCTGATCCTTGAGCCGCGCTCAAAGAACGTTGATGCCGAGGTGCTGATGGGCATGATGTATCGCCATTCCGAGCTGGAAGTGCGGTTTTCGCTTAACATGAACGTGCTGATTGACGGGGTGACACCCAAGGTCTGCTCGATGAAAGAGGTGCTGCGCGCCTTCCTAGATTTCCGCCAGGATGTACTCCAGCGCCGCGCCGCGCACCGGATGGAGAAGATTGACCACCGGCTTGAGGTGTTGGAAGGCCTGATCGTCGCCTTCCTCAATCTGGACCGGGTGATTGATATTATCCGCTATGACGACGATCCCAAAGCGGCGCTGATGCGCGAAGACTGGGGCCGCGATTTTATCCGCGCCACGTCTGAGGCCGATTATAAACCACCCCTCCCCAGCGGCGATGACGGGCTATCGGAAGTGCAGACCGAAGCGATTTTGAACATGCGCCTGCGCTCGCTCAGGCGGCTTGAAGAAATGGCGTTGAAGAATGAGCGCGACGCTTTGATGCTTGAGCGCGCCGGGCTTGAGGATTTGCTTGAGGATAAAGCGCTGCAATGGGCGGCCATCGCCAATCAGTTGCGCGAGATGAAGAAAACCTTTGGCAAAAATTATGAGGGCGGCGCGCGGCGCACGGTATTTGCCGAGGCAGGCGAGGTTGAAGAGGTGCCGATTGAGGCGATGATCGACCGCGAGCCGATTACTGTGGTGTGCTCTGAAATGGGCTGGATCCGGGCAATGACCGGCCATATTGATCTGGATCGCGCGCTGAAATTCAAAGACGGCGATGGCCCGCGCTTTATGTTCCACGCCGAAACCACTGACCGGTTGCTGGTGATGGGCACAAACGGGCGGTTTTACACGCTGTCCGCCGCCAATCTGCCCGGCGGGCGCGGCATGGGAGAGCCGTTGCGCCTGATGGTTGACCTGCCCAATGAGGCGGGGATTGTTGATTTATTTATCCATCAACCGGGGCGTAAATTGCTGGTGGCCTCCAGCGCGGGCGACGGGTTTATTGTGGCCGAAGACGATGTTCTGGCGCAAACCCGCACCGGGCGGCAGGCGTTGAATGTGCGCGGTGATGTGCGCGCCTGTGTTTGTACGCCGGTTGTCGGGGATTATATTGCCTGCGTTGGTGAAAACCGCAAAGTTTTGGTGTTCCCGCTGGATGAATTGCCCGAAATGGGCCGGGGCAAGGGCGTGCGGTTGCAAAAATACAAAGATGGCGGGCTAAGCGACGCCACCACCTTTACCCTTGCCGACGGCCTTAGCTGGCTTGACCCCGCAGGCCGCACCCGCACGGAAACAGAGCTTACTGAGTGGTCTGGCAAACGCGCCAGTGCCGGGCGCATGGCCCCACGCGGCTTTCCACGGGATAATAAATTTACATGACACAAATCATCCAAAGTCTCACGGAAATATCCAGCCGCTACAAGGCGTTATACGTCGATCTCTGGGGTTGCGTGCATAACGGCGTCACCGCCCACCCTGAGGCCGTCACCGCCCTTCAGGCCTTTCGCGCCACCGGTGGCCGGGTTGTCATGCTGACCAATTCACCCAAGCCCCGCGCCGGGGTGGCCACACAGCTTGCGCAATTTGGCGTGCCCGAAGATGCCTGGGATACCATCGCCACCTCTGGCGACAGCGCCCGCGCGGCGATGTTCCGGGGGGCTGTGGGCGAAAAGGTGTATTTCATCGGTGATTCTGCCCGCGATGCGGAGTTTTTTGAACCCATTGGCGTGATTGAAAACCCCGTCAATATTACCCGCGTGCCATTGGATCAGGCCGAGGGCATTGTCTGCTGCGGCCCGTTTGATGCCACTGCTGATCCGGATGTGAACCGCGCGGATTTTCTTTATGCCAAGCAAAAAGGCCTCAAGCTGCTGTGCGCCAATCCCGACATTGTGGTCGATCGCGGCGAACGGCGTGAATGGTGCGCTGGGGCGCTGGCGCGGCTTTATACCGAGATGGGCGGCGAGAGCCTCTATTTTGGCAAACCGCACCCGCCGATCTATGATCTGGCCAATCGCCGCCTGACCGCTTTGGGCCGTGAAATTGATCCGGCGGCGATTCTTGCGATTGGGGATGGCGTTCTGACAGACATCCAAGGTGCCATGGGTGAAGACATCGACAGCCTTTTTATCACCGGCGGCCTGGCCGCGCACGAGACAAAAACCACGGATCAGCCTGATGAAACCGCGCTAAACGCTTATCTGGCAAGGGAAATGTCGTCTCCGACCTTCTCAATCGGGCAGTTGCGGTAAAAAAGAAAACACTTGATTTTCTGCACCTGCAAAGTAATAAAGTTACCAAAGGCGATACGCTTGCGCCCGATTATTACGCGCTCAACCTGATCAAGAGGGTCAAATGTTGGATAACCTGCCCCGTGGCACGATCTGTATTGAAGATATCGAGATGGGCATGACCCGCCATCTGAACAAGGTCATCACCGACCGCGATATTGAGATGTTCGCCGAAATTTCCACCGATCATAATCCGGTGCATCTGGATGATGAATACGCCCGCGACACTATCTTTGAGGGGCGCATTGCCCATGGGATGCTGACCGCCGGGCTGATCTCGGCGGTGATAGGTGAGCAACTGCCCGGCCACGGTACGGTTTACATGGGGCAAAGCCTTAAATTTCTCGCCCCGGTGCGCCCCGGCGATATGGTCCGGGCCGAGGTTGAGGTGACCCACATTGACCATGGCAGGCGACGGGTAAAGCTTGATTGCCGTTGCCTGATTGACGGCAAAAAGGTGCTGATTGGTGAGGCTACGGTGCTCGCCCCCTCAAGGAAATTCGACTAGGGGCGCTTGCACCTGCCTGCGCCGGGCGCTACCCCTCTGCCATGCGGATTATTCGTGATTATACATATGTGGATCAGGCAGATCGCGGCGCTAGCGTGGCGATCGGCAATTTTGATGGCGTGCATATCGGCCATCTTTCGGTGATCGACATCGCCCGCCGTGAGGCCATAAAATCAGGCGCGCCGCTGGGCATCATGACGTTTGAGCCGCACCCGCGCGAATATTTTGCCCCCGACGCACCGCCCTTTCGCCTGATGGGGCCTGAGGCCCGCGCTCACCGGCTGGAAAAGCTGGGGGTTGAGCGGCTTTATGAGTTGAATTTCAACGCATCCCTGTCGGCGCTCACCCCGCGCGAGTTTGCCCAAAATGTCATCACCGACGGGCTGGGCCTGACCCATGTGGTGATTGGACAGGATTTTTGTTTCGGCAAGGGCCGCGCCGGTAACGCTGATGACCTGAAAAGATACGGCCAGAAAATGGGCTTTGGTGTCACCATCGCCGGGCTGGTACAGGGCAGCAATGGCGAGGTTTCCTCAACCGCCATCCGCCGCGCATTGACAGATGGCCGCCCGCGCGACGCCGCCGCGATGCTTGGCCATTGGCACCGCATCGAAGGCCCGGTCATGGGCGGTGAACAGCGTGGCCGAGAGTTGGGTTTTCCCACCGCCAATATGTCAATCAAAGGCCTGCACAGGCCAAAATTTGGCGTCTATGCGGTGCTTGTTGATGTGCTGACCGGCCCCCATGCAGGCCATTATCACGGGGCCGCGTCATTGGGCATCCGTCCGATGTTCAACGGCGATGAGCCCAATCTGGAGACCTTCCTGTTTGATTTCACCGGCGATCTTTACGGTGCTGACCTGTCCATCGCCCTGATTGAATTCCTACGCCCCGAAGAAACATTTGACAGCCTTGAGGCCTTCATCAGCCAAATGCATGCCGATTGCGCCCACGCCCGGCAAATTCTGGACGCCCTATGACCCAAGGCATCGACCGCGCCGGATTGCGCCCCCGCTTTTGGGAGCAGCACCCCCCCAACCGCCTGACCCATAAGGAATGGGAGGCGCTTTGCGATGGCTGCGGCAAATGCTGCCTTAATAAGCTTGAGGATGAAGACACCGGCGATGTTGATCTGACCTGTGTCGCGTGTCGCCTATTTGATGATCAGACCTGCCTGTGTTCGCAATATGCCACGCGGCATCAATTTGTGCCTGAATGCATCGTGCTCAGCCCTGAAAACATGGATAAAAACCTCTATTGGATTCCTGAAACCTGCGCTTATAAACTGCTGTGGCAGGGTAAGCCGCTATACGATTGGCACCCGCTGATTTCAGGCGATCCGCAATCGGTACATGCGGCGGGCGTCTCGGTTCAGCACCGCACCGTGCCGGAATTTGAGGTCGATGAAGACGATTGGGATGATTATATTATTGAGGAGCCAGTTTAATGCATTTTGCCTCGGATAATTGCGGCCCGGCGCTGCCGGAAATTGTACAGGCCATCGCCGACGCCAACACCGGTTATATGCCGTCATATGGCAATGATCTGTTGATGGAAGAGGTGAAAACCCGCATTCGCGATTTGTTCGAAGCTCAGGACGCGGCGGTTTATCTGGTGGCCACCGGCACCGCCGCTAATGCGCTGGCCTTGGCCACCATGACGCAGCCGTGGCGGGCAATCTTTTGCGCGCCGCTGTCGCATATCCAATGTGACGAATGCCACGCGCCCGAGTTTTTCACTGGCGGGGCCAAGCTCCGGCTGGTGGGAGAGGGTGACAAGATAAGCCCCGAGGCCCTGAGCCATGAAATTTCGGTTCTGGGCCATGGCAATGTGCATGTCTCGCAACACGGGCCGGTGGCGCTCAGCCAAGTCACAGAGATGGGCCATGTCTATGCCCTTGAGGAACTGCGCGCGCTCACCTCGGTGGCCAAACTGCACGGGCTTGCCACCTATATGGACGGGGCCCGGTTTGCCAATGCTTGCGTGTCTTTGGGCTGCACCCCGGCTGAAATGAGCTGGAAAGCCGGGGTTGATGTGATCAGCTTTGGCGGCACCAAAAACGGCTGTATCGGGGTTGAGGCGGTGATCTTTTTTGACTCCGCACAGGCCTGGGAATTTGAGCTGCGGCGTAAACGCGGCGCGCATTTATTTTCCAAACACAGGTTTTTATCGGCCCAGATGCTGGCCTATCTGCTGGATAATCTGTGGCAGGATGCAGCCCGCAAAGCCAACGCCGCCTGCACCCGTCTGACCACAGGATTGCGTGAGGTGCCCGAGGTGGTTTTCAAAAACGATCCACAGGCCAATATGATCTTTGCCACCTTGCCGCGCGCCACCCATCAGCGCCTGCTTGACGCGGGGGCGGTCTATTTCATGGAAGGCACCCTTGCCGGGGGCGACCCGGATGAGCCGCTGCCCCTGCGTTTGGTCTGCGATTGGTCCATGAGTGATGCGCAAATCGACAATTTCATCAAGATTGTCAGTCAATAACTGGTTGCAGGCGGGACAAATTAACTCACCACAATAATATTTCATGTTTTCCCGGTTGCATTGCTTTGACCGGCCCGGCACCCATGCTAAGCGATGTGGGCACCCGCGAATCTGCCACGCCGACCACTTGGGGAACATCACAGATGCCTTATACATCCGAGCCTAAACTCGTCTCAGGCAACGCCAACATGCCGCTGGCCAAGGCCATCGCGCGGCGCATGTCGATGCATCGCGGGGTTGAGGTCAGCCTTTGTGACGCCCGGATTGAACGCTTCAATGATCAGGAAATTTTTGTCGAGGTTTATGAAAATGTCCGGGGCGAGGATATGTTCATCATCCAACCCACGTCAAACCCGGCCAATGACAATCTGATGGAACTGCTGATCATGGCGGATGCTCTGCGGCGTTCCTCGGCGCAACGCATTACGGCGGTGATCCCCTATTTTGGCTATGCGCGCCAAGATCGCCGGTCCAAGGCGCGCACGCCAATATCGGCCAAACTTGTGGCTAATATGATCGCCACGTCGGGGATCGAGCGGGTGCTGACGATGGATCTGCACGCGGCGCAGATACAGGGGTTTTTCGATATTCCGGTGGATAACCTTTATGCCTCGCCGGTGTTTGCGTTGGATATTATGACGCAATTCAAAGGGGTGATGGACGATCTGATGATCATCTCGCCCGATGTTGGCGGCGTCGGCCGGGCGCGCGAGCTGGCCAAGCGTATCAACGCGCCGTTGGCGATTGTTGATAAACGCCGCGAAAAGGCTGGTGAGATTGCCGAAATGATCGTGATCGGCGATGTGAAAGGCAAGAAATGCATCATCGTTGACGATATGTGCGATACCGCTGGCACGCTTTGCAAAGCCGCCGAGGTGTTGCTGAACAATGGGGCCTCTGAGGTGCATTCCTATATTACCCACGGCGTGATGTCCGGCCCGGCGGTTGAACGGGTGACCAATTCGGTGATGAAATCGCTGGTCCTGACCGATACGATCCAACCCACCGAGGCGGTGATGTCAGCGCCCAATATCCGCATTGTCCCAACCGCGCCGATATTTGCCCAGGCCATCCTGAACATCTGGAGCGGCACATCTGTCTCGTCTTTGTTTGAAACAACCACGCTGGAACATATTTACGAAGGCCAGCTTTTTCGCTGAAGATATGTAGGGTGGGGTTTTAGCCGTCTTGGAAACGCTCCGGGGGAGCGTTTCAGGCGAAAACGGCGGGAGCCCGGGAAACCCACCACCGCTTTAATATAGCGACCAGTCTTCCACATGCTCAACTTCGCCAATCGCCATCCACAACACCCGCGCCCGGGCAACTTTGGTATCGCCCCAGGTGCGAAAGACCACGTCAAACCCTGCCGCCGTCACATTTTCGGCCGCCACATCCGCCCGGGCATTTTTGCTGCTGTCCATATCCCACATCGATAACGAGCATTGCACCACCGGCGGCGATTTGAACGGCTCTTTGAATGTCAGGCTATGGCGGCGCTCACGCGGGCCGCTGCCGGTCCACATCTCACCCCCGTCCTGATAATCCGAGAACAGAACATCATCGCCTTGATCAATGCCTATGGATTGTGCCGGAAATTTCTTCATTTCAAATATTTTTACTCACTTGGGTTGATAGAAAGGCCCCTGATACAACCATGCTACAAAATTCTTAAGATAAAAGGAAAAGAAAAAGGCCCCGCAGATACGAGGCCATTTTAAATGTCATAAGGATGAGCTTTAGATCAGTTAACGCTATGACCAATCACATCGCCCATTGCCACCATATCCGCCAAGAGTTTGGCGGCATCATCCACCGGGCCGGGATGATTGACAAAGGTCTCCTGCGCGTGGGCCAAGGCATCGGTGGCATCATCCACCAGCTTCTTGAAATGCTCAGGTGTCACATCACCCCTTGGAATCGCCTGTTCGGCCAGCACTGAAATGCTGTCGGCGCTGATCTCGGCAAAACCGCCGGTCACAACATATTCCGCTTCACCCTCGGCGCTGAAAACCTTCAGCACACCAGGCCGCAATGTGGTGATCAGCGGCGCATGATTGGGCATCGCCGTCATGTCACCCTCGGATCCGGGGATCTGCACTTGCGTGGCCTGCACCGAGGTCAAAAGACGCTCGGGCGAGACCAGATCGAATTGCACTGTGTCAGCCATCAATGGCCTCCCTCCTTAAAGCTTAAGCCGCGTCGGCGGCCATTCTTTCGGCCTTGGCGATCACATCAGCAATGCCGCCGACCATATAAAAGGCCCCTTCCGGCAGGTGGTCATATTCACCAGCCACAACCGCTTTGAACGATGATATTGTCTCTTCCAGCGGCACCTGAATGCCGTCGGAGCCAGTGAATACCTTGGCCACATCGAAAGGCTGCGACAGGAATCGCTGAATTTTCCGGGCGCGCGAAACGGTCAGCTTGTCTTCTTCTGACAATTCATCCATGCCCAGAATGGCGATGATGTCCTGCAAGGATTTATAGCGTTGCAAAATGCCCTGCACATCACGCGCCACATTGTAATGCTCTTCGCCCACAACCGCCGGGTCCATCAGACGCGAGGTTGAATCAAGCGGATCAACAGCCGGATAAATCCCCAGCTCGGAAATGGCCCGGCTTAGAACGGTTGTTGCATCAAGGTGGGCAAAAGATGTCGCCGGGGCCGGGTCGGTCAGATCGTCCGCAGGCACATAGACGGCCTGCACCGAGGTGATTGATCCGGCTTTGGTCGAGGTAATGCGCTCCTGCATCTGACCCATGTCGGTGGCCAGTGTCGGCTGATAGCCCACAGCAGACGGGATACGGCCCAGAAGGGCAGAGCATTCAGACCCGGCTTGGGTAAAGCGAAAGATGTTATCAACAAAAAACAGC
Source organism: uncultured Roseovarius sp. (assembly GCA_964655135.1). Taxonomy (GTDB): domain Bacteria; phylum Pseudomonadota; class Alphaproteobacteria; order Rhodobacterales; family Rhodobacteraceae; genus Roseovarius. Next base: position 8,899 of record CAZZKL010000052.1, on the reverse strand, counting down.
ACATCCGCGCCGGTTTCATCGCGGAACTGCTCGGCCAGTGTCAGACCCGACAAGGCAACCCGCATACGCGCGCCCGGAGGCTCGTTCATCTGGCCGTAAACCAAGGCGATTTTGCTGGTTTCCAGCTTGTCTGGCACGATCACGCCGCTTTCGATCATCTCATGGTAAAGGTCATTGCCTTCACGGGTCCGCTCGCCCACACCGGCAAAAACCGACACGCCCGAGTGAACCTTGGCGATGTTGTTGATCAGCTCCATGATCAGAACGGTTTTGCCCACACCAGCCCCGCCGAAGAGGCCAATTTTACCGCCCTTCGCATATGGCGCCAGCAGGTCAACCACCTTGATGCCGGTGACCAGAACCTCGGATTCAGTGGCCTGATCCGCGAAATCCGGCGCATCCTGGTGGATCGAGCGGCGTTCCTTGGTCTTGACCGGGCCTTTTTCATCCACCGGCTCGCCGATGACGTTGAGGATGCGGCCCAGTGTGGCATTGCCCACGGGCATCATGATCGGCTCGCCGTTATCTGTGACAACCTGACCGCGCACAAGGCCTTCGGTCGCGTCCATCGCGATGCAGCGGACGGTGTTTTCGCCCAGATGCTGTGCCACTTCGAGGATCAGTTTCTTGCCGTTGTTCTCGGTCGTCAGCGCGTTGAGAATTTTGGGCAGCGCGTCATCAAACTGCACATCCACCACGGCGCCAATGATCTGGGTCACTTTGCCTTTTGCGTTTGCCATAATTATCGTCTCCGGTTCGTTAGTTCGTTACAGCGCTTCCGCGCCCGAAATGATTTCAATAAGCTCGTTGGTGATCGCAGCCTGACGTGAACGGTTGTAAATGATTGACAGCTTGTCGATCATATCACCCGCGTTGCGGGTGGCGTTGTCCATGGCGCTCATCCGCGCGCCCTGTTCCGATGCGCCGTTTTCCAGCAGCCCGCTAAAGATGGCCGTGGCCACCCCGCGCGGCAGAAGATCGGCCAGAATGGTTTGCTCGTCTGGTTCATAGTCATAAAACGCCGCTTCAGGGGCGTCTGCCTCAGGGGCTGCAAAATCCGCCGGGATGATCTGTTGCATGGTGGGGATTTGACTGACCACATTCTCAAACCGCGAGAAGAAAATCTTTGCCACGTCAAATTCACCGGCCTTAAACCGGGTCAGAACACCCGCCGCGATGGATTGCGCATCGGTATAGCCGACATTCTTGATCTCGGTCATATCCACATGATCAATGAAATAATCGCTCAGTTCGCGCTTGATCGCATCGCGGCCTTTTTTGCCGACGGTCACGATCTTTACGGTCTTGCCCTCGGCCAGCAATTTTGCGGCTTCGGCTTTGGCCAAGCGGCTGATATTGCCGTTGAAGCCGCCGCACAGCCCGCGTTCCGAGGTCATGACGATCAACAGATGCGTCTGATCCGCGCCGGTGCCGCTCAATAGCTTGGGCGCGCTATCAGATGGCCCGATTGAGGCCGACAGCTTGCCCATAACGGCGTTGAAACGCTCGGTATAGGGGCGGGCGGCCTCGGCTGCTTCCTGCGCACGGCGCAGTTTCGCCGCGGCAACCATCTGCATGGCTTTGGTGATCTTGCGGGTCGATTTGACCGACTCGATCCTCATTTTAAGGTCCTTGAGACTTGGCATAGGCCCTCGTCCTTTCCCTTAAGCGAAATCAGCGGCGAATTCGTCCAGTGCCGCTTTGATCTTGTCCTCAGCGTCGCCCTTAATCTTGGGGTCCTCAACGGTGATCATGCCCAGCAGGTCCTGATGCTTACCGCGCAGATGGGCCAGCAGACCATGCTCATAACGGCCCACATCGCCGACGGGGAGCTTATCAAGATAGCCCTTGGTGCCAGCATAGATGACGCAAACAATCTCGGCGTTGGAAAGCGGCGAATATTGCGGCTGCTTCATCAATTCGGTCAGGCGCGCGCCCCGGTTCAGCAACTGCTGAGTTGCGGCATCGAGATCTGAGCCAAACTGAGCAAACGCCGCCATTTCGCGGTACTGCGCCAGTTCCAGCTTGATCGGACCCGCGACAGATTTCATCGCATTGGTCTGGGCTGATGAGCCCACACGGGAAACGCTGAGGCCGGTGTTTACCGCAGGGCGGATGCCCTGATAAAACAGCTCAGTTTCAAGGAATATCTGGCCATCGGTGATCGAAATCACGTTGGTCGGAATAAACGCCGACACATCACCGCCTTGGGTTTCAATGATCGGCAAAGCGGTCAATGAGCCCGAGCCATTGTCTTCGTTCAGCTTGCACGACCGTTCCAGCAGGCGCGAGTGCAGATAAAACACGTCGCCCGGATAGGCTTCACGCCCCGGCGGACGCCGCAGCAGCAGAGACATTTGACGATACGACACGGCCTGTTTGCTGAGATCATCATAAACAATCAGCGCATGACGGCCATTGTCGCGGAAATGCTCGGCCATGGCAGTGGCGGAATACGGCGCCAGAAACTGCATCGGTGCCGGGTCAGACGCGGTGGCGGCGACAATGATGGAATATTCCATCGCGCCGGCCTCTTCCAGCTTCTTCACCAACTGCGCCACGGTTGAGCGCTTTTGCCCGATGGCCACATAGACGCAATAAAGTTTTTTGCCCTCATCCTTGCCCGCAGATTCATTAATGGTCTTCTGGTTCAGCATCGCATCCAGCGCCACAGCGGTTTTGCCGGTCTGACGGTCACCAATGATCAATTCGCGTTGACCACGACCGATTGGGATCATCGCATCCACCGATTTCAGGCCGGTGGCCATCGGCTCATGCACCGATTTACGCGGGATAATGCCGGGGGCCTTGACCTCGGCCAGACCGCGCTTTGTGGTTTTCAGCGGGCCTTTGCCATCAATCGGATTGCCCAGGCCATCCACAACGCGGCCAAGCAGTTCATCGCCGATGGGCACGTCGACAATGGATTTTGTCCGCTTAACAGTGTCGCCTTCCTTGATGTCCCGGTCCGAGCCGAAGATCACGATGCCAACATTGTCGGCCTCAAGGTTCAGCGCCATGCCCATGATCTTGCCGGGAAACTCCACCAGCTCACCGGCTTGCACGTTATCAAGTCCGTAAACCCGCGCGATACCGTCACCAACCGACAGAACCCGGCCCACTTCGGCCACATCGGCGTCATGACCAAAATTCTTGATCTGTTCTTTCAGGATCGCAGATATTTCTGCTGCTTGGATACCCATTATCCGACCTCTTTCATTGCATTCTGAAGGGAATTAAGGCGCGAGAGAACCGACGTGTCGATCATCTTCGAGCCCACTTTTACAATTAAACCGCCAATGAGGCTTTCATCAACGGTCGCATTAATTTTCACATCTTTGCCGGTGCTGGCCTTGAGCGTCTTGGCCAGCTTGTCAGCCTGCGCTTTGGACATCGCCTTGGCAGAGGTGACATCGGCGGTTATTTCACCGCGATCTTCGGCAATCATGCCGCGCAGCCGGGCCACCAGTTGCGGCAATATAAACAAACGGCGCTTTTCAGCCATCAGGCTCAGGGCGTTTTGCAGCACTTGGGTAAGCTTCATTTTCTTACCAATCGCGGCTATTGCGGCCCCTTGATCCTCGCGTGAAATCACCGGGCTGCTGATCAGCTCCCGCAGATCGGCGCTGGCGTCGATGGCTGCCGCAAGGTCTGTAAGATTGGCTTCAAGATCGCTTAGGGATTTGCCCTCTTTGGCAATCTCAAAAATGGCGGTGGCATAGCGCTCGGCAATGCCTAAAGAGATCGAAACTGGCTCTGTCACGTCCACCCTTCCGAAATTTGGCCCCGGTTAAGCCGCATTGCACGGATGTCCGGGGGCGTTGAGCATGTCCTGCCTTGAGCAAAACACAAGAGAATTCGGCGTGGTGTAGCAGAGCCTTCCCCACCCCGCAAGCAACTTGGAAAAGGCGGGGTTTCACAGAAATAAACGTGTTTTCAGTGGCTTATGGTTCATAAGATTGTTTGCGTAAATTTTATCCACAGAAATTCCAGCCTGAATCTTACATTTTTTCGATTCCCACCGGGAATTTTCCTTCAGGGGCACAAGTTTTGAATGCCGCAAACATTTGTTTTAGGGCCGGTGAAGCAACTCGCCACAATGCGGACAGTGTTTAAGCGTCGGCGCCTTGTTGTCATGCAACATCTGGCTTCTGATCTCATCCGCCACACGTTTGCTCAGGCCAAGCTCGCGCCGCGCGACTTCCAGCTCTTCTTCTTCGGTCGCATCAATAACGCCATCCGCCAAAGCGGCCCGAAAAAGATCGGCCAGTTCATTGCGGGTCCGGCGCAACCGGTCGGCCATGCCGCTGGCAAGGATACCAGCAGGCAGCGCGGCCATGCCAATGCCCACAATCGCCACCAAAGCGCCAAAGAGTTTACCCGCAGGCGTGATTGGTGTGACATCGCCGTAGCCCACGGTGGTCAGCGTGGCCACCGCCCACCACATCGCCGCCGGGATCGAGCCAAATTTTTCCGGCTGCATACTGTGCTCGGCCAGATAGGCCCCGCTGGAGGCCAGCACCAGCATCACGATCAGAATGAAGAAACCGCCAAAGAAAGCATTTGATTCTTCGCGAAACACATCCATCAGCATCGACAAAGCCGAGGAATAGCGGGTGAATTTCAGGATACGCAACAGCCGCAGCACCCGCAGGAAACGCAGATCAAGCTTGATGAAATATCCCAGATAAAGCGGTAGAATTGCCAGCAGATCGACCAGCGCCATGGGCGACATCATATAGCTGAGACGGGGATAGCGGGCCTGACTGAATTTAGGATTTTCGACACAGGTCCAGACCCGCGCCAGATATTCCACGCTGAAGATGGCCACCGAAACCACCTCAATCACCAAAAACAAATAGTGGTGGCGGGCATTGATGCTGGCGACGGTTTCAAAAATGACGGCAACAATATTGACGGCGATGAGGACAATTAAACACAGATCGACAAAATGGCTTAACGTGCCGGCTTTTCTGTCGGGTTCTAGGGTTCGATAAACGGTTTTGCGAAGCTGGGTCATCCGGGGCCTGTTTGTTGCAAGGGTGCAATCCGGGTGTACCCCATCATGCCCCAGCCGCCAATTGGGTAGTTTGGCGCATTCCCCCCTCGGCCCCCCTCGGCGGGTGGCGGGCTGAAGCCCGCCCTACCCCTATCCGAAAACCTTGGTCAGGGCCTTATCGGTGGCCTCAATGATCTGGTTGATGTCGTCTTTGGTGGCAATCAGCGCCGGGGAATAGCACAACGTGTTATTGAACCCCGGTATCGACCGGTTGGTGACCCCGATAATGACCCCCTGCGCGCCGCAATCCGCAGTCACCGCCTGCGCCAGCTTTTCATCCACCGGCTGTTTGGTCGTGCGGTCCGAGACCAGCTCAGCCCCAAGGAACAGCCCCTTGCCGCGCACCTCACCGATCACCGCGTGCTTATCCTGCAGCGCCTTGAGCTGATCCAGCATATAGGCCCCCATCTGAACGGTATTTTCAAGCAGGCCTTCCTCTTCGATGATCGCCACGTTTTCCAGCGCCGCCGCCGGGCCAGCCGTGCAGCCGCCAAAGGTGGAAATATCCCTAAAATAATTCATCGGATCAGAGGCATCATCCTTGAACATCTCAAAGACTTTCTCACTGGTCACACAGCAGGCAATCGCCGCATAGCCCGAGGCAACCCCCTTGGCCATGGTGACAAAATCCGGCTCAATCCCGTAATGCTGATAGCCAAACCAAGTGCCGGTACGGCCAAGCCCGCAAACCACCTCATCAATATGCAGCAGAATGTCGTATTTGCGGCAAATCTCCTGCACCCGTGGCCAATAGCCCTCGGGCGGGACAATCACGCCACCGCCAGCGGTGACCGGCTCAAGGCAAAGCGCGCCAACCGTATCGGGGCCTTCGGCCAGGATCACCTCTTCAATCGCATTGGCCGCAGCCACGCCATATTCCTCACCGCTGAGGTCCCATTGCGCGCGATATTCAAGGCAATGCGGCACCCGCACAAAACCGGGCGTAAAGGGGCCATATTGCGCGCCGCGCTCATCCTGCCCACCGGCGGACAATGTGGTGATGGTTGTGCCGTGGTAATCACGGTCGCGATACAGGATTTTATACTTCTTGCCGCCATAACGCTTATGGGCAATCTGGCGCACCATCTTAAAGGCTTTCTCATTCGCCTCCGAGCCGGAATTGGTATAATAAACCCGGCTGAGCCCCGGCATTTTCGAGATCAGTTTTTCCGAAAACAGCGCCCCGGGGATCGACCCGGCAGACCCGGCGAAATACGGCAGTTTAACCAGTTGATCGCGCACCGCATTGGCAATGCGTTCGCGGCCGTAGCCCACATTGACGGTCCAGACCCCACCCGACACCGCATCAAGGCTTTCCTTGCCGTGCTGATCCCAGACCCGCATACCGCGCCCTTCGACAATGATCTTTGGCTCACCGTCCTCGAACGGTTTATGCTGGATCAGGTGATGCCAGACATGGGCGCGGTCGGCGTCCACGATTTTGCTAATATCATTGTCTAAAATCTTGCCGTCCATGGCGGTGCTCCATCAGGTTTAAGGCCCGGGCTTTGATCAACCGGGCGACTCGCATTTTGTCAGCGCATTCTTCAAGTTTATCACAGCGCCTGAATCAAACAATCTTATAGGGCCAGACAATAGATATTACTAAGGCCAGATACGCTCTGTCTATGTAATAAACCCTGTATGCCTTTGTAATTTAACACTTGAATCGCCACATCAATATTTACCACCTGCAAAGCCTCTTTCATTTTTCCATAAATACTCACAAGGGCCACACCACCCAAACAACCTGCCTTATGATCTCTGCGTCGCATTCACCAAGGGGCCCCGAGGAAGAAGCCGACAGGCTGATGACGAGATAAAAAGCGTGCGCACCTGCGCACTCAATATCAGATGCACTTCACCCGCCGTCATACCCCTGCTTTTGTGCCTGATATAGTTTCGCATAAAGCCCGTTTTGCTTGATCAGCGTATCATGCCCGCCCTGCTCCACAAGCCTGCCCGCCTCCAGCACAAAAATCCGCTCCGCTTTGGTTACCGCCGACAACCGATGCGCCACAATCAGCGTGGTCCTACCTTTGCATAGCCGCTCAATCGCCGCCCTGATCCGCTCTTCACTGGCCTGATCCAGCGCCGAGGTGGCCTCGTCCAGCAGCAAAATCGGCGCGTCGCGCAAAAACGCCCGCGCTATGGCAATCCGCTGCTTTTGCCCGCCAGAAAGCTGCGCCCCCTTGGGGCCAACCGGCGCCTCCCCCCGGGTGCGGATCAGATCGGCAATCCCGGCATTTTCCGCCGCGCGCCAAACCTCATCGTCACTGGCCGACGGGTCCACATAGCGGATATTCTCCCAGATCGACTTGTTGAAAATCACAATATCCTGCGCCACCACCGAAAAACTGCGGCGCAAACTGGCAAGCTTCAGCTTGTCAATCGCCTGACCGCCAATGGTTATGCGGCCGCCCGTCACATCATAAAGCCGCGACAAAAGCGAAAGAATGGTGGTCTTGCCTGATCCCGTCTCCCCCACAATCGCCGACACCTGCCCGCCGCGAAACACCATATCCAGCCCGTCAAACAACGGCTGCCCGTCGCCATAGGCAAAGCTAAGATTGCGCAGTTCAATATCCCCCGCACGGTCAAACTCCGTCACCGCATCCGGCGCGTCCACAATCAAAGCTTGCACATGAAAAAGCTGTCTGACCCGGTCAAACAACACCAGATTGGCCTGCAACCCGGCAAAAAACAGCGCCAACAGCCGCGCCGGTTCAAGGATCAGCACCATGCCAAGCAGGAATGTGATGATGTCCGCGCCGTCCATGTCAAACCCGGGGCTAAGCACCATATAACCGCCGCCGCCGATTACCAGCATGTAGATAAAGGCCGAGCTAAGATCAAATGAGGGCGTCACCAGCGCCTGCGTCACCTGCACCCGTTTCATCATATCGCGGATTTTCCCGGTGTTGCTAAGCAGGCGCTGTTGCTCGCGTCCTTCCTGACCGGAGATTTTCACGGTCCGCATACCGTTCACCGTTTCCTCAATCGCGTTCATATAATCCGCCAGCGCGGTTTCCGCCGCCCCTTGGGCTAATTTCACCCGCACCGACACGAAATTCATCATCCGGATAATGAACGGCAAAATTATCAGGGCAGTCAGAAACAAAGCCGGGTTTTTATAAATCAAATACCCGGCCACAAAGATCACCATCACCGCATCGCGCACCGCATTGGCAAGGGAGGTGCCGATAAAAACCCCAAGCTGCTGCGTCTGCGTCACCAGCTTTTGGGTGATCTCAGCGGGTTTAATACGCTCAAAATACGCCAGATCAAGTTTCATCAGATGCGCGATTAAATCCCGGCGCATTTCATAAATGGCGTCATTGCTGATCCGAACGGTTATGCGTGGCACCAGATACGACATCACCGCGCGGGCCAAAAACAGCCCAAATACCGCCGCGCTAACCATCCCCAGATCGCGGGCTTTACCGCTGTCAAAGATCACCCGCAGGCCATCTTCGGTGATCGACAGGAAGAGCTGGAAAATCACGCCTTGAAGCAAAATCATCCCCAGCACCAGCAACAGCCACGGGGTTTTGCCCTTAAGATAGCGCGCCCGGAACCAGCGTAGATTATCGCGGTCCTCATGGCTGAAAAACCGAGCGCGGGGTTTGGGTGTCATACGGGTCATGCCCCCGCTTCTAATCGGTTCCGACGGCAAGGTCATCCCATGGCTTGAAATATGGTCTCAGCTTTCAAACAAATCCGTCTGATCCCGGCTTGAGGGCGGGGCCAGCCCCAGATGCTGCCAGCCACGCTGCGCCAGCATCCGCCCGCGCGGGGTGCGCTGAATAAGGCCCTGTTGCAGTAAAAATGGCTCGATCA
>CAZZKL010000051.1:16094-19057 GCA_964655135.1 uncultured Roseovarius sp. | reverse complement strand
ATGACGGATAACGCCTTTGGCATTGATCTGAGCGAACAGCAGGGTGCTGATGGCACTTGGGTTGCGCCCTCGATGTATAATATGGTCAAGCAGGACGGCAAAGATGTGCATCTTGCGGTGGTGCCGGATCAGGAATGCGTGGTGAATTCTGGTCTGGTTTCGATCCGTGGTGGCCGCATGGCCGAAAACCGCCCGTCAAAAGTGACCGGAACACAGATGCAGCGCCTGTCAGACCCGTTGGTCTGGCGCAATGGCACATGGCAGCCGACAAGCTGGGATGATGCGCTTGATCTGGTGGCCCGCGTCACCGCGCGTGTCATAACCGAAGGGTCGGAAGATGACCTGCTGCTGTCGATGTTTGATCATGGCGGCTCGGCTGGTGGCTATGAAAACACTTGGGGCACTGGCAAGCTGTATTTTGACAGCATGAAGGTCAAGAATGCGCGCATTCACAACCGTCCGGCCTATAATTCCGAAGTGCATTCAACCCGCGATATGGGTGTGGATGAGCTGCAATATCAGTATTCGGATTACGAAGTCACAGATACCATCCTGATCGCCGGGGCCAACCCGCTGGAGACACAGACCAACCTGTTTCTCAACCACATGCGCAAGGGGCTGGAGAATGGGGCCAAATTCATCATGGTTGACCCGCGCCGCACGGTGACGGTAAACGCCGCCGAGGAAATTGCCGGCGCTGAAAATGTGCTGCACCTGCCGATTGATCCGGGCAGTGACATGGTGTTGTTCAACGCTTTGTTCACCCATATTGTTGATCAGGGCTGGACGGATAGCGACTTTATCGCCAACTCAACCTTTGCATCAGGCGAAGCGGTGGCGGAAGACGCGGCACATCCATCAGGTCTTGGTAGCCTTGACTATGCGCTTGCCACCTGCCGTACATCGACGGCTGAGGCCGCCGATATATGCAAGGTGCCCGAGGCCGACATCATCAAGGCCGCTGAATGGATTGCCAAACCAAAGGATGGCGCGCGCCGTAAATGCGTGACCGCCTATGAAAAGGGCATCATCTGGGGCAACGACAATTACCGCACCATCGGCGCGCTTCTCAACATCGCGCTGGCAACCGGCAATGTCGGTCGCGAAGGCGGCGGGTGCTGTCGCCTTGGGGGCCACCAGGAGGGGTATTATCGCCCCTCGGATGCCCATGTCGGGCGGCCTGCCACCTATGTTGATCAACTGCTGATTTCCGGCGGTGGCAAGGTGCAGCATGTCTGGGCCTGTGACCATTACAAGACCACGCTCAATGCCTCGCAATATAAACGGGTGCATCGCAAGCGGGCCGAAATGGTCAAGGACGCGATGGATGCGTCGGCGGCAGGGACACGCAACCAACAGGTCGATGCCATTGTGGCCGCAGTCAATGCCGGTGGTCTGTTCGTAGTGAATGCGGATATTCACCACAGCCAGATCGGGCAAAACGCGCATGTGATCCTGCCTGCGTGTGAAAGCAACGAGATGAACCTCACTTCGATGAACGGGGAACGTCGTCTGCGATTGTCCGAGAAATACATGGACCGTTTTGGCAACTCACTGCCCGACTGCCTGATCGCCGCCAAGCTGGCGCAAAACATGGAACGGGTGCTGCGCGATATGGGCGAGGGTGCCTATGCCGATCAGTTCAAGGGCTATGATTGGGAAACCGAGGAAGATGCCTTTATGGACGGCTATAACCAAGGCAACCCGGATGTGACCTATGACCGCTTGCGCGCCATGGGCAACAACGGGGTGCAGGAGCCGGTTCAGGGCTATGAGAACGGCAAACTTGTGGGCGTTGAGCGGCTTTATATGGACGGGAAATTCACCCGCCATGGCCGCGACGATGGCAAGGCGTTGTTCTGTGCCGCCCAATGGCGTGGCCTTCAGGCCGCGGGCAAAGAGCAGGAGCGGGCGAACCACAAGTTCTGGGTTAACAACGTCCGGGCCAACATCTTTTGGCAAAATCAGTTCCTGGATCAGGATAACGACTTTATCCAGGATCGGTTCCCTTATCCGTTCATCGAAATGAATGCCGATGATATGGCCGAAATGGGCCTGAACGCCGGTGACCTGATCGAAATCCACAACGAAAATGGATCGACACAGGGCATGGCTTATCCCACCGATACCGCCAAACGCGGGCAGGTGGCGATGGTGTTTGGCTCGCCTTCGGGATCGCAAGGCAACGTGGTGAATTCGGGTGTGAATGAACTGATCCTGCCGGATTACAAACACACCTGGGGCAATATTCGCAAGCTTGCGAATGCGACTCCTGCGGCCAAAGCGGTTTCCTTCAAGTCCAAGGAATACACCAGCTAAGGTATTGCACATATCAACCAGACGGGCGGCCATTGTGCCGCCCGTTATTATGCTAGCAGGGGACAATATTTCATATATCCGTGAAATACAGAAAAGTGACTCTCGACCGGCGATGTTGCATGGATCATGATACCGCAGCGAACGTCTGCTTCCCGCCCTTTGCGCCGAATGCAGCACTTTGCACGGATGTCGTAGAAGGGAGGGCCTAAGGAGAATTTCAAACTGAAACACTACCAAGCGTGGGTTCAGTTGACATGATAGAACTGACTAAATCCAATCTTAGGGTGGTATTATAATATACTGGTAATATAAATATATTTAAAATTAACTACTTGCAAAAATACTTATGATGATCCTCGGTCTGCTATTTTCTGTCTCACGGCGCAAAGCGCCTCCGACGGGGCGGGCTGAGCGCCCGACGCGCAGTCGCGCGTTTGGGTGTCAATGTTTGAAGTTCCTCTCATCCCTTCCGCCACTTCAAATTAATGCCGTGTCATTTTCTGTAATGATGGCCTTTTTCCAAATCAGCCGGCCTTTACGAAACAGGCTTGTCCTGCCGCATGATTGCATCCGCATTGGATAATCGCAGCCATCAGACCTTCCCCATCAGACCTTCCCCATCAGACCTTCCCCATCAGACCTTC
>CAZZKL010000051.1:0-15994 GCA_964655135.1 uncultured Roseovarius sp. | reverse complement strand
CATCAGACCTTCCCCATCAGACCTTCCCCATCAGACCTTCCCCATCAGACCTTCCAAGGTGCCGTTTCATTTTGCCAAAGGCTTTCAAGGTGATTTTTATCACGCAAGGTGTCCATCGGTTGCCAGAATCCTTTGTGGAAATAGGCCTGCAACTGCTTGTCATGGGCGATGTTCGTCAGCGGCTCTGCCTCCCATGAGGTTTCGTCGCCTGCGATATATTTGATCACCTTTGGAGAAAGGACAAAATACCCGCCATTGATCCAGCCGCCATCGCCTTGTGGCTTTTCGACAAAATCGCGCACCTGATCGCCGTCAAGATCAAGGGCACCGTAACGTCCGGGGGGTTGCACGGCTGTGATTGTTGCCAGTTTGCCGTGTGATTTGTGATACGCGGCTTGGGCTGTCAGGTCGATATCGGCGACCCCATCGCCATAGGTGAAAAAGAAGAATTCCTCGTCTTTGACATACTCATATATCCGTTTTAGCCGCCCGCCGGTCATGGTAAACTCGCCGGTATCGGCCAAGGTCACCTTCCAGGGTTCGGCCACCAGACGCTGTAGATGGGTTTCGTTGTTTTGCAGGTCAACTGTGATGTCGGACTGGTGCAGGTAATAATTAAGGAAATAATCCTTGATCATGTAGCCCTTGTAGCCACAGCAAATGATAAACTCATTCACCCCATGCGCGGCATAGGTTTTCATGATGTGCCACAAGATGGGCTTACCGCCGATGTCAATTAATGGTTTTGGGCGCAGAACGGATTCCTCGCTTATCCGTGTCCCCAGACCGCCTGCCAAGATCACTGCTTTCATATCAATATCTCTAAACACCAGAACCGTCAGGATGGTAACATCACACGGGTGTCATTTAAAAGAGGGTTTAGGCATTGATTAGACCCCATGCCCGCCCCCATGCCCGCCGCCCCGTTTGTGCCCGCCCCCTTGTTTGCACAGGGCAAACTTCGTAAAAGAATATAATGTTTGTGGCCAATCGCGGGCAGATTTGGGTAATAAATGGGAAGCAAATCCATTGACTGGCATGGACCTGACTGGCAACACGCCAAAGCCCCCCGATGTGACATTTGTCATCCCGGTTTATAATGAAGAGGATGTTCTGCCGCAGCTATTTGCCCGGCTGGAGCAGGTTTTCAAGCAGATTGACGGAACGGTCGAAGCTATTTTTGTAAATGACGGAAGCGCTGACCGGTCTTTGGAAATTCTCATGGAGCAAGCCCGTGATCGCCGGTTCAAGCTGCTTTGCCTGTCGCGCAACTTTGGCCATCAGATTGCGATAACCGCCGGGATTGATGCGGCGCGGGGCAATGCGATAATCATCATGGATGCAGATTTGCAGGACCCGCCGGAGGTGGCCTTGGAAATGATCGAGGCGTGGCGGAAAGGCTTTCATGTGGTGTCAGCCCGCCGCAGGGCCCGCGCCGGCGAAAGCCTGTTTAAACGCGCCTCGGCCAGCCTGTATTACCGTATCCTGAAAAAGATGTCGCCGGTGGATCTGCCGGCGGATGTTGGGGATTTTCGCCTGATTGACCGCAAGGTTGCCGATGCCCTGCGGAAAATGCCCGAGCGCGACAGGTATTTTCGCGGCATGGTAAGCTGGGTCGGGTTTCGTCAGACGCAGATTGATTATGACCGTCAGGAACGCGCGGCGGGTGAGACCAAATACCCGCTTTCGGCGATGCTCCGGCTGGCGGCCAACGGGATTATCGGCTTTTCCGATGTGCCGCTGCGGTTGGCGCTGTGGTGCGGGTCGATCGTGTCGCTGGCGTCATTTTCTACCGGGGTGTTTTACTTTATTGGCTGGCTGATCGGGGGGGAAACCGTTCCGGGCTGGACCTCGACGGTGCTGTTGCTGTCATTCCTCAGCGGGGTGCAGCTTTTGACCATGGGGGTGATCGGGTTATACGTTGGGCGCACCTATAATGAATCAAAGCAAAGGCCGCTTTACCTGATTGATACAAGCCATTCACTGGATGATGATTTGGAATCGAAATAGCACTCTGGCGATGTTGGCCTGATCGGGAAATCGTTTGGCGGAAGGGATGCGATTGGATAATTCGTACTGGCATAATCGGCGGGTTTTTGTGACCGGCCATACCGGCTTTATGGGCGGCTGGCTGTGCAGTTATCTGCAAACGCGGGGGGCTGTTGTGCATGGCTATGCCCTGACGCCGCCGACCACCCCGTCCTTTTTTGCCACCGTGGGACTGGGTGATAGAATTGCATCCTCGACCATCGGCGATATACGGGACCTGCCCGGCCTGAGCGCCGCACTCAAAGCTGCAAATCCCGAAATTATATTTCATCTTGCGGCGCAACCACTGGTTTTGGCCGCCCATGCGGACCCGGTTGAGACGTTTTCCACCAATGTCATGGGCAGTGTGAACCTGCTTGAAGCGGCGCGCGGCCTGCCCGGTCTTAAGGCTGTGTTGCTGGTGACAACCGATAAGGTATATGCCAATAATAATGGGGATTGGCCTTACCGCGAGGCCGACACGCTTGGCGGAAAAGAGCCATACAGCGCCAGCAAAGCCGCCAGTGAATTGGTGATAACCGCCTATCAAAACAGTTATTTCCCCGAACTTGGAATTGCGTCTTTGCGGGTTGGAAATATCATTGGCGGCGGCGATTGGGCGGCCAATCGCCTGATCCCTGACGCCATTCGCGGGTTCGCAAAAAATCAGCCCCTGGTGCTGCGAAATCCATCGGCAACACGCCCCTGGCAGCATGTGCTTGATCCCTTGCCGGGGTATCTGGCGCTGGCTGAAAAGCTGGTTGAAAATGGCAGGGCCTATAGCGGCGGCTGGAATTTTGGGCCGTGGCAAACGGATTGCCGTCCGGTCAGTGATGTTGCAACCATGCTGGCAACAGAATGGGGCGAAGGAGCCGACGTGGAAATCAAACCAAACTCGGAAATATTTGAGGAAAAGCTGCTATCCCTTGACAGCGCCAAAGCCATATCCGAGCTTGGCTGGTCGCCGCGCTGGCCGTTGCAAAAGGCGCTGGGGCAGGTGGTGCAATGGTATAAGGCCTGTGATCGGGATGAGGATATGTGGGCGGTAACGCAAAGCCAGATTTCAACATTCGAGCAATCCCCCGGGGTCACATGAGTAACACCTGCCGATTTTGCAAAACCCCGCTGAAGCATGTGGTCGCGGATCTGGGCCTCAGCCCGATTTCCAATGAATTCAGGCTGGCCGACGGGATCGACCAACAGCCACAGGTTTTTTATCCGTTAAAGGCGCTGGTCTGCGATGCCTGCTGGCTGGTGCAACTGACCGAGGTGCAAACCCCACCGCATTTTGATGCGGATTATGCCTATTTCTCGTCGGTCTCAAAGTCCTGGCTGGATCATGCAAAGACCTATGCCACTGCGATGATTGACCGGCTGGGGCTGGATCAAAAATCGCGGGTGCTGGAGCTGGCAAGCAATGATGGCTATCTGCTGCAATATTTCAAACAGGCGGGGGTGGATGTGCTGGGGATTGAGCCCTCTGCCAATGTGGCGCAACACGCCAAAACCGAGCATGGCATTGAAAGCATTGTCGAATTTTTTGGCAATGCTCTGGGGCGCAGGTTGCAACAACAAGGGGTTGCCGCAAATCTGATCATCGGCAATAATGTTTTGGCGCATGTGCCTGATATAAATGATTTTGTTTCAGCGGTGCCGCTGGTTCTGGCGGCAGATGGCAGTGTTACTTTTGAGTTTCCGCACCTGTTGCAAATGCTGTCCCTTGGGCAGTTTGACACGATCTATCACGAGCATTTCTCATATTTGTCGCTACTTGCCGTCGAGCAGATTTTTGCCAAACATGGCCTGACGGTTTACGGCGCTGAAGAATTGCCAACCCATGGCGGATCGTTGCGGGTTTATGCCTGTCACAGCGGCCATGATATTCAGGATGCAGCGCTTGCCGCCTGCCGCGATAAAATCCGCGCTGATGAGGTGGCGTTTGGCCTGCACAGCGTTGCCAGCTATGCCCGCTTTGCCGCCATGGCGCGCGCCCGCAAGCGTGAGCTGCTGTTGTTTTTGATCAAGGCCAGACAAGACGGCAAAACCGTTCTGGGCTACGGTGCCCCGGCCAAGGGCAACACATTGCTGAACTACTGCGGCATCGGGCCGGAACTCCTGCCCTATACAACGGATATGAGCCGGCAAAAGCAGGGGAAATATCTGCCCGGCGTAAATATCCCGGTGCATGACCCGGATATTTTAATCGCTGATCGACCGGATTATATCCTTATCCTGCCGTGGAACCTGAAGGCGGAAATATCTGCTCAACTGGCCGAAATTCGTGACTGGGGCGGTAAATTTGTTGTCGCCATTCCCAAGCTGGAAATTTTCTGATGCGGTTTGTGGCGCAACCCATTCCGGGCCTTTATGAAATATTGCCCGAGCCGCACCACGATGAGCGCGGCAGTTTCGCCCGGTATTATTGCGTCGATGAATTTCAGGCGCATGGTCTGGAACTGCCCGACCGTCAGGCGGCGGTTTCGCGCAATTTCAAGCGCGCCACATTGCGCGGGTTGCATTACATTGATGAGGCCCAAGGCGAGGCCAAGCTGGTGCGCTGCACGCGCGGGGCCGTGGCCGATGTGGCAGTTGATCTGCGGCCCGGCTCGGCCACTTTTGGCGCGCATGTCATGATTGAGCTGAGTGCCGATAAAATGAACGCCCTGTTTATCCCGCGCGGCGTGGCGCATGGGTTTATCACCCTCAGTGATGAGTGCGATGTTGCCTATCAATTCAGTCAGCCTTACCGCGCCGGGATCGGAAAAGGCCTGCGCTGGGACGATCCGGATATTGCCATTGCGTGGCCAATCGCGCCGCAAATTATATCAGACAGGGATCGGGCCTTGCCTTATCTGAATGAAAAGACGCAAAGCTGATGCCCAAAGCGCGCTTGCTTTTAACCGGTGCAACCGGGTTTGTCGGTCAGCAAATTCTGGCCAATCTGCCCACGGGTTTTGAAATACACGGCGTTTCACGGCAGCGGCCCGGACGGTCTGATATACGCTTTCATGCGGTTGATCTGACGGACGCGGATCAGTGTCGGCAGTTGATTGCAGACGTCAAACCAACGCATCTGGTGCATTGCGCATGGGAAACCGCGCATGGTGAGTTTTGGCACTCTGACAGCAATCTGAACTGGCTTGAGGCCGGCAAGGCGCTGTTTTCCGCCTTTGTGCAACAGGGCGGGCAGCGCATCATAAGCTGCGGCTCTTGTGCCGAATATGCCCGGCCTGATAAAAATCCGGTGGTGGAAAGCGATGATAAACACCCTCCGGCAACTCTTTATGGCCGCTCAAAACTAAACCTGCTGGGCTTTTTGCAGGATATGCCGGTTTCCTTTGCCTGGCCCCGGATTTTCCTGACCTATGGCCCATATGAGGACAAGCGGCGGTTTGTGCCGTCGGTGGCCCTGTCAGTGCTGAGCGGCCAACAGGCGCGATGCTCGTCCGGTCAGCAAATCCGTGATTTCATTGACGTGCGCGACCTTGGCCGCGCCATCGCGGGGCTGTCTGTTTGTGATGTCAGGGGGGCGATAAATCTGGGGCAGGGCGTGCAGACACGTCTGGGGGATGTTGCAGAAAGGCTGGGGAAACTTGCCGGTCAGCCCGGGTTGATCAGGCTGGGTGCCTTGCCCGACCGGCAGGATGAGCCGCCGGTATTGGTGCCTGATTTAACCCGTCAGCAAAATGAGCTTAATTTTCGGCCGGGCATAGATTTGGATCAGGGATTAACCTATGCACTGGACTGGTGGCAAAAAAACCAACCCCGTGATGACCGCCATGATGGCCCCAGTGATGACCGCAGTGATGACCCCCGTGATGACCCCGGTGATGAACAAGGATAGAGACATGGCAGATCAGGAATTTGAGGCAGAGCGCAAAGACAACATAGCGGCGATTGCCGGGGACGCTGCATTCAATGCGCAAACCCGCGATTGGGTCGCGCGGGCGCAAGAGTTGAAGTATTCCTATAACTTTGACTGGATGGGCCTGCCGATCATCCAATACCCGCAAGACATCATTGCGATGCAGGAGCTGATCTGGTCAATCAAACCGGACCTGATTATTGAGACCGGCATCGCGCGCGGCGGGTCGGTGATCCTTTATGCCTCATTGTTGGAGCTGAACGCGCTGTGTGGTGGCCCGGCGGACAGCGAGGTGGTGGCGATTGATATTGATATTCGCGCCCCCAACCGGGCGGCGATTGAGGCGCATCCGATGGCAAAGCGGGTGCATATGATCCAAGGCTCCAGCATCGACAGCGCTATTATCTCGGAGGTTCACAAGCGGGCCGGGGGGCGCAAGAAAGTGTTGGTTTGTCTGGATTCGAACCACACCCATGACCATGTTTTAAAAGAGCTGCACGCCTATGCGCCTTTGGTCAGTGTCGGCAGCTATGTGGTTGTGTTTGATACCTTGATTGAGGATTTGCCCGCCGGGGCCATCGGGGATCGCCCATGGGGGGTGGGCGACAATCCAATGACCGCGATGCGGGCCTATCTGTCGCAGGTCCCGGAGTTTGAAATTGACGCCGAGCGCCACGCGAAACTACAGGTGACCGTGGCCAAAAACGGCTATTTAAAGCGCATAAGGTGATTGGCGATGGGGCGTTTTGCGGTCTGCATTCCGGTTTATAACGGCGCCGATTTTATTGGTGAGGCTTTGGAATCTATCGCCCGGCAAACCCTGAAGGATGTTGAGGTTATCGTCAGCGATAATGCCTCAACCGACGCCACGGCTGATATATTGCAACACTGGTCCGGCAAGATGAATATGCGGGTTGTCCGGCAGGCCACAACCCTGCCGATGCAACAGCATTTCAATGCGGTTCTGGATATGATCGACAGCGAATTTTATATGCTGCTGTGCCATGATGATTATCTGGCGCACCCGGATGCGTTGCGGCTGGCTCATGCGGTGATGATGGATAACTCCGGGATCGGGACGGTCTATTGTGACTTGCAATATGTCAACGCAAAGCGGCGGAAAATAGCGGGCAGATCATTCAGGCGCGCCGGTGAATTTGATGCCGGTGAAACCGGACTCACCACCATTCGAAGTGCCCGGAACCTGTTTGGCATTCCATTGGGCATCCGGCATACAGCATTAGGCGCTTTGCGTTATGATCCGGCGTTTCATTACACCATGGATGTTGATCTTTCATGGGCGATTGCCAAATCATCACAGGTTTTTCATATCGCTCAGCCCCTGATCGCAAACCGATATGGTGCAACCAATTCCACATGGTCATTATTGTCGACGGCAAGGGATGAATTTATCGCTCTGGCGGCGAAATATGATGTCCGGATGAACCGGCTGGATCGCATTCGGCTGGGGATGACAAACTTCAAGGTAACCCAGCAAAAGCGCCTGTTTGCTGCGTATCTACGGGGGATCACATGGCTGAGGTAAACCGCAAGCTTTCCCAATCCAACAAGCAGGTGCTTTGGTTTTTGCTGGTCGGCATTGCCAACACCGCCTTTAGTTATGGGCTTTATTCTTTGGGGCTATATCTGGGCTTGCCTTATTATCTGGCCAGTCTGATTGCGCTGGTGCTGGGCATCATTCTGAGCTTTTTCACTCAGGGCCGGCTGGTATTTCGGGCCAGACTTAAGGGGCGGTTTGGGCCGTTTGTTGCCATGTGGGCGGGGCTTTATGTGGTGAATATCACCCTGATCAGCCTTCTTGCCGCCCTTGGCGTGAATTATTACTGGGCTGGATTGCTGGCGTTGGGGCCGGTTACGGTGTTATCTTTTATCCTGCAAAAAAACATTGTTTTCCCTGAATAATATGCTTGGCTGTCACAGATGTTAAACCCTGCTCTTCAAAACCCTGCCCGCCAAAACCCTGTTCAGGTGCTGCTGATCGTGATGTTGGCGGCATTGTTTTTAATGCGGGCTGATATGGTTTTCCGGTTTGAGGCAAACTGGGACGAGTTTCTTAATCTGTCGATGATCCATGAATACGCCCGTGGAGATTTGAAAGAAGCGCTGCAAACCGGGTTTGTTCACCTGTTTTCCTGGCTGCCACGGGTCTCACAAAACGAGCTTGATCAGGTTATCGCCGCCCGCATTCTGGTCTTTGCCTTCGGGGGGCTGACAACGCTGGCGATTTATAAGGTTTCGCGGGAATTCACCGGGGTCAACGCCGCCCTTTTTGCGGTGCTGGCCTATTGGGCCTTTACCTTCAATTTGCGGCACGGCGTCAGCCTGCGCACAGATCCGTTGGCAACTTCTGTGCTGATGCTTGCCCTGTGGATGGTTGTCGCTGGTAAAGGAACGTGGGGCCGCACCGTTGTTGCCGGAATTTGCATTGGCATCGGCGGCGTACTAACAATCAAAGCCATATTTTATGTGCCGGTTCTGATCACTGTGGCGCTGATCCGGAATATAAACAAACATTCCGTTCGCCATTCATTAATACTGCTGGCGGTTGGCGGTTTGGTTGCCCTGATCGTGTTTGTTTCCCTAATCTGGCTGCACGCACTCAGCTTTGAAGAAATGTCCTCGCCGGTGTCATTTGTGGCGCGCACATCTTCGTCGATAATCGGCACTTTTGATTTCACGGTTTTGCGTCGTTACCTTTTGCCAGCCTTGTTGCAGAACGCGGCCTTTTTTCTGGTGTTGCTCTATGGCGCAATCACCGCCCTTGGCATGGTGACACGCAAAACAAGCCGGGGTGCAGGCGGGTGCCTTATCGGGCTTTTGCTGTTGCTGCTGACACCTTTGATATACCGCGATATTTATCCTTATTTTTATCCGTTTCTACTGGCCCCTGTTGTGGTGGTGGTCGCGGTAGGATTTGAGCGCCTGCTAAAGGTCAGCAAGCTATCCGCAACTGTTACGATATTGGCCATCTTTGCCACAGCGGTGCTTTTCTATGCCCAATCTGTTCAACAAGGGGTGGCCGAGCAGCGGCGGACATTGGCGCTGATTCATAAGCTGTTCCCCAAGCCGGTTGCCTATATTGATGCGCGCTCGATGGTTTCCGCCTATCCTAAAGTCGGAGTGTTCATGAGCGTCTGGGGCATGACCGATTATCGCGCTGCTGGCAGGCCGGTGATGCAGGATATTCTTTTGCGTGATCAGCCAAAATTCGTTTTGGCAAACGGATGGCAGCTTGATCTTGATGCACTATCCCCGCAGGCGTCGCAAAAGCAGCCCTATGGATTGCTGGCCACGGATATGGGTATCTTGCAAAATAGCTATGTCCATTACTGGGGGCCGCTTTATGTGCCCGGGTTCAAAGCCTCACCTGAAGATACTGAAATTATGGTATATATCTCAGGCTCTTACAAAGTTATGTCAGGCGCGGACATCTCGATTGACGGGCGTATATTTTCGCCTGGGGATACCATGGTGCTGGATGCGGGTTTGCACAGACTAGAGCAAAGCGGGTTCGCCCTCCTGAGGTGGGATTTGCCTACAGCCCCAACCGACAAGCCTGAAGCCCCCTTGTTCAGGGGATTTTGAGAGGTCTCAACAAACACCCTAAAATCACCTCACAGGGCTATCGCCGATTAAGACAATTTCAGCAGTAATCAGCACCGGGTTTTCTTGCCGCTTCAACCGGCCGCTCTCAAATCCGCCGTCGAGACCAACAAGCACAATATCCAATGCAACATCCGGGGCTTTGCCCGTCAGATCAATCGTGCCTTTGGTCAGCAGGAACTCGGTTGCAAAGCTGTCAAACACGCGCCCATCTGCAAAATGCGCCCCAATCAGGCTACCAATTCCATGCGCCGATGCCCGTGTCCATCCGGCATTGTGGCAGCATTCGATCAATGCTGTTTCGATCTCGGTATTTGGCGTTATTCGGATAAGCTGCGCCTGCGCCTCACCCGGATCAATCGTGCCTGCGTCGGGTGTAAACAGCTCAAACCCGGTTTGCGGATCAAAGTTGCGGGTGAAACGCGCATCGGTAAAGCCATGGCCAATCACGCGGGTGGAGTGCGCCGGGATGCAGGCCTCGGGCAGCAGATGGCCCATGGCCGATTTGCCCGAGGCATCGCTGATCCGCCCGTGGCAATGGTAATACGGCGCGCCCTTGTAAAAGCCACAGATAATACCCGCGTCGATAATCCTGCCGGGCATCGCGGGCTTGTGGATCTCACTGTACCACGCCACATGTTTATCATCATTCGCGAGGGCCGGGATGACATAGTGGATTTGCGCCATCGCGGCGTCTTTGATCCTGAAATAGCCGCCGGTCAGCCCCCTTGCTTTGATCTCATGCGCCAAGGACAGGTGCAGCGACTCCCCCGCAGGCAGATCAAACTCAAGATTTGTCGCCCCGGTTGGCACCGATGAATAAGCGGCCCCGACAGGGCCGGGTTGTTGGATGTATTTGGGGAGTGCCGCGCGTGTTGCCATAGGCATTATCCGGCTTTTTCCGGGTGCTTGGCCAAAAATGCCTCGCGCACCAGTTTTTTGGGGGTTTTCCCGTAGGCGGATTTTGGCAGGCTTTGCCAGAAATGAAATTCTTTGGGCATTTTATAGCTTGCGATCAGGGGCTTGAGATAGGCAAGCAGATCGGCCTCTGTCGGGTTTGCCCCGCCGCGCGGCACACAGATTGCCACGCCAATTTCCCCCCATTTGTTGTCGGGAATGCCCAGAACGGCAACTTCGGTTATATCGCCCTGCATCAGGATTTTATCTTCAATCTCAAGCGGATAGATGTTTGATCCGCCCGAGATATACATGTCAGATTCGCGGCCCGTGATATAGAAAAACCCCTGTGCGTCCATATGGCCCAGATCACCTGTGCGAAACCACCCCTTGCGAAACGCCTTTGCATTGGCCGCGTCATTTTCCCAATAGCCGGCAAACACCGCCGGGCCAGAAATGCAAAATTCGCCGGTCTCACCCGGGGGAAGCTCGGCCCCGTCGGCCCCCTGAATTTGCACCTCAATCCCGGTGCGGGCATAGCCGCAGGTGCCGGGGCGCGGATCGTCGGTGGCCGAGTGCAGCGCCGGGGGCAGCACCGTGATATTGCCGGTCACCTCACCCAGCCCGAAATATTGCACCAAAACCGGGCCAAGCGTTTCCAGCGCGCGCACCTGATCCACCCGGTACATCGGCGCGCCCGCGTAGATCACATAGCGCAGGCTGGAATGATCAAACCGGTCAACGCCCGCATCCTCGACCAGCATTTTCAGGATCGTCGGCACGGTGAACAGGCTGCTGACCTTATGCGCCTCAACCAGCCGCCAAATTTCAGTTGCATCAAACCGGTCGCCTTCGGGCAGAATGGTCGTGGCCCCGCGCGCGATCATCAAAAGCGCATGCAGGCCCGCGCCGTGCGACAGGGGCGCGACAATCACCGTGGCATCCTTGTGGGTGGTGGCGGGCATCAGATCACAGAGATGATTGGTCACGACAAAACCCATCTGGCCGTGGGTCAGCACCGACGCCTTGGGCCTGCCGGTGGTGCCGGAGGTGTAGAAAAACCAGCAGGGATCATCGCGGTTGACCTCGGCCAACGGCACGGTTTTGCCCATGTGCCGGGCGGTGACAGCATCGTAATCCTCGGCAAAATCCGACGCCCCGATTGACAGGGTGAATTTCATTTGCGGGGCACAGGCGGCGGCATGATCGGGGAAATCCGTGTGGCAGATCAGGCCCACCGCGCCTGAGGATTGCGCCATCCAATTCAGATCATCCGGTTGCCCGCGAAAATTTGCTGGCACCCAGATAGCACCAAGACGAAAGCACACCAACATGCTTTCAAACATCTGATTGCAGTTGGTGGATTGCACCAAAATGCGGTCGCCCTTCTTGACGCCGTAAACATGCTTAAGCGCATAAGCCATCGCATTAACACGGGCGTTTACCTCGGACCAATTCCACGTTTTATCGCCCCATATCAAGGCGTTATGTCTGCCGTGACGCCGCGCCGCCTGATCAGCGAAATGCGCCAAATTCATCGCCCTGACTGAGACAGGCTGCATTATTTCACCCGCTCCAGAATGGACACATAATTGGTTACAGCCGCCCCACCCATGTTGAACACGCCCGCAAGACCTGCACCTTTCACCTGCATATCACCGGCCTCACCGGTCAGTTGCATTGCCGCCATCACATGCTGAGAAACCCCCGTGGCCCCAATCGGATGGCCCTTGGATTTCAACCCGCCCGACGGGTTCACCGGCAAGCGCCCGTCCATCCGGGTCCAGCCTTCGCGTGCGGCTTTCCAGCCTTGCCCGACAGGCGTCAGGCCCATGGCCTCATATTCGATCATCTCGGCGGTGGTGAAACAATCATGGGTCTCAACCAGATCAAGATCCTCCAGCGTGATCCCGGCCTGATCCTTGGCCTCGGCCCAGGCCAGATGCGCGCCTTCAAAACCGGTCATCTCGCGGCGCGACAACGGGAACATATCGTTTTTATGGGCGCGGGCGCGAAACCCGATGGCGCGCTTCATATCCTGCGCCGCCTCGCGGCTGGCCACCACCAACGCGGCGGCCCCGTCCGACACCAATGAGCAATCGGTGCGCCGCAAAGGCCGGGCCACAAAAGGATTTTTATCCGAGATGGTATTGCAAAACTCAAACCCGAAATCCTTTTTCAGATGGGCGTAAGGGTTATTCATCCCATTGGCGTGATTCTTGGCCGCTATCATTGCCATTTCCGCGCTGTGATCGCCGTATTTCTGGAAATATGATTGGGTGATCTGGGCAAATATCCCGGCAAAGCCGTTTTCAACCTGATCCTCTTCCCGGCGATACGCGCCACAGAGCAAAATATCGCCCACCTCAGCATTCGACACCGCCGTCATCTTTTCCGCGCCCAAAACAAGCGCCACGTTACCGCGCCCGCTCTCAATGAAATCTATCGCCGTATAAAGCGCGGCTGAGCCGGTGGCACAGGCATTTTCGCAATGCACCGCAGGCACATGGCGCAGTTCCGGCATCGCGGCCGAGATCAGACCGCCCTCAAACCCCTGTTTGGAAAACCCTGAATTCAGCACGCCGATGGTGGCAAAATCAACATCCTCGGGGGCAAGGCCCGCGTGCGCCAAAGCGGTGTACCCCACATCGGCGATCAGGCTTTCAATATCGGGGGCCTCGCTTTTGCCAAAATTCGAATGGGCCCAGCCGATGATTACGCTATCTGTTGTCATGTCCATGCTCCTTTACCCGAAATGTTGACCGGGTTTTCGGGCGGCGTCAATCATGGGATGTTTCGCACGCCTGAGGCGGCATATATTCCAATAAGCCGGGAATCGCCTGATAAGCCGTGTCCCAACCCGGGAAAATCCCGTTATCCCCTTGACCTTTGGTGCTGCAC
The DNA here is from genome assembly GCA_964655135.1 of uncultured Roseovarius sp. Taxonomy (GTDB): domain Bacteria; phylum Pseudomonadota; class Alphaproteobacteria; order Rhodobacterales; family Rhodobacteraceae; genus Roseovarius. Next base: position 2,679 of record CAZZKL010000051.1, on the reverse strand, counting down.
TCTGTTGAACCCCCAAAAGAGATGTAACAGACAGATGGCCCGGGAATGAATGATCAAAACAAGAACCTGATCCTTGCGACAGTGCTGAGCTTTATCGTGATCCTTGTCTGGCTGACTGTGTTCCCGCCGCCCGATACGGCCACCGATGATGTGGGCGATTATGTGTCGTCGCTGGATGATGCGGCTAATCCGGCAGCCGGGGATCAGACCGGCGACCCATCCGCAAGTGATCCGGCGGCGGATACGGCTGCTGCCACGTCTGAGGCCGCGCCAGAATCTACGGCCACCGATGCCGAGGCCGCAATCGCCAAAGCGCCGCGCGTGACGATTGATACGCCAAGCCTTACCGGCACGATCTCATTGCTGGGCGGGCGGATTGATGATCTGTCGTTGAAAAACTACCGGGTCACGGTCGAGCCTGACTCGGATATTGTGCAGCTATTGAAGCCGGTGACCGATCTGGGCAGCTATCAGGTGCTATATGGCTGGGCACCCGGCAGCGGGCTTGAGTTTGCCGATGTCCCCGGCGCCACAACCCTTTGGACAAAGATCAGCGGCGATACCCTTGCCCCCGGAAAATCGGTGGTTCTGGGCTGGGATAATGGCAAGGGCCTTCGGTTTGAGCGGAGCTTTGAGATTGACGATAATTTCATGTTCACCGTTACCCAAGCGGTTACCAACACCGGCGATACTGTCCGGCGTCTGGCCCCTGAGGGGCGGATAGAGCGCTACGGCGAACCCGCTGATCTGAGGAATTTTTATATCCTGCACGAGGGCGCGATCCGGCAAAAAGATAATGAGCGCGATTACCTGAAATACAAGAAAATGCGCGCCTTTGATGCGGGTAACCCATGGGCCAACAGCACCACGGTGGCGGATGTGGCCGAGGTCACCAAAGGCGGTTGGATCGGGTTTACCGATCACTTTTGGATGACCACCCTGATCCCCGCAGAGGATCAGGCGTTTGCCTCGGTTCTGCAATATGACGCCAAGCGCGATGTTTACCGCGCCATTGCCCGGCTCAGCACCCTTGAGGTGGCCCCGGGTGAAACCAAATCCGTCAGCACGCGGCTGTTTGCCGGGGCCAAGAAATGGGAAACCATCCGCCGATACCAAAATGAAGGCGGGGTGAATAATTTCCTTGATACGATTGACTGGGGCATGTTCTTTTTCCTGACCAAGCCGATCTTTTTCGTGCTGCACTGGCTGAATTCGGTGATTGGCAATATGGGCTGGTCGATCATGGCCCTGACCTTGTTCATCAAGGCGTTGCTGATGCCGCTGGCGTTCAAATCCTATGTCTCGATGGCCAAGATGAAAGAGCTGCAACCGCAGATGGAGGAGCTGAAGAAAGCCGCCGGGGACGACAAGCAGCAGATGCAAAAAGACATGATGGCGCTGTATAAGAAGGAAAAGGTCAATCCTGCTTCGGGCTGTTTGCCGATCCTGCTGCAAATCCCGATCTTTTTCTCGCTCTACAAGGTGATCTTTGTCACGCTTGATCTGCGACAGGCGCCTTGGATTGGCTGGATCAACGATCTGTCGGCACCTGATTCTTCGTCAATCCTGAACCTCTTTGGCCTGTTGCCTTTTGCGCCGCCGGATGCCGGGCCGCTGGCAATCTTCTCGCTTGGCCTGTTACCGATTCTGCTGGGCATTTCCATGTGGTTGCAGCAAAAGCTTAATCCGTCACCCACTGATCCGACACAGAAGATGATCTTTGCCTGGATGCCGTGGGTGTTCATGTTCATGCTTGGCCGCTTTGCCAGCGGGCTGGTTCTCTATTGGATTTCCAACAACACCATCACCTTTACCCAGCAATATCTGATCATGCGCAGCCAGGGCTTTAAGCCGGATGTCTTTGGCAACATCAGGGAAAGCTTCAAGCGCAAGCCGCGCGACCCGGATAAGAAGTGATGGCACGGGTTTCGGCCCTCTGGCGGCACCCGATCAAGGCCCATGGCCGCGAGGCGCTGCAAAACGTGACGCTTGCCAAAGGCCAAACCATGCCGTGGGATCGGCGCTGGGCCGTGGCGCACGCGCTGGCAAAATCAGATGGCAGCGAATGGGCGCCCAGTGTGAATTATTCGCGCGGCTCGAAATTGCCCGGGCTGATGGCGATCAATGCCCGCAGCGATGAGGTTACGGGCCGCGTCACCCTCAGCCACCCGGACCTGCCTGATCTGACGTTTGATCCCGACCGCGATGAGGCGTTGTTTCTTGAATGGATCACGCCGATTATGCCACCCGAGCGCACCCAATCGGCGCGTATCCACCGGGTGCCGGGGCGCGGTATGACCGATACGGATTTCCCATCAATTAGCCTGATCAATCTGGCGTCTCATGTCGAGGTGGCGGCCAAACTGGCGCAGGACATCTCGCCGCTGCGCTGGCGCTGCAACATCCATATTGAGGGGCTTGAGCCGTGGGAGGAAGACCACTGGATTGGTAAAACCGTTCAGGTGGGCAAGGTTGAATTCAACATCCGCGAGCCGATCCTGCGTTGCATGGCAACCGCCGCCAACCCCGAAACCGGTCTTCGTGATGCCGATACGCTGGGCACCCTGAAAGCCAACTGGAGCCACCAGAATTTTGGCGTCTACGCCGAAGTGACCGGCGCGGGTGAGATCACCATCGGCGACAAGGTTGAGGTGCGTTAGATGAAGCTGCCTTTCCCCG
>CAZZKL010000050.1:0-19277 GCA_964655135.1 uncultured Roseovarius sp. | reverse complement strand
TGGCATCAGCGGCTGGTTGATCGCGCTTGAGCGGACTCGGGCGCTGATGACCATTCAGGTGCTGATGAACGGGCTGAATATCGGGCTGGATATGTGGTTTGTACTTGATCTGGGATGGGGGATTGAGGGGGTGGCCTGGGCCACTTTCATTGCCGAATGGAGCGGGGTTAGCCTTGGGCTTTGGCTGTGTCGAAGCGCATTTCGCCAACCGGCGTGGCGCGATTGGACACGGGTTTTTGATCGCGAGCGGCTGCGGCTTATGGCGGCTGTAAATTCTGACATCCTGCTTAGATCATTGATGTTGCAGGGTATTTTCGTCTCATTTCTGTTTTTGGGCAGCAAATTCGGCGATGTGACATTGGCGGCAAATCAGGTGTTGCTGCAATTTTTGAACATCATCGCCTATGCGCTGGATGGCTTTGCATTCGCCGCCGAGGCGCTGGTGGGGCAGGCGATGGGGGCGCGCAACCGGCAGGCGTTGCGCCGCGCGGCATTGCTGACTAGTGGCTGGGGATTTGCGTCATCAACGCTGCTGGGGATTGCGTTTATCAGCTTTGGCGGGGCGATAATTGATCTGATGGCCAAGGTGCCCGAGGTGCAGATAGAGGCGCGCACCTATCTGATTTATACCGGGTTTGCCGCCATTCTGGGCCTTGGAGCGTTCATGCTGGACGGGATTTTCATTGGGGCCACACGATCACGCGATATGCGCAATATGATGGCGGTCAGTCTGGCGACCTATGTGCTGGCGCTGGTTATTTTGATGCCGATTTTTGGCAATCACGGGCTGTGGCTGTCGCTGCTGATTAGCTATGTGGTGCGCGCTGTCACGCTGGGCCTGCGCTATCCGGCGCTGGAGGCGCTGGCGGAGTGAAAACAGATATCCGCGCCCGGGTTGGGGCGCGGATTATTGGTTGTGATCAGATGCACTCGATGAACAAAGCGCGAAGGTTTTCCTGTGTCAGTTCAATCGGATTGCCGCCGCAGGAGGGGTCGATGATGGCCCCGGCGACAAGATCATCCAGCTTGTCGGTGCTGACGCCCATCTCGGACAATTTGCGCGGGATGCCGAGGCTGTCGTTGAACTCCTGCACAAAGCTGCGGAAGCCGTCAAAGCCGCCTTTGATGCCAAGATAAGCGGCAACCAAATCAAATCGGTCGGCAATTTCAGACGCGTTGAATTCCAGAACCGCAGGCATACACACGGCGTTGGTGGTGCCGTGATGGGTGTGGAAAATCGCCCCGATGGGGTGGCTCAGGGCGTGGATAGCACCAAGGCCTTTTTGAAACGCGGTGGCCCCCATGGCGGCGGCGCTCATCATATGGGCGCGGGCCTCGATGTCATTGCCATCCGCATAGGCGCGGGGCAGGTAGTCTTTGACCAACCGCATCCCTTCGAGCGCCATGCCTTGGCTCATCGGGTGGTAATGCGGGCTTGAGAAGGCCTCAACACAGTGCGCGAAGGCGTCTAACCCGGTGCCTGCGGTGATGAATTTGGGCATTCCGGTGGTTAGTTCAGGATCACAGATCACCACCGAGGGCAGGACCTTGGGGTGGAAGATGATCTTTTTGACGTGGCTCACGGAATCGGTGATCACCGATGCCCGGCCCACTTCTGATCCGGTGCCGGCGGTGGTGGGGACGGCCACGATGGGCGCGATGGCGTCGGCGTCGGCGCGGGTCCACCAATCGGCCACATCCTCATAATCCCAGACCGGGCGGGTTTGGCCGGACATGAAGGCAACCATTTTGCCAAGGTCCAGACCCGAGCCGCCGCCAAAGGCAATCACGCCGTCATGGCCGCCTGATTTATAGGCGGCAACACCGGCGTCGAGGTTTTTCTCGTTGGGATTTGGATCGACCTCTGAGAACATGCCACGGCCGAGGCCTGCGGCCTCCATGATGTCCAATGTGGCGGTGGTAATCGGCAGCTCGGCCAGACCTTTATCGGTGACCAAAAGCGGCTTTTTCATGCCAGCGGCGGCGCAGGCGTCGGGCAGTTCCTTGATACGTCCAGCGCCGAATTTCATTGTGGTCGGATAAGACCAGTTTCCAGTTGGGCTTTGTGTGCGGCTCATGATGTGGCTTTCTTCAGGTGGTAAGATTTGGGGCGGGTGAGGTTGTGATAGCCGATGACCGAAAGCCCGCCGCCGCGACCGGTGTCTTTGCAGCCGGTCCAACACAGGCCGGGATCAAGATAATCGGCGCGGTTCATAAACACAGTGCCGGTTTCCACCGCGTCACCGACGCGCGCGGCGCGGGTTATATCGGCGGTCCAGAGGCTGGCGGTGAGGCCAAAATTGCTGTCATTCATCAGCGCGATGGCCTCGTCGTCACCCGCTACTTTCATGATGCCCACCACCGGGCCAAAGCTTTCGTCGCGCATCACGCGCATGGTGTGATTAACATTCGTTAAAATCTGCGGGGTGAGGTAAGCGCCGCCGTCATCTTCCGCGAATGTGTCGATATGGGCGGTGGCCCCATCGGCCAGAGCCTCGGAAATTTGCGCCCGCACTTCTTTAGCGAAACGCACATTCGCCATGGGGCCGATGGTGGTTTCAGGGTCCATTGGATTGCCGAGTTTGTAGCCGTTCACGATGGTGATGGCCTTTGTCAGGAAGGCGTCAAACAGGCTTTCGTGTACATAGATGCGTTCAATGCCGCAGCAACATTGCCCGGAATTGAACATGGCGCCGTCGATCAAAGTGTCAACGGCGGCGTCGAGGTCGGCGTCATCCATGACATAACCGGGATCCTTGCCGCCGAGTTCCAGCCCGATACCGGTAAACGTGCCTGCAGCGGCGCGCTCCATCGCTTTGCCACCGCCGACCGAGCCGGTGAAATTAACGAAGTTAAACGCGCGGCCTGCGATCAGGGCCGAGGTGGTATCGTGATCAAGAAAGAGGTTTTGGAACACGTCCTGAGGGATACCGACGGAGTGGAAGGCGGCGGCCATACGCTCGCCCACCAACAGGGTCTGGGTGGCGTGTTTGAGCATCACAGCGTTGCCGGCAATCAGCGCCGGGGCCACGGTATTGATCGCCGTCATATAGGGGTAATTCCACGGGGCAACGACCAGAACGACGCCGTGGGGGATGCGTTTTATGTAGCGCTTGAATGTGGCATCCTCACCCACGTTAATATCGGCGAGGGCCTCAATAGCAATCTCGGCCATGTGGCTGGCGCGCTCTTCAAATCCACCGAATTCACCGCCATAGCGCACCGGGCGGCCCATCATATGGGCCAGCTCGGGCACAATTTCGTCGTTCATCGCGCCGACCGCAGCGACGCCTGCCATGACGAGACCAATACGCTCTTGCAAAGGCCGGGCGGCCCATGCGGTTTGGGCGCTTCGGGCGCGGGCTGCGGCGGCAAAGGCCGCGTCATTTGACAGGACCTCGCGGCTGGCAAACACCGATCCGTCGATGGGCGAGATGCATTCTAATGTTTTCATAATACTGTCCTCACTTATGCGCGCTCAAAGCCGCGAGCAATTTCATAGTCGGTTACGACGCGGTCAAAATCTTCCAGCTCGACTTCGGCGCAGCGGGTGTAGTGATCAATCACATCGTCGCCCATGGCGGCGCGCAGCATGTCCGAGCTTTTCAGGTTGGCGCAGGCGTCCCGCAGGTTTTGCGGGATCATACCAGTATTGCCTTTGTACACATCGCCCGAAAGCGGCGGATCAAGCTCTAATTTATCCTCGATGCCTTTTATTCCGGCAGCAATTTGCGCGGCGATGGCCAGATAAGGATTGAGATCAGAGCCACCAACGCGGCATTCAACCCGGATGGCCTTGGTGCCGTCGCCACACAGGCGGAAACCGGCGGTGCGATTGTCCACCGACCAGATGGTGCGGGTGGGGGCGAAGGTGCCTTTTTGGAAGCGTTTGTAGCTGTTGATATAGGGGGCGAGAAAATAGGTATAATCCGGCGCGTATTTCAGCAGGCCGGCCATGTAATGCTTCATCAGTTGCGACATGCCAAGCTTATCATCCGCATCATAAAACGCCGGTTTGCCGTCTTTCCACAGGGATTGGTGGACGTGGCTTGATGAGCCAACCCGGCTGTGGTGCCATTTGGGCAAAAATGATGCGGCGTGGCCTTGTTGCCATGCGATTTCTTTGGTCGCGTGTTTGGCGATGGTGTGGAAATCGGCGGTATTCAGCGGCTTATCATATTTGATATTCAGCTCTTCTTGCCCGGCTTCGGCCTCACCTTTGGTGTTTTCAATCGGGATACCGGCAGCATAAAGGTGATTGCGCAGGGGGCGCATGACGTGCTCTTCCTTGGTGGTCTGGAAGATGTGGTAATCCTCATTATAGCCGCTGATCGGGTCAAGATCGCGAAAGCCGGATTTGCGGATCTCGTCATAGCTTTTCTCGAACAGGAAAAATTCCAGTTCGGTGGCGGTCATGGCATCATAGCCCATCGCCTCAAGCCGGGCAATTTGGCGTTTGAGCATACCGCGCGGGGAATGCGGGATGTCTTTGTGGGTGTGGTGATCTTGGATGTCGCAAAGCACCATCACCGTGCCTTCGAGCCATGGAACGGGGCGGAGCGTGGCAAGATCGGGCTTCATCACATAGTCGCCATAGCCGGATTCCCATGAGGTCGAGGCGTAGCCATCAGGGGTGGCCATTTCCAGATCGGTGGCCAGCAGGTAATTGCAGCAATGGGTTTCTTCCCAGGCGCTGTCGACAAAATGCTGGGCGAGGAAGCGTTTGCCCATCAGGCGGCCCTGCATATCGACAAAGCTGGCGAGGACGGTGTCGACTTCTCCGGCGGTGACTTGGCTGCGAAGGCTGTCGAGGGTGAGTTGTTGCGGCATCTTGGTGGCTTCCTTTTGCGGTTTTGATCGGGGCGATGAGTTTTGCCGTTTTCGGCACTCGCTATTGGGTGGCGGGTTCCAGACCGGTTAGGAATGGGTGGATCATGTGCAACAAATCCCCAGCCATGGTTTTTTGCTGGTCGGGGGTGGCGATCAGATCGTTGCGGATTTCAATCATCACATTGGGCAGGCTATGGCCAAGCCCGTGAAGTTTCAAGGAATGGGTGACGCCATCGTCGGGGCCATACGGCACGTTGCGCTCAACCCGGAGGTGGGGGGTGAGGTGGGCATGGGCCAGCATGGTGTCGGCGAGGCGGGTGTCGGCGTCGTGCAGGATGCCGATCTCGCACGCACGGGGCTTGCCGTAATAGACCGGCGTGAAGCTGTGCATGGTCATCAGGATTTTGGGTTTTTGGGTGGTGATTTGTGTTGTTACCGCTGTGCAGAACGGGGTGTAGACCGTATCGACACGTTCCTGCCGTTGGGCATCGGTGAGGTTTTGATTGCCGGGCACGTTAATGAGTTCGGATTTTGCGGGCATCGCAGATGCGGCCTCGGGCGGGCGGTTGCAATCATAGACCAGCCGGGAAACTGCGCTGGCGATTAGGGGGGAATTGAGGGCATCGCTGAGATGCCGGGCTACGGCCAAGGCACCGGGATCCCAAGCCGCGTGGCTTTTGCTATCCTCAGGGCTGAGGCCAAGGCCATCATAGCGCGCGGGGATGTGGTTGGAGGCGTGCTCACACAAGATCAGCGCCGGGCCGGGGCGGGCGGCCCCGTGCAGATCAACGGCTGGTGATGTGGTGGCAAGCTTGGTCATGCGACTCCCCTCGGGTGTTTATGAAAATTTCTTTCCATATGTGCGGGAAAGTGTCAATATAATTCCTGAATTGGTCTGCGTGGCGGGCCGGGAGCAGGCAAGGAAACTCAGATGGTGAGCACAACGACACCCACCGTGACACCCACCGTGACACCCACTGTGACACCCACCGTGACACCCACTGTGCGCGAGCGTATTCGGGAGCATTTTACCGCCCTGACCAAATCTGAGCGGAAGTTTGCGGCGTATCTGCTGGAGGATTATCCGTCGGCCGGGTTGGCCTCGATTACGGTTGTGGCGGAGCGGGCGGATGTCTCAACTCCGACGCTGGCACGGATGGTGCAGAAGCTGGGTTTCAAGGGCTTTCCGCAGTTTCATCAGGCGCTGCTTATGGAATTGCAGGCCAAGGTGCAGGGACCAACTGAGCGCCGGGCCAACTGGGCCTCGGAGGCGCCGGAGGGGCACCTTTTGAACCGGTTCAGTCAGGCGATTACCCGCAATCTGGAGCAGACGCTGGCCAATGTGGACACGGCGCAGTTTGACGCGGCGGCGGAGCGGCTGGCGGATACTAATGGGCGGCTTTATCTGGTGGGCGGGCGCATCACAAAGGCGCTGGCGGATTATGCCTTTACCCATTTTCAGGCGATCAGGCCGCGCATTACCCATATGACATCGTCGTCAACCACCTGGCCGCATTATGTGCTGGATATGGCGGCGGGTGATACGCTTTTGCTGTTTGATGTGCGCCGCTATGAGGCGAATTTGCAACGGCTGGCCGAGCTGGCGGCGGCACGGGGCGTGAAGATTGTGCTGATCACCGATCAATGGGTCAGCCCGGTGGCCGAGGTGGCGGATTACAGTTTTAATTGCTGGGTTGAGATCCCGTCTGCGTGGGATTCCAACATCTCGACGATGATGCTGTTGGAGGCGCTGATTGCGGCGGTGCAGGAAAGAAACTGGGATGAGACGCAGGGGCGGTATGAGCGGCTGGACAAGTTGTTTGAGGCGACGCGGCTCTTTCAAAAGCCGGTGAGGTAGGGGGGTGGTGGGTTTCACCCACCCTACGGGGTGTTGTGCCCCCCCGTGCCCGGACTTGCTCCGGGGCTTCTGCCTTTGCCAAGAGGTTCCGGCGCGGGGGGTGTTCAGGGGGGGCTTTTAGGTTTGGGTGACGCGGGCGGTAAAGCTGTATCCGACGCCGTGGATTGTATTGATAAACTCGGATTCAGAGGTGCCAGAGAGCTTTTTGCGCAGGCGCATGATGTGGACATCAATGGTGCGGTCGCCGGCAAAACTGGCGCGGCCACGGGCGGCATCAAGCAGTTGATCGCGGCTATAGACGGTGCCGGGATGGGCGGCAAAGAGGTGCAGCAGCTCAAACTCGGAGGTGGTGAGCGCCACCTGTTCGCCGGTATCAGCTTTGCTGAGGGACCGCTCGGCGGTGTTGAGCAGCCAATTGCCGAAATGAAATATCGCCGGGTGGGTTTGTTGCTGGTGCTGATCAGCAGCGGTGGTGCGGCGTAGGATGGTGCGGATGCGCGCCAAAAGCTCGCGCGGCTCAAACGGTTTGACCATGTAATCATCGGCACCAAATTCCAGTCCAACAACCCGGTCGATGGTTTCATCGCGCCCCGAAAGCACCAAAATCGGCAGGTTGGAATCCGCCCGCAGATCGCGGGTGATATCAAGGCCGCTTTTGCCCGGCAGGCCAATATCAAGGATGCACAGATCGACCGCTTCACGCGCCAGAACGCCCTGCATTTCGCGCCCGTCGGAGGCACAGATCACGCGGAATTCTTGCTTTTCAAGATAGCGCTTGAGAAACGAGGTGATTTGCGGGTCGTCATCAACAACAAGGATCAGGTCTTTTGACAGTGTTTTGCCCCCGGTTTGGAATCATTCAAATATCGAGTGTAACGCCTGTTGTGGCTTTTGTATGCCTGTTCGTTTGCTAAAAACCCGGGGCAAAGATGGCAATAGCCGATCAGGCGCGATATGCTGTGGCATAAATCTGAAAGGCCGGATGTGCACCATAAATCGCCCCCATTGCAGGTAAAACGACGCCTGCGTAATATGCCGATCACCTTGATGGGCGCAAGTGTGTTGATGCTGATCCTGGCATTGATGTTGGGGCTGAGCCATGAGACATCATCGCGGTTTCACCAGATTGAAGAGGGCTGGCAGGAATATTCCAAAGACGCCGATCCGCGTGGTATCTGGATATCGGAAATTCGCGGCTATTTCGGCTATGGCGGGATGATCCATAATTTCAAGAATTATGTGCTGCGTCAGGATGAAAAATACGCCCGCACCCTGCGCATTCAGACCGATCTGCTGCGAAAGGCCATTGCCGCCTATCAAGATGCCAGGCCCGGCGCGCTTGAGCGTGAGGCGCTTGAGCGGATCAGTAATGTGGTTGAGGAATACGCGCAAAATATCGACCGGATCACCGAGGGGATCAAGCTGGGCCTGTCGGCGGAAGAGATTGATGCGCTTGTGCGGGTGGACGATTCAGATGCGCTTAGGGCGTTGAAAGTGTTGGAAAATAACTGGCGTGATCAGCGGCAGCGCAATCTGAATAGCATTGTGGCGGCTTTGTCGGATGGCGATACGTTGGTGCGGTATCTGACCGGGGCGATGCTGTTGCTGACCATTCTGCTGGGGCTGCTGGCGCTGTTGTTTGCGATTCTGGCAGGGCGGGCGCTGCGCTCAAACGCGGCGCAGATACGGGCGCTTGAGGCCCGCAGACAGGCGGAGGAGGAAGAGCGCAAGCTGGCTTGGGTGGTGCAGCAAAGCCCGGCGTCCATTCTGATCACCGACACCAATGGCCGGATCGAATTTGTCAATCGCAAGCTGCTGGAGATGACCGGCTATAGTGAGGCGGAATTAATCGGCCATTCGCCTAATATCCTGAAATCCGGCCATACGTCTGAGGCCGCGTATCGCGATATCTGGGACCGGTTGCGCCAAGGTGAGCCGTGGTTTGGGGTGTTCAAAAACCTGCGCAAGGATGGCAGCCATTACTGGGCCGCAACCAGCCTTCTGCCGCTGCTGGATGAAGAGGGCCATATCACCAATTACATCGGCGTGGGCGAGGATATTACCGAAAAGCGCCGGGTGGATGAGCAGATTGCTCAGGTGCAAAAGATGGAGGCTGTGGGCATTCTGGCTGGCTCGGTGGCGCATGATTTCAATAATGTACTGATGACGATCATCGGCAATACCGAGCTGATCAAGCTGGAGGCGGAGGATTTGACGCAGGCCGGGAAAATTGAGACTGGTGAAATTACCGCGTCGGTGGATCAGATCGAGATTGCCTCGCGCCGGGCGCGGGCGTTGATCCAGCAGCTTTTGACATTTGCCCGGCAGCAGCCGGGGCAGGCGCAGCGGCTTGATCTGGGCGAGGCGATAGAGGAGGTGTTGGAGCTGATCCGGGTGTCAACGCCGCCGACCATCGGGATTGAGTTTACCGCCGGGGATAGCCCGCTGGCCACGGATATTGACCCAACGGCGTTTTTTCAGATCATCATGAACCTGTGTCATAACGCGGTTGAGGCCATTGGCGATCGTGGCGGCGTGATCAGCGTGAAAATGCAGCGCCTCGCGGTGGGGTCTGACAGCGGGCTTGAAAACCTGCCCAAGGCGGCGATTGGCACGATTGTGATCACCGTGCATGACAATGGCCCGGGCATTCCGCTGGATATTCAGGATAGGATTTTTGAGCCGTTTTATTCCACCCGGCCGGTGGGTAAGGGCACCGGGCTGGGCCTGTCGATTGTGCGCAACTGGGTGGAAGAGGCCCAGGGGCAGGTGAGCGTTGAAAGCACGCGGGCGCAGGGCACCACGTTTACCTTGCTGTTGCCGCAGTTTGAGAGGGTTGAGAGCACCGCGCCAACACCGGATCAACCGCCGCGCGGGCAGGAGCATATTCTGCTGGTGGATGACGAAGAGGCGATTTTGTATACCATCCGCCGGATGCTGGCGCGGCTGGGCTATCGGGTCGAGGCGTTTTCAGATCCGAAACTGGCGCTGCGGGCGTTTGAAGCCAATCCGCAAAGCTATGATGCGGTGGTCACCGATATGATGATGCCGCAGATGAGCGGCGATGATCTGATCCTTGCCATGCGCGGATTGCGCGGAGATATTCCGGTGATGATCATCAGCTCGAACCACACCAAAGGCAGTTTTCCCCAAGGGCTTGCAGATATCCGGAAGGTTAGCAAACCGGTAAGCCTGATTGGGTTGGCGACGGCCCTGCGGCAGGTGATTGACAGGGGGCCAGATTGATCGGGTGTGTAGGGTGGGGTTTGAGCCGCCTCGGAAACGCTCCGGGGGAGCGTTTCAGGCGATAACGGCGCAAGCCCGGGAAACCCACCGCCTGCGGAAAAACCGGCGCAAAGGTGGGATTCTCCCACCCTACACATGCCTCGAATGTTGGAGCCAAACCTGATGTCAGCTTAGCCGACGTTTGAGGTTTTGGCGGGTGCCGACACGGATATTTCCTGGGCCACGCGCGCCGCAGTTTCAGCCGCTGCTTTCAGGCAGTTGGCAACCGAGACCCCTTGCAGATAATTGCCGGTAATATACAGGCCGGGCACGCGCTGGGCGGTGGTTTCTAATGCGGCGATCCGATGGGCATGGCCAAGCGCATATTGCGGCAGGCCAAGTGCCCAGCGGCGGCTGCGCTGGATCACCGGCGGACCTTTTATGTCCAGTAATGTGGCCAACTCGTTGTGGACTTCGCGGATCAGGGTTGCCTCATCCAACTGCGCCAGTTCGGGGTTGCGCGCCCCGCCTGCATAGGCCGAGATTGCCACATGGTTTGCAGGCGCGCGGCCCGCGTACATGGTGGACAGAAACTGCGCGCCCGAGATGATTTTGCTGCTGTCTTTGGTGGATAACACCCCCAGCCCGTCAAGCGGGTGGCCCACCTGATCGCGGCGGTAGCCGAAGAACACCACATTGACCGGCGGCGCGGTGATGGCACCCGCGGCTTGGGACGATTCTGGATCGAGCGGTGCGAGCAATCCGGCGGCGACATGCGGTTGCACCGCCAGCACAACAGCGCGGGATATGAGCGTTCCGGCACTGGTTTTCACCGCAAATCCCTGCGCCGTGCGGGTGATTTTCAGCACAGTTATGCCGGTTTTGATCCGTCCCCCAAGCCTGTGTGCCAAGGTGGTGGGAATGGTGCCGATGCCCTCAGGCCAGGAATAAAGATGCCGACCTGGTTGGGTGTTTTTGCGGGCCTTGAGGACGCCCCGAATGATCGATCCATGGGCCTGCTCCATCTCGGCCAACCGGGGGAAGGCGGCGGTGATCGACAGGGTTTTGGCGTCGCCCATAAAAAGGCCTGCCGCCAGCGGCTCGATCACTTTATCGGCAAACTCAGCGCCAAAACGGCGGCTGGCGAAGGCGTGAATGCTTTCATCCGCGTGGTCTGTGCGGCGGGGGCGCAGGGCTTCGAACAACAAGGAGAGGCGCGCGCGCGGTGAGAGGTAATTTGAGGCAAAAAATCCGGCGGGATGCGCGGAAATTCCGGTGAGTTTTCCCCGATGGCGCAGGTAGCGGTGTTTGACCATGGGGCCAAGATCAGAGGCGCTTTGCAGCAGGCCGAGGGCGTCAAGTTGCTCAGATGCGCCGGGCACCGAGGCGTTGAAGGTGGTGGGGCCGTGCTCCATCAAAAAGCCGCCCGTGCGCTCGGATATGGCATTGCCGCCGGGGCGGATTTGGCGCTCAAGCACCGTCACGTTCAGGCCGCGTTTCATCAGGGCGTGGGCGGTGGCCAGACCGGATATGCCGCCGCCGATGATGAGCGTATCAAGCATTATTCACGGCCCCGCATCTCGCGCACAAAATCTGGTAAGCCCGCGTCACCAAAGCGGCGTTTGGCAAGATGGGTAAGATCGGATTTGGTCACGCAATCGCGGCCTTTAGAGCGCACATAATCCTCGGCCCGGCGGCGCACTAAGCGGCGGATGAAGCCGGGGACGCGGGCGATGTGCGCCTCGGCCTCATCGGCCCATTTCAGTGCCGATGTGGTGGGCATCAGGGGGGTGATCACCGCGCCACCTTGGGGCTGATAGGTGCATAGGCTATCCTCGCCCATCATGTTGCCATTGGCCGCCAATGGGCGGGCACGGCAACCGCCGCAAAGCATATGATATTCGCAAGCGCCGCAGCGGCCTTCGAGTTTTGGCGCGCGCAGGGCGTTCAGCACGGGCGCGTTGTGCCAGATGTCTTCAAAGGATTTATCTTTGAGCGAGCCGGCGGAATTATCCATGTAAGGGCAAGGGGTTACATCACCCTGAGGGGTAATGCGGGCATAGCGGGTGGCGGCGATGCAGCCGCCTGCGTCATAGCCGTGGGCGGCAGTAATCGGCCAGTTTGGGTCCATCTCAATGGCGATACGTTTGAAATGCGGGGCGCATTTGGCGCGAACCATCAGGCGTTTTTCCGCTTTGGCCGCATGGGCCACTTTGCGCAGGACTGTATCGTATTTGGCCGCTGAAATGCCGGAATATTTTTCGCCCCGACCGGTGCAGACCATGAAGAAGACATTCAGCACCATGGCCCCGGAATTGCGCGCGAAATCGACCATATCGTCGATCTCACCGGCGGTCTCATTGGTGGCTGAGAAATGGATTTGGAACGGCATTCCGGCGGCTTTGCAGGCGTCGATACCGGCCATGGTTCGCGCCCATGCGCCTTTGAGGCCGCGAAAATTGTCGTGAATTTCGGGGGTCAGGGAATCCACCGAAATGCCAATGCCCGCCACGCCGGAGCTTTGCAGGGTTTTGACGCGGGCGGGGGTGAGCGACATGCCGTTGGTGCCCACAACAACCATCAGGCCCAGATCGCTGGCGTGTTGGGCCAGTTCAGGCAGGTCGGGGCGCAGGGTTGGCTCGCCGCCGGTCAGGACAACCATTGCCTCGGGGCCGGTTTTGGCAATCTCGCCAAGGATGCGTTTGATGTCGGGGGTTGTTAGCTCATCACTGCCACCCTCGCGCAGATGTCGCGCGTCAAGATAGCAATGCGCGCAGGCCAGGTTGCACCGCTCGGTCAGGTTTAGAGCCACAAGATAGGGCGCGTCTGCCATTACTCTTTTCCTGGCTCGACCGGGCACATCGCCATGCGCGAGGCGGCGAAGGCTTCATCCTCGATCTCTGGGTTGACTTCGCTCAGGCTGCGCTCTTGGGCGAAGCGTTCAATCGCGGTTTTGACCTGATCGCGGAACGCCTCGGGCACCCGTTGCAGCCGCGCCAGTGGGGCGGCGCGCCAAGAGATTTCCGCGCTTGCGGGTTCCAGGGCGGCCTCGGCCAAGAAAGGTTCGATATGTGCAATTTCAACGGTATCTTTGGCGTCGCGGCGGGCGGATTTTTCGGCCCGAAGGCCGATGTTTTCGCGCACTTGCGTGTCGGTTATGCCATCAAGCATGGCGCGGGCGTCCTTAGCCCAATCAAGCCGTTCAAAGGTTTGGGTGGTATCGCCGCCACTGCCACCACCACCGGGCATCATTTTAGACATCACATCGGCGACGAATTTGGTGGTAATAAAGGTATGCCCCTCTTTTTGCGCCTGACGGATGACGCCGGTGCGGGCAATGCCGCGGACAAATTCGGGCGCGCGGCTGATCATCTCATGGGCCTCATCCGACCACATGATGGTTTCCTCGGCGACCACATCCGAGGCGGGGAAATGCTCAACCATGCCAACCCAGACATGGCAGGGCACCATGCGCAAAAGGTTCTCGGTATTGCCGCCAATATCAAGGCCTTCGTCGGCGTGAACGCCGGTTTTGCCAAGCATCAGAAGGCTGGCGCCGACCTCCTCTACATATTTGCGAATCGCCTGATAGGGCTTGCCCGCAAGCAGGCTGGTTTTGATCTCAACTCCGGCCTCTTTCGCCACGGTCTCAGCCACGTTAAGATGCGCCTGATAAATCTTGGCGATGCCGTCATCAATCAGCTCTTCGTGCAGTTGTTCCTGCTCTTTGAAGCGGAAAACCTTGCCAGCCTCTTCGTCCAGAACGGTCGAGATTTTATTGAAGGCGACGTAGTGATAATAGGGGTCATAGGCGGCGACCACATGCACCGGGACACCGAGTTTGCGGGCGATTTCAAACGCCGTCATCAAGGCCCCGAAGGATTTGGGCGAGCCGTCCATGCCCACCACAATCGGGCCATCGCCGATGGCCAGACGCCGGTCTTTGGTAACGCACACATCCATGTTAGCGCGGCGCACAACGCGCTCACACACCGTGCCGATGGTGGCCCCTGCGACGGCCCCAAGGCCAAGGGAGCCGATGAACAAAACGTCATGCGCGCCGGTTTGCATGGCGTCGACAAGGCAGCTGTAATTCTTGCCCTCGGGCGAAAGGCGGTGGAACGGGATACCGGTCTTTTTCGCCTGCATTTCAGCGGCGTCGTGATAGCTGTCAGAGATCAGGCCAAGCCCCATGCCGATGAGATCTTCGTGCACTTCACGCTGATGCTCCATCTCACTTTCGCGTTGATAGCGCTCGGGCAACCCGCCCTCCATTTGCTTGAAACGGCGGTCGTGCAGCTTGGCGGCGTAGGCATGGATGCCGGTGATATGGCCGGTTGCAAGGCGCAGGGCCTGTCGCATGGCGTTGACCGCGTAATCGGATTGATCGAGCGCCACCAACAGGCGGGCCATGGCCACGGGGGCGGTGCCTGTGGTGCCCTCAATTCCCTCATCTATCGCCAGATTTACAACCATTTTACAATCCATCCTGTGCGCAGCGGAAACCGGTGAATTCCGCGTAAGTGTTCGAATAATCCCACATTCTGTTGCTTGCGACGGTCATATGCGGGCGGCCGTTCCAATTGTTGCCTTTGATATAGGCGCAAGGCTCGCCGGGGGTGGATTCGTCATCGGCGGCGGGGGTAGAGCAGAGCGCGGGCAACACACCGCCATTGGCCGCTGTCAGCTCGGCGATCAGGGCGCGCATTTCCGGGGTTGTCTTGCGGGTGACCAAGGTGTTGTCACGGCAGACACCGGCGCGGGCGGTGCGGGTGTCGGCCACCCATTCCGAGACGTTGCCCGCCATGTTGCGCACGCCGTAGGGGCTGATGTCGCGCGGGGTGGCGGTGATGGAAATCGGGGCTGTACCGCTAAGATGGGCGCGGTTGAGATCGGGATCATCGCCCCACGGGTATATCTGCCCCCCGGTGCCGCGCGCGGCTTTTTCCCATTCCACTTCGGTGGGCAAACGCTTGCCCGCCCAGGCGCAATAGGCGCGTGCGTCATCGTGGGTGACGCCGGTGACCGGCTGATCCGGCAAATTGAAGTCCGGGTCATCGGCAAAGGCGGCAGGCGCGTGGCCGGTGGCGGTGGTAAATGCGGTATAGTCGGCATTTGTCACCTCGAACCGGTCAATTTTGAACGCGGGCACTTCGTAAGGCATCGGGCCATAAAGCCCGGTGTAATACACATAGCCCAGCACCGCCGGACCTTCGGGGATGGGGATCATATCCCGGCTTTGCACCGGCCACAGCACTTGCGCCGCCACCCCAAGGGTCGCGATTGAGGCGCAGGCCAAAACCAGCGCCAGAGTTTTGCGTTTCAGGAGAAAAGCCAATAGCCCAGCAGCAGCGTAACCACTGCCACATTGACCAGAGCGCCCGCCAAGACAAACGCATCAAAGGTATTGATTTTGCGACGTTTTACCATGTCGGGCGCTCCTTAATTTGGGTTAATAGGACAGGTCCATACTGGCCTCTCCACCGGCATCGACGGTTATTTCACCGGCTTTAAGCTCGCCCAGAAAACCGTGCCAGACCATCACGTTATAGGTGCCTGCCGGGATGTCAGTGATTGAAAAATGGCCGTTTTCATCAACCACCGAATAATAGGGGTTTTTGGCGACAAACACGAAGCTGTGCATGAAATCATGGGCGTCGCATTCCACCTTCATGCCGTTGCCTTTGCGCAGTTTCACGGTTTTGGTGACGCTGTCGCCCTTGTTGGGTTGCGAGACATTCATCACCGTGCGCCGGGCTTTGCCGATCAGCTCGTAAGTGTGGATATTGTGCAGGGTCATGTCGGAATTGACCGCCGTCAGCTCACCTTTGTTGGCCATCACGCCCAAGGAGGTGGAAAACTCACAGCCCTTTTGGTTGATAGTCAGGTTGATGCTGTCGGGGTCAAACGCCTTGCCCTCGTCAACCTTGGCCAGAAACACCACGGCGTTCATCAGCATTCCGTCGCCGTTAATCTCAACAAACGGCACCTCGCGCGAGCCTGTGCCGCAAATTTCGGGGTCTTTTGAGATGGTATAGCTGCGGGTGTTGGCCTCGGCTGCACCTGCGGCGACGGTGCCGACAAAGCTGCCGCCATCGGTGACGTCAATTTCTTTGTAGCCTTTGGCGCTTGTCGCGGTGGCGAGGCCAACGAGCATCAGGGCGATGGCGGTTTTTCTCAGGTGGGTCTTCATTGGGGGGTCCTTTCAGTTAGGGAAAAATCAGGCGACCAGAAGCGATTGCTCGGGGGGTTGATGTTGGAAAAGCTCGGCCAGCGCGTCGATTGCCACCAGCCATTCAGATTTACGGGCCTCATCGCGCATCAGATCAAGCAGGCGGACGGCACCCTTGTTGGGCGCGTATTGCCCCAAAAGCCTGCCAATATCGCGGCGATAGGTGCCGTCGTTTAGGGTGGCAAATTCCACCAGATCATCCACCGCATCCCCCCCTTTAAGGCGGGCCAACGCGCGGGCGGCGGCGATGCCCGCGCCAAGGTAGTCATCATTGAGGGCCTTGTTTAACGCCGGATGCGCCACATTGCGCCGGTCCAGCGCGCGGATGGCTTCGACCCGCACCAGTTGATCTTGATGCCGGGTGAGATTGGCCAGTTGTTCATTATCGGTGGTAGGCAAAAAGCCCAGAATGCGGGTGGCCAGCACCCGGATGTCGGAATTTTCGTGGTCCAGAAGGGCCTGCGCCTGACCCGAGAGGCGGGCGGGGAGATGGCCCAGTTTTGCGCCGTGCTCGGCCAGTGAAAACAGCGCCGCCTCAAGGGTTTCGGTATCGGGGGCGTTTTCCAGCGTGTCAATCAGCGCCTCGGTGACATCAGATTGCACAACCTGCCCCAACAGCCGGGCCGAGAAACGGCGGACATCCAGATAAGGCGCCACTTCGGTTTGCCACGAGACCTTGCGCTTGTTGAGTTTGCGGGTGTTTGTGGCCGCCAACAGGCGTTCCTGAGTGGGGTCGAGTTTAATCTCTTCCGGCTCGGCTGTGGGTTCGCCGGGCTCATTAGTCATTATCGCGCGCAGGGTGGAGCCGGACGCGGCATCCTCGGGGACAAGCGGCAGGCTTTGGTCAATTTCTGCGGCTATGGCGTCAAGCTCGGCCTGATCCGGCTCGGGTTTGGGGTCGGGTATCGCCTCTTCCTCTTGCGGTTCTTCGGGGGGGAGAACCAGCTCACCTTTGAGGGCGGTAAGAAGGCCAAGACCGGCGTCATTTGGCCATGTGGGGCCTTCGGCGGCGATATTTGCCAGCGCCGTGAGGCTGGCAAGGCGCAACTGCCGGTCGGGATCGGCGGCGGCGGCCAGCAGCGCGGGCACGGCAATATCCCCAGCCTTTTCAAGGGTTTCCAGAATGCCAATGCGGAACTCGCGGGGGATGTCTTGTTGCCCAAGCACATGAGTGAAGCCTTTGGCGACCTTGGCACCTTTGAGGGCAAAAAGCGCAAGGGCGGCGGCGCGGGCGGCGTCAGGATCGCCTTTGAGGGTGGATTTAATCGCGTCAATCAGGGGTTTTTCGCGGAATTCATCGGGGTGGGCCGCGATGATTTTGAACACTTCAAGGCGCACCTGAGGGTCGTCATCCTGGATCATGCCGCGCAGGCCGGGCAGGTGGGCCGCGCCGTGATGGCGCACCGCCGCGGCGCGCACGATTGCGGCGGGGTCATTGAACAACTGCGCCAGCCGGGTATCGGTTGAGGCGAGGCTTTCAAGGGCAAGAGCGCGGATTTGTGGGGATTTGTCCAGCAGCATTTCACCGTGCAGCACCGCAAGATGCGGGTTGTCAGAGCGGCCAGCGGCGCGGGCAATACGGCGGCTGAGGCGGGGGTCATCAAGGCTGTAAATCTGCGCCAGCGCCTGTGCGCCGTCGGCCCCCATTTGGGCGAAAGCCTCAAACGCGGGTTCGCTGATGTCTTGGCCTTGCTCGTCTGACATGGCCTCTAGAATGTCGGTGATCGCCGCTTCGGCCTCAAAAGCCCCAAGGCCGCGGATGGCGCTGATTTGGATGTCATCCCAACTATCCCAGCCTTCGATATAAAAGGCCTCTTCGTCCCAAGTGATTTGGTCCTCGGCGCGCGAGACGGCCAAGGCGCGCAACAGCGGCACCACGGGCGTGTGGCGCAGGGCCACAAGCGCCTGAATGGCGGCTTTTTTGACGTCGGCATCGGGATCACCGATGAGGTTTTCCATCAGTTTCTCAGCCGCCTCAGGTGCCTGAATTTCAGCCAGAGCCGAGACCGCATCGACCCGCACATCGGGGTCTTCATCAAGCAGCGCATCGGTCAGGCCGGCAATGGCCAGAGGCCCGCCAAGCCCGCCCAAGGCGCGCGCAGCGGCGCAGCGGTGAACATCAATCCCGTCTTTCAGGATGATGCTAAGCTGTTCGATGGCCTTGGTTTTCATGCGGTCTCTCCTGAGGTTCATGGGGCAGGGTAGCAGCCCCGGAATTATCGGCATTGACCTGAGTCAAAATGCAGACCACCGGCCAGTGCCTGCGCATGGGCCGGTGGGGTAACCTGTGCAAGAGGGGCCGCCGGTGAATGGCGGCCCCGCTCAGGATCAAATCACGATGTCACGCGGCGCAAACGACATCGAGCGGAAGCTGTGTTTGTAGGGGCTTTCGCCAATCTTGGCGATTTTCGCGATACCCATCTTGAAGTTGTAGTTCCCGCTGATCCAGTCGACGACCCGGCCTGCCAGCGCATTTGCCGGTTGGCTGGTATGCAAGAAGTCCATATACATGACCCCCGGCTTGATCGCGCGGGTGACCATGGCCACCGCCGTGACCGCCGCCTCACTAAGCTCTACATTGCCATTGGCCATCTGACCCGTGAAGGAATAATCCGAGCCTTCAACCCCCAAGGTGGTATCCTTAAGCGACGGCACCCGATTGTTCGACAGCAAGACCATATCACCGCTTTCAATCCCGCGTTTGGCGGCATCTTCTGGGTTGATCTCAACCCAGTTATCAGGCCAGCGCTGTACGATATAGGGCCTGCGGGTATCGTCAAACCCCGACTGCCAACGCTCGTTGGCGCGGCCCGATGTACACCACAGCTCATCATCTTTGGGTTTCATCCATTCCCAATAGTCCGAGAACAGTGACCACGGTGATTTCTGGATGTTGCACTTACCAGTCTGCGAATTGAAATGCGTCAGTTTTTTGTTGTACATGTTCAATGCAGTTGGGCCGTCCGCCATCAGCGTGCGGGTGGTGTCATGCAGGCGCAACGTGCCTTCCAAAGAGCCATCCGGGTTCATATAGACCGGGCCTTGGATACCGTTTGTTCCCATTTCGCGGAACTTCTGGTGCAGGGTTTTGCCCTCACGATGCGCCGCCACCTTGACCATGTTAAAGTCTTT
>CAZZKL010000049.1:19159-19428 GCA_964655135.1 uncultured Roseovarius sp. | reverse complement strand
GGCAGCGACGTTCTCATCATCGGCGGCGGGCTTAACGGCCCGGCAATGGCTTTGGCATTGGCGGCTTCCGGCCACAGCGTCACAGTGATTGACACACTTTCCGTAACCCTCCGCAAAAACGCAGGCTTTGACGGGCGTTCTTATGCCTTGGCGCTGTCATCCGTGCGTCTGCTCAAGGCCATCGGCATTTGGGAGCGGGTCGAAAAACACGCCCAGCCGATGCTTGAGATCAAAGTCACCGATGGCCGCGCCGGGGAAGGGCCATCGCC
>CAZZKL010000049.1:0-19149 GCA_964655135.1 uncultured Roseovarius sp. | reverse complement strand
TTTTTCATGCATTTTGACCACGCCGAGATCGAAGAAGGCCCGATGGGCCACATGCTCGAAGACCGCTACCTGCGCCGTGCCTTCATGATGGCCATGGCCGACGCGCCCGAAATCACCCACCTGTCGGGCGAAACCGTGGTGGGTCAAAGCCCGCAGGCGGCAGGCGTCAGCGTCACTCTGGCCTCGGGCAAAACCCTGACGGGCAAGCTGATGATCGGCTCGGACGGGCGCAAATCCGGCACCGCTTCCCGCGCGGGCATCAAGCGCACCGGCTGGGATTACGGCCAGACCGCGCTGGTCTGCGCAATTGAACATGATAAGCCGCATCACGGCATCGCGCATCAGTTTTTCATGCCACCGGGGCCGCTGGCCATCTTGCCCCTGCCCGGCAATGTCAGCTCGATCGTTTGGAGCGAAACCCACGCCACCGCAGCACAGTTCGCGGCGCTTTCAGACGCTGATTTCATGGATGTCCTGCGCCCCCGCTTTGGCGATTTTCTGGGGGCGATCAAGCTCAAGGGCAAGCGGTTCTCCTATCCGCTGAACCTGACCATTGCCAACAGCTTCATCAGTGACCGGCTCGCACTGATCGGCGACGCGGCCCACGGAATGCACCCGATCGCCGGTCAGGGGCTTAACGCCGGCCTGCGCGATGTCGGCGCATTGGCGCAGGTGATAACCGACGCCACCCGGCGCGGCGAAGACATCGCCGCACCAGATGTGCTTGCCCGCTATCAGCAATGGCGCCGGTTTGACACCGCCACGCTGGCGCTGGCCACCGATCTGACCAACAAGCTGTTTTCCAACGATAATCCTTTGCTGCGTCTGGGCCGCGATCTGGGCATGGGCATGATCAACGCCATGCCCCCCCTGCGGCGCAAATTCATCCGCGAGGCCGCCGGCCTTACCGGGGATTTGCCTGCTTTGATGCGCGGTTAAAACCGGCCCGCAGCAATGTGCGTTTCATTCCCGAACGCTTCGATTACGGCGTCATCATTCGTAGCGCCAAAAAACGCGGCCTGCGCTTCATGCAATTCAACCGGATCACCGGGGCGAATGGCCCGGCCCATTGCTGGCCGGACATCCGCCATCATTGCCTCACGCTTGCGCAAAGTGACATATTTCGCCTCCCGCTCTTCCCAAAATTCCGGGTTTTGGATAATATGTGAGGGCAATTTATCGCGCAAAAATACCCGCCGGTTTTGACGTTTGATCACCACTTCATGGGTAACGCCCCGGCATTTACCCGGATCATGCAAAACCATATCGCGCAATTCCTGTTCGCGGGCCTTCAACGTCCTGATCTCAGCCCGGACATCGGCAAGCTCATCCGCGGTTGGTCGGTTTACCAGCATCCTGTTCTCCGTTTCTCAATTGAAAACAGAATAATGCGATTGTGCTAAAACCCGGTTAATTCCGACCAATTCAAAATGCTCAAACCATCCTCGCTTATGGTTTTCCCAATCTCTCAAAAAACGAAATCACCGTCCCGCCGTATTTTCGAGCCTCACTCAGATGCAGCTCGTTTGGCGTTATAATCTCCGTATTTTCTTCCCATATTATCAAAGCATTATCCGCAATCCACCCGCCCTTC
Organism: uncultured Roseovarius sp.; assembly: GCA_964655135.1. Classification (GTDB taxonomy): domain Bacteria; phylum Pseudomonadota; class Alphaproteobacteria; order Rhodobacterales; family Rhodobacteraceae; genus Roseovarius. The sequence continues at coordinate 17,555 of CAZZKL010000049.1, read as the reverse complement.
AGCGCCATCTCTATCGCCGCTTCTCCCAGCCCCTTGCCATAAGGCGGATCAAGGAAAACAAGGTCATACGCCGCCGCTGGATTACGCCCCAATCGCCTTGCATCCTGGCGAAAAACCTTGGTCTGCGCCTCGGCCCGGCACAGGGAAATATTCTGCGCCAACAGCATTTGCGCCTTGCGCCCGCTCTCAACAAAGCCCACAAATTCAGCGCCCCGTGACAGCGCTTCAAGCCCCAAAGCTCCGGTTCCGGCAAACATATCCAACACCCGCGCGCCCGTGCAAGGATCGCCGTAACCACCCGCCAACACATTGAAAAGGCTCTCTCTTACCCGGTCCGAGGTGGGCCGCAAATGCGCCGCCGCATCGCCTTTGCCAACGCTGGCCAGGGCCCGCCCGCGATTGCTGCCGCCAATGATCCTCATGCTTTCAGCAGCGCCTTCAGGTCGCTCGCAGGATCGGCAATCGCCTCTGGATCAGGCGATTTCCCCGCATCAATCAGGCGTTTGCCCACCATATAGGCGCGCGGCTCGTTCATCGCGTCCACCGCCAAAAGCCGGCCCCCTGCGAAATACCAATAAGAGACGCCGCCCGCCTTGTCGCCCGGTCGGGTGATGATCCTGTCATAGCCCGTACTCAGCCCGGCGATTTGCAGCTTCACATCATACTGATCCGACCAGAACCAAGGCTGCGGCACATATGGTTTTGACGCCCCAAGGATATTGCTGGCCACACATTCCGCCATATCAATCGCATTCGGCACCGATTCCAGCCGCAACCGCCCGCCCTCATGCGGGAAGGACGCGCAATCGCCGGCGGCCCAGATATTGGCCTCACTGGTCTGGCCAAATTCATCGGTTTTAATCCCGTTTTCAATCTCTAGCCCGGCCTGTTCTGCCAGTGCTGTCGCGGGCATAATCCCCACGCCGACAATGACAAAATCAACCGCCAATTCGCTGCCATCGGTAAGCTTTGCGCCACTTACCCGGCCCTCCCCCGTTAAATGATCAAGGCCCACACCCTCACGAATATCCACCCCATGGGCCTGATGTAACGCGCGAAAATAATTGGAAGTTTCCGGTGCCGCCACCCGCTGCAATATCCGCTCGGCCATCTCTACCAGCGTCACGCGCAGGCCCTTTTTCGCCGCCACCGCCGCCGCCTCAAGCCCGATATAACCGCCGCCGACAATCAACACCCGCGCGCCCTTGGTAAACCCCGGGGCCATCGCATCCACATCCCGAAGATCACGCACCACAAACACGCCGCCAAGCGCGCCACCAATTTTCGCGGGCAAGCGGTTTGGCACCGACCCGGTGGTCAGCACAAGATGGTCATAGTCCACCCGCGCCCCCCCGGCGATGACACATTTCTCAGCCCGCTCAATCGCCGTCACATCCTCCCCAAGGAGCAAATCAATCCCACTATCGCGATAAAACTGTTCCGGCCTGAGATAGAGCCGCTCAACCGCCATTTCCCCCAGCAGATATTTCTTCGAGAGAGGCGGCCGCTGATAGGGCGGCACCGGCTCCCCTCCGATCAGGGTAATCTCCCCCTCAAACCCATCCTTGCGCAGTTTAGCCACCAAAGACGCCCCCGCCTGCCCCGCCCCGATCACAACAATTTTGCTCATTCATAGCTCCTGATTTTCATGGCCAGCGCCGCGCGCGCGCCCTATACCTACACCAACGCAACAGGTGATTTACAGACAGGATGCGACCATGACCTTATCCATCGGCGACAAAATTCCCAATGCCATTCTGACTCAAATCGGCGAAAATGGCCCCGAAGAGGTGCAGCTATCCGACCGGCTTCAAGGCCGCAAAGTGGTGATTTTCGGCTTGCCCGGAGCCTATACCCCCACCTGCCAATCGGCGCATGTTCCCAGCTTTATCCGCACCAAATCCGGGTTCGACAGCAAAGGCATAGATGAGATCATCTGCATCAGCGTCAATGACCCTTTCGTGATGAATTCCTGGGGTGAGGCGACCGGCGCCACCGCCGCAGGTATCACCATGCTGGCCGACGCCGCAGGGACCTTCACCAAAGCCATCAACATGCAGTTTTCCGCGCCCCCCGCCGGGTTATATGAGCGCTCAAAACGCTATGCCATGGTGATTGAAAACGGGGTCGTAACCCTGTTGCAAGCCGAAGAAAACTCCGGCACCTGTGAGCTGTCCAGCGGCGAGGCCCTGCTGGCCGCCCTATAACAGAACCCCCACGCCCCGGCCACATTATCATTCCCTGTGCCGGGGCCTCTCCGTCAAACCACCAAACCATCCAATTTACGCGCCAGCTTCACATCCAGCGCGCTCAAGCCCCCCACATCATGGGTGGTCAGTGTCACCACAACCCTGTTGTAAACATTGCTCCATTCCGGGTGGTGCTGCCACTTCTCAGCCCAAATTGCCGCCTGCATCATCCACCCCATCGCCTGCGCGAAATTGGCAAATTCATAAGTCTTAACAATCGCATCGCGCGACGGGTCCAACGCCCAGCCATTGGTCAATAATGGCTCCAGCGTCGCCTTTCGCACCGTCTTGCTCAAAAGTTCCGTCACTGTTGTTCCTCCACGTTAACTTTCCTGAACGGGCCGTAACTGGTCAGTATCTCAATATCTTCCTCAACCGCCGCGCGCTCGGCCTCAAGAAACTGCGCAATCGCCTTGGCAAACCCCGGATCGCCGACCCAATGCAACGAATGCGTGCTCACCGGCAAATAGCCGCGCGCCAGCTTGTGTTCGCCCTGCGCCCCGGCCTCAACCCGCGCCAGCCCATGGGCAATCGCAAACTCAATCGCCCGATAATAACACAGCTCAAAATGCAGGCAGGGGTGATCCTCAATGCAGCCCCAATAGCGGCCATAAAGCGCCGAAGCCCCAATGAAATTCAGCGCGCCAGCGATGGCCCGCCCGCCCCGCATCGCCAAAATCAGCAAGACATCATCGCGCATGGTTTTATGAATTATATCGAAAAACCCCCGCGTAAGATAGGGCGTCCCCCATTTGCGCGCGCCGGTATCGCGGTAAAATTCCCAAAACGCCTGCCAATGCTCGGGCCTGATCTGATCGCCCGTCAGCATCACAATCTCGCCACCTAAATCACTGGCAAAACCCTTCGCCACCCGGCGTTCCTTGCGGATATTTTTGCGCTTGCGTGACGACAATGTCGCCAAAAACCCGTCAAAATCCGCGTAATCCTGATTGAGCCAGTGAAATTGCTGGCTCACACGCGGCATCAACCCCATTTGCGCGCCCGCCTCGGCCTCATCTTCCGTGCAAAACGTTATATGCAGCGACGACAGCCCGTTTTTATCCGCCAGTTGCACCGCCCCCTGAACCAGCGCCGCCTGCCCGGTGGCCTCAAACCCCGGGCGGGTCAGCAACCGGCGGCCCGTGACCGGCGTAAACGGTACTGCAATCTGCAATTTTGGATAATACCGCCCGCCCGCGCGCGCGTAAGCATGGGCCCAGGCGTGATCGAAAATATATTCGCCCTGAGAGTGCGATTTGGCATAAATCGGCGCGCAGGCAATCACCTGCCCGTCAAGTGTCGCCGTCAGATATTGCCCCTGCCAGCCAGTGCCCGGCCCAACCGATCCGCTTTCCTCCAAAGCCTGCAAAAACCGATAGGTGGTAAACGGGTCCTGCGCCCGCGCGGCCCCATCCGGACAAGCGCAGGCATCCCAATCGCGCGCGCCAATCCGCGCGAGGCTATTATGCACATCAACGATTACCTGTTTGTCAGACATGCCCCTGCTTATCAGATTTCAAGATGGAATTTCAGCCCGGTAGCCTTCAAAGGTAATATTATCCGCCAGCTTGCGCGCCTTTGCCTCCTGCTTGGCTGACCTCACGGTCCAACACAAAATCACCGCCCCCCCGGCCTTCAATTCAGCCACGCGCGGATTTGCCAGATCATCCACCTGATGACTGATGAATGACGCTTTTGCCGCGTCATAATCGGGAATATCGCGCAGCCGGATCCGGGTTTCAGGGCGCAGTAACTGCCAGTTTTTATTGGTCTTGGCATAGGTGCTTGTAACAATCCCGCGCGGCACATCGGGGGCAAGCTTGGCCAGCGTTATGATCGAATTGGGGTTGAACGACATCACCGCCACCGGCCCCTTAACCCCACGCAAATCATCCGCCGCCGCGCGCTCTAGCCGGCCATCGGTTGGCCCCATCTGGCCATGCTGATCCTTCAGTTCAATCAGCAAAGGCACCCGGCCCGCCACCAGTTTCAGCACCTCGGCGAAGGTCGGAATGCCCTCATCGCCACCGGTCAGGGGGATCTGCTCAAGCTCATCCGCATCGCGCTGCTGAATCGGGCCTTTCTCGCCGGTCAGGCGGCGCAGATCGTAGTCATGAAACACCATCGCGCGCCCGTCGCGGCTTAGCTGCAGGTCCATTTCAATGCCGTACCCGGCGGCAATCGCCGCTCTGATAGCGGCGCGCGAATTCTCAGGGCGGCCATGTTTTACATCATGCAGCCCCCGGTGCGCAAAGGGGATGCGCTTGAAGTCATTGGATAATTCGCTCATTTGATCTGAAACACGCCGTCAATTTCAACCGCCACGCCAAATGGCAAGGACACAGCTGACACTGCCGCGCGCGCGTGTTTGCCCGCGTCCCCCAACGCCTCGCCGATGAAATCCGAGGCGCCGTTAATTACCTGCGGCTGATCGCCAAAATCGGGGGTGGAATTCACGAACCCGCCCAATTTGACCACCCGCACCAGCCGATCAAGATCGCCACCACAGGCCGCTTTGACCTGCGCCAGAAGGCTAATGGCACACAGCCGCGCCGCCTGCGCCCCCGCCGCCACATCCATATCCTCGCCCAGCTTGCCAGTGACAAACCCATCCGGCCCGCTCGGGATTTGCCCCGAGACATATAAAATATCGCCGACCTGCACATAAGGCACATAATTCGCCGCCGGGGCCGGGGCCTCGGGCAATGTCACGCCCATCTCTGCCAATTTCGCCTCAAAATTTCCCATCTCTGCTCTCCCGCATCGGGTTGGATTCGCCCGCGACGCTAGCGACAGAAACCACGAAAGGGAATAAGAAAAACCGCGCCTGACGGGGTTTTCATTCAGCCGCGAAAGGCCTTGGCAAAATAATCCATGAACGGTTTGAGCAGATAGGCAATCGGAGTGCGGTCCTCGGTGCGGATAAAAGTTTCAACCGGCATCCCCGGGATCAGGGTTGTGCCCTCGGGCAATTTCGCCTGCTCGCCCTCGCTTAATACAATTTCAGCCCGGTAATAGGTTTGCCGCGTGCCCTCATCCTGAAACGCATCCGCCGAGATTTTCACCACCCGCCCGATCAGTTCTGGCGTGCGCCGCTGATCCAGCGCCGAGAACCGCAAGGTTACCTCCTGTCCGACAAAAATCTTGTCAATATCGGTGGGCGGCACCTGGGCGTTGATTATCAGGGGCCGGTCCTGCGGCACGACAAAAAGCACCGGCTCAGCCGGGCGAATGACCGAGCGCAGGGCAAAAACCTTCATGTCATAAACCACCCCCGCAACCGGGGCTGTGATCTCAAGCCGCTGCATCTTCTGGATCAGGGCGCGGCGGTTTTCGCGCAGCTCCAACTCGCGGTATTGCTGGTCGCGCAACTGAGTAATTGCCTCTTCCCGGCGGGTTGTTCCCAGCTTGAGTATCTCAATATCAATCTCGGTAATGCGCCCACCCGCCTGCGCCTCTTGCGCCTTAAGGTCGCCCATGGTGCCGCTCATCCGGGCGTCTTCGCGTTGCAGCGCCAGCACCCGGCTGGCCTGCGCCAGACCTTTGTCCAGCAGCACCTGCTGATCCGCCAATTCCTTTAAAATAAGTTCAATCTGACGGCGCAATGACACCTGTTGCGCCTTGATCCCGACGATCTGATCGGCAATCTGACCCCGGCGTTTATGCAGTTGATCAATCTCAGTGGCGGTGGAAAGCGCGCGCGCCTGCAACAGCCGGTTTTGCCCCGCTATCAGACCCGCCGCATCGGGGTTTGCCTTGGCCGCCTCCAGCAAAAGCGGGTCAAATTCTGCCGTGTCTTTGCCATCGCGCTCGGCCTCAAGCCGCCCGCGCCGGGCCATCAGCTCATAAAGCTGGTTCTCGGCGATAAGCAGTTGCGATTGCAGATCTGTGGCCTCAAGCCGGATCAGCACTTGACCGGCCACAACAATATCGCCTTCCTTAACCAAAATTGCATCCACCACGCCGCCATCGGGGTGTTGCACAACCTGACGGTTCTGCTCCACTTCAATGCGCCCGCTGGCAATGATCGCCCCGGAAATATTGGTCAGCGCCGCCCAGGTGCCAAAGCCGCCAACCAGCAAGATCAGGCTTAAAACCCCTATGATCATTGGCGTGCGGGCCGACCATTCAGGGCGCGCGTCGCGGCTCATTGCACCCCTCCCTGCCCGGCGGTCCGGGCAATTTGCGAGCGGTTTTTCACCACCTCCTGCAACACTTTTTCCTTTGGCCCAAAGGCGCGGACCTGCCCGTGTTCCAGCATGAGCAATAGATCACATTCGGCAATCGCCGCCGGGCGGTGCGCCATGATCAGCACCGATTTCTGCGCCTGCTTAAAGCCGCGAATGGCCGTATTCACCGCCTCACTGCCTTCATTATCAAGGTTGGAGTTTGGCTCATCCAGCACCAGAATGACCGGATCACCATACATCGCCCGCGCCAGCCCGATGCGCTGCATCTGCCCGCCGGATAAGCGCCCACCGCCCGCCGTCACGCGAGTGTCATAGCCCTCAGGCAATTGCAGGATCATTTCATGAGCATCCGCCTTGCGCGCCGCCGCCACCACCTGTTCGGCATCGGGTTTCAGCGACAGCCGGGCGATATTTTCCGCAATCGTGCCGTCAAATAACTGCACCCGCTGCGGCAGATAGCCAATATGCTGGCCCAAAACCTCTGGCTCAAACTGTTCCAGCGCCGCACCATTGAGGCGGATTTTACCGCCCGCCGGTCGCCACACCCCGGTCAATGCCCGCGCCAGTGAGGATTTGCCGGCACCCGAGCTGCCAATCACCCCCACCGCCTGCCCCGGCGGCAAGGTGAAACTGACGGATTTCAGCACCGCCTGACGCTCACCCGGCGGCAACACCGTTAATTGCTGCACCTCCAGCAACGCCTTGGGTTGGGGCAATTTGGTGCGCGGCGACATCACCGGCACCTGCCCCAGAAGCCGCGCCAATGAGCGCCAGCCCTTCATCGCCGCCTGCACCAGCGGCCATTGCCCGATCGCCTGTTCAATCGGGGCCAGCGCGCGGCCCATCAGGATCGACCCGGCAATCATCGCGCCGGGGCTCAATTCGCCCTGCAACACCAGATAGGCCCCAAGCCCGAGCATCGCCGATTGCAGTAGCAACCGAAATGTTTTGGTTGTGGTGGTGAATGTGCCCCCCAGATCGGCGGATTTGATATGCTCCTGCAAGGCCCGGTCGCGCGCCACCTGCCAGCGGTCAAAGGCGGCCTGTTGCATCCCCATCGCCTGCACCATCTCGGATTCCACGCGGATCTGATCGGAAATTCGCTGCGACAGCACCCCCGCCATCGACGCCCGCGCCACCGGGCCGCGTGTAACCAACTGATTAACCAGCGTGACAACGATCAAAACCGCGCCGCCCGCGAGGGCCAGAATGCCCAAAAATGGATGGAATATCCAGATACCCGCCAGGAAAAACGGTGCCCAGGGGATGTCAAACATCGCCATCAGCACCGGCGACGACATCAGCCGCTGCACCGCTTCCAGATCGCGCAATCCGGTGGCGGTGCTGTCATCCGGGGCCACGGCGGATTTGCGGACCACCGCCTCAAACACCCGCCGGTCAAGGCGTGATTGAAACCGCGCCGCCACCCGGCCCATGATCCGGCCCCTTGCGTAATCCAGTAAGCCCATGATGGCATAGAGAAACACCACCAACCCCGACAGGGCAATCAGCGTCTCCATTGAGCGGCTGCCCAAAACCCGGTCGTAAACCTGCAACATATAAATCGGCCCGACCAGCATCAGAAGGTTGGAGAAAAAGCTGAAAACCGCCACAAACCAGTAAAGCCCCCGGCTTTCGCGGCGCGCGGCGCGCAATTCCTGCCGCCCGGCTTCCAGTATTTTTTGATCTGTTTGCATGTGGCTTTTGATCGGTTTAGGGTTACACTTACTTGATAATCATATATTATCCGCCTTAAAGCTATTGTAACCTATCTGCCACAACCAAGTGGTGAACACGCCAGATTGATTTGGAAAACAGGCAAAAAGATTACATTGTAATACAACAAACAAATGAGCGGTAAATTAACGTGACTGGTATATCCTCGTCTTATTCGCAGCCTCTTCTGCGCCCGTTAAAACTGATTGCAGGCGCTATATGCCTGAGTTTTCTTGTGGCCTGCGCCCAGCCCGACCCGGCGCTGACCATGGGCAGGCCTTATGACCCAAATGAGGCAACCAATCGAAAATTTCACCGCTTTAACAAGGCATTAGATCGTAATCTGGTGCGGCCTGCGGGCAAGGGCTATGTTGATATTGTGCCCGATGACATTGAAACCGTTGTTGGCAACTTTGCCTTCAACCTCTCAATTCCAAGTGCTGTGGTAAATAATGTCCTGCAAGGCAATATGAAAGGGGCCGTCCAGGATACCTTTCGCTTTGTTGTGAATACAACCATCGGAATGGGCGGCCTGTTTGACGCCGCGACCGAGCTGAATGTACCCCCTGCTACGGATGCCGATTTTGGCCAGACGCTTTATGTCTGGGGGGTGCCGGAAGGCCCTTATGTGGAATTGCCCGTGCTGGGACCGGCCACACACCGGCGCGCGGTGGGCAAGGTGGTTGATGTCTTCACCAACCCGCTGAGCTATGTGCTGGAAACGCCTCTGAACTATCTGGGAACCGCCACCGCCCTTGCCGCGCGGCTTGGCGAGCGTGGGCGATATTCTGAAACATTCGATCAAATTCTTTATGAAAGTGCCGATGGCTATGCCCAGGCACGATCACTTTACTATCAAAATCGCCGGTTTAAACTTGGAAGTAAAAGCAACGATGCCTATGTTGATCCCTATGATAATTTAGCCAGTGATCCGTATGAGGCCTTAAATGATGAATAGTTTTACCCGCCGTCAGATTCTTTCTACTGGGCTTTCAACCGGGCTTGCCGCCCTGACTGTTGCCAGCCTGCCAAGCGGGGCGTTTGCCCTCACCAATGCCCGCGCCACGGCGTTGGTCGATCTGGTTGTGGTTGACATCAACAAGGTGATTGCCTCGGGCAAACCGCTTAAGCGGATGATCTCGGATTTTGAGAAAATATTCACCCGCTACGCGGATGTGAACATCATTGCCCGCTCAACCTTGGGGGCCGATGCGCGCCGCGTCAGCGACAGCCAGATGAAAGCCTATATCAAAGCCTTCCGTGGCTATATCTCGCGCAAATATGGCAAGCGTTTCAACGAATTTTCCGGCGGCCGGATTGAGGTTAAATCCGCCCGTAAAGTCAAATCCTGGATTGAGGTCAAAACAACCGCCTATTTAAAAGGCGAGGCCCCGTTTGAGGTCAAATTTCTGGTATCGGATCGTTCCGGCAAAGACCTGTTTTTTGATATGGTGATTGAAGGCATCAGCCTGCGCTTGTCTGAACGCACCGAAATCGGCGCCATGCTTGACCGGCGGAATGGCAATATTGATGCCTTGATCGCCGATTTGCGCAAAGCGGGCTGACGCTAGAGCATTTCCAATCCAACTGGATTTAGGGTCAGGACCGATTAATCCTGCCGCCAGAGGGCTGCTCAGTGGCTGTCAAATTTTATCGACATCAACACGCTGATCAATAACCAGCTTCAACGGCGGCAGAACACTGGTATTTTTGCGCCTTGCCCAGTTTTTTCTACTCACGTCTGTCGGGGCATCCACGGCCTGGGCCAAATCCGTCCGATACGGCGCTTCATCAATATTCCGGTCAAGCTCATGACCAACTGATTTCTCGGCCCGTGTGGCGGACACGGCAGCGCGCAAATGTTGCAGGGCGCTGCGGCGCTCGCTGGTATCAGGTTTACCCATCTGACTGTCAGCCTCTTCAAATATCCGCTCCAGATCAGAACGCCGCTCACTGCTTTGCAATCTGTCAACACCCTTGCGTCGGCCCATCGCCTTGGGCTTGTTGGGCTTTATGCCCCCATCCTGACCCGTGGGGGCCTCCTCGGCCTTAGCTAACTGCCGTTGCAGATCAGCTTCACTTTCCTTACTCAGCCCCTGCGCCTGTCCCTGTCCCTGCCCCTGTCCCTGCCCCTGTCCCTGCGTGCCCATATCCTCGGCAGCTTCATTGGGCTCATCCAGATCTTCCTCAATCACGCCGCTACTGATTGCCGCATCAAAATCTGCGCGTTTCATCTTGATGACACGGGCCATCCGTGAGGGCTGCACAACCGGATTGGGCGCGTCTTCACCACGCTCACTCCCGGTCGCCTCTGACGCTGTGTGTACTTCGCCCACGGGTTCATCCTCTTCAAAGGTATTGCCCTTTACCCCCATATCACTTTCGGGGGCATCACTTTCGGGGGCAGGATTATCATCTACGGCCACATCCCCGTCAGCACTTTCTACAGCAAAGATATTATCCTCATCCGCCAATTCAACACCGGGCTCTGGTGTTTTTTCTGTTTTATCAGTCGCGGGCAGTATATCCGATATGGCCACCAATGTTTCCTCAAGGGTTTGCCCGTTGCCATTCACCATCCCCGGAAGGCCCTCATCCCCCAGCGCATCCCCCAGCGCATCCCCCAGCGCATCCCCCTGTGCGGGATCGGCCGCCGCGCTTTCCGGATCAGGGGTTTCACCCATGTTTCCTGTATCCGCATCAGCCATGGCCTTATCATCACGCACTGCCTTATCATCACCCACTGCAACCGGTTTGAGAACAATCATGCCCTGCGCTTCATAGCCCTCAACCGGATGTGCAATAACATCCCCGACAAGCCGGGCCAGAACATCCGCGTCAGGGGTTGGTAATTTACCATCGTCTTGATGTTCGTTGATCAATAAATCACGGAAATAATTGGCAATGGGTTCCAGTATATCAAATTTATCGTCAAACCCCTGCATCGAGCACGAAAAAGTACCATACGAGAGTGTGACTATTTTATCCGTTTTTATCATTTCATACTCATATTGCTTTACCCGAATACCTAAAGCTACCACCAATACGGGTGTATAAGTCGCCTGTTTCGCAGTTTTTTGAGTACCATTTCATGGCCAGAATGTGGCTTGTTTCGGAAATTTCGCCAAAGCTTGGAATTGCCCGTGATTGTCCAGATAATCGAACCAATAACTTTGATCGGAGGGTCAAAATATTCCCGGCAATCCTTGGATCGGGCATTGAGCATTGCTCCTTATGTGGTTGCCGCCGATGGCGGCGCAAATTTGGCATTGGCGCATGGCATTGTGCCAAAAGCAGTTATTGGTGACTTGGACAGCCTCAGTAGGGCCTCGCGCGGGTTAATTCCCGCAACCAGTCTGCATGAAATACCCGAGCAGGATAGCACGGATTTTGATAAATGCCTGCGAAGTATTCAGGCGCCGCTGATCCTGGCCGTGGGCTTTACCGGCGCCCGGACGGATCACCATTTGGCCACGTTCAACACCCTTGTCCGCCACCCACAGCGGCGTTGCCTGCTGATTGGCGAAACCGATCTGATTTTCCTTGCGCCGCCGTCGCTTAATCTTGATTTGCCACCCGGTTGTAGGCTGTCGCTGTTTCCCATGGGCGCGGTTGAGGGCATCTCGGACGGGCTGCGCTGGCCCATAGCCGGGATCAATTTCGCCCCCGATGGCCGGGTTGGCACCTCAAATCAGGCCACCGGCCCGGTGCATTTATCCTTCACCTCGCCCAAGATGCTTGTCATCGTTCCTGTCGATATGTTCGATCCAGTGGTGACCGCGTTGCAGGATACATTGCCCACATGGGAATGAAACGCCCAAGACGTTTGCCTTTTGCGTCCCGCCATTGACCCAAAGCGCCAAATCCCAAGAGCAGTTACATCAAGCATGAAGAACATATATAGTATCAGAAATGGTCAGTATTTTAGGGGGTCGAGCTTTGTCACAAACGTCGATTGAAAATATGATACCGGCGCATTGTTAAACAGATGTGGTGGAGAGCTTTCAAATACATCTTTGCCGGGGGCATCTTTTGGCTGATCGGCGCGTTATTTCTGGGCAGCGACCTAGGTTTCAAGAAGCGATCAGAGCCCGCAGATCTGATTGTTCTGCAATTGGATACAAGTCGAAATTCAAAAGGGTACATCATGTATCGCCCTGTATTTGGGTTAGAGACCGATGCCCGACCGCGCCCTGAATATTCGGGCAATACTTGGATGCGCTTTGCGCCACACCAAGCCGGTGAAATTGTCTCGGGTCGCTATGATCCTGACAGTGGTGAGATGCGCAGCAATCGGATGATGCGCCGCACCAGTTGGTCCGGGCGCATTGCCCAGTTGCTCGGTATTTTGTCGGCTTTGCAGGGTCTCTTGATGCTGTTTGGTGTTCCGGAAGTATTACTGCCGCTTCGAGTCAGATTTGGCAGGTAAATTGTGAACGCCCCCCCATAGCCGTCCTTGAGGGCTCGCGCTTTCAACAGTTAGGAATATTCACCGCCAGCCCGCCCAGCGAGGTTTCTTTGTAATTCTCGCTCATATCCACACCGGTCTGGCGCATGGTCTCGATGCAGGCATCCAGCGGGATCAGATGGGTGCCATCGCCGCGCAGCGCCAGTGACGCGGCTGAGACCGCCTTGATCGCGCCCAACCCGTTGCGCTCAATGCACGGCACCTGAACCAGCCCCTTGACCGGATCACAGGTCATGCCCAGATGATGCTCCAGCGCAATTTCAGCGGCGTTCTCAATCTGCATGGCCGTGCCCCCCAGCACCGCCGCCAGCCCCGCCGCCGCCATCGCCGCCGCCGATCCAACCTCGGCCTGACAGCCCGCCTCGGCGCCGCTAATGGACGCATTGAACTTGACCAGCCCGCCGATGGCCGATGCGGTCAGCAAAAACTCTTCCACCCGCGCCTCGGTGGCCCCCGGCACATGATCCAGCCAATAACGGATCACCGACGGCACCACCCCCGCCGCGCCATTGGTGGGCGCGGTCACAACCTGCCCACCAGCGGCATTTTCCTCGTTCACCGCCATGGCATAGCAGCACATCCAATCATTGATCTTATGCGGCGCCATCAAATTGGTGCCACGCTCGGCCAACAGCGCATCATGAATGCCCTTGGCCCGGCGTTTGACATTCAATCCGCCGGGCAGAATACCATCCGTCGCCATGCCGCGCTCAATGCAATCATTCATCGCCTTCCAGACATGCCCGACCCCGGATTTGAGGTTCTCCGGCCCGCCGCGCGCATGTTCATTGTCGCGTTTCATCTCGGCAATGGTTTTACCGGTGGTCATCGCCATTTCCAGCATCTCACTGGCAGATTTGAACGGATACGGCACCGGCGCGCCCTCATCGGTGTCGTTTCCCGCAGCCAGCTCGGCCTCGGTCATCACAAACCCCCCACCGATGGAATAATAGGTCTCTTGCAAGATCACATCGCCCTGAGCATCGGTGCCCATCAGGATCATGCCATTGGCGTGCCCCGGCAGGTTGGGACCAAAATCAAACAGCAAATCCTCTTTTGGGTTGAACTTCAGCACGGGCAGCCCCGCAGGTTCCACCTCCTGCGTTTCGCGGATCACCTCAAGCGCGGCCTCGGCCTTGTCGTGGTCATAGGTTTCAGGCACAAACCCCGCGAGGCCCAAAATCGTCGCCCGGTCCGAGGCGTGGCCAATGCCGGTAAACGCCAATGAGCCATGCAATGAGCCGCGCAATCCGGCGCATTCAAACGGGGCCGCGCGCATTTTGTCCAAGAATCGCGCCGCCGCCACCATCGGCCCCATGGTATGGGACGATGACGGACCAACGCCGATTTTGAACATATCAAAGACCGATAAAAACATCTTTGCGCGCGCCTTCCAACAAACCGGTCCGCAGACCGGTGTTCATCGGCCCTTATCGCAGTTGCCCCCACCTGACAATCTGTCAGACGCGGCGCAAAACTGCGCAAATGCGCCGTATCAGCGGATTATGGAACTTCTGACCTGATACCCCCTTCGACATTTTGCAAAAATGTCAGCCCCCTCCCGACCGGTACAGATGATCAAACGAATGAGCCGGGGAGAATAAAACCCTAAAACCAGAGGTAATTCGCCGGATTATTCATCTCAGGCGGGTTTGCCCCTCGCCCCGGCGGGATAACTCTTTTATACATCTCCAAACACCCTAGAGGAATCGTTTGCATGGCCGCAGATTTACCACCCATAGACAAGGCCAAATTCATCGCCGCCAAGCGCGCGGTTGAGTTTGTCGAAGATGGTATGCGCGTAGGGCTGGGCACCGGCAGCACCGCCGCGTGGATGGTGCGTTGTCTGGGTGAGATGGTGCGCGAAGACGGCTTGAAAATCACCGGCGTGCCCACCTCCACCCGCACCGCCGAACTGGCGCGCGACATGGGCATTGATGTGATCAGTCTGGACGAGGCCAAATGGCTTGACCTGACCATCGACGGCGCCGATGAATTTGACAGCAATCTCAACCTGATCAAAGGTGGTGGTGGGGCTTTGTTGCAGGAAAAAATTGTCGCCACCGCCAGCGACCGGATGATCGTGATCACCGATGCCAGCAAAGAAGTAAGCACCCTTGGCGCCTTCCCCCTGCCAGTTGAGGCCATCGCCTTTGGCTGGCAAACCACCCGGGCTTTGATCGAAGAAATGCTGATCGGCCTTGATGTGCTGGGCCGCGATGTCACCTTGCGGATGAACGGCGATCAGCCCTTTGTCACCGACGAGGGCAATTACATCCTTGATCTGCATCTCAAACGCATCGGCAATCCGCATCAGATGGCGATGGTGCTCAATCAAATGCCGGGGGTGGTTGAAAACGGGCTTTTCATAGATATTTGCGATATAGTAATTCTTGGCCACGGCGATGGCCGGGTTGAGATACGCGACATCAACGAAGGAACGGTGCGCGAAGAACAGCTCGATTTTGTCGAATCCGAGAACCTTTTCACCGATGTGCTGGATTAGGGCCTGAAATGAAATTCGATTATGATCTGTTTGTCATCGGCGGCGGCTCGGGCGGGGTGCGCGCGGCGCGTGTGGCGGCACAAGGCGGTGCCCGCGTGGCGCTGGCCGAAGAAGACCGCTACGGCGGCACCTGCGTCATTCGCGGTTGCGTGCCCAAGAAACTGATGGTGTTCGCCTCTGAGTTTCCCGACATGATGGCAGACGCGCAGGCGTTTGGCTGGACGGTGCACGCGGGCGGCTTTGACTGGCCAGCGTTTAAGACCAAGCTGCATAATGAGCTGGACCGGTTGGAAGATGTTTACCGCAATATCCTCAAATCAAACGGCGTCGACAGCTATGACGCCCGCGCCGCGCTTGTGGATCCCCACACCGTCAGCCTCAGCACCGGCGAACGCAAAACCGCCAAACATATCCTTGTGGCCACCGGCGGCCATCCGGTCAAACCTGATCTGCCCGGCGTTGAACATGCGCTCACCAGCAACGATATTTTCCACCTTGAAACCCTGCCCAAATCCATCCTGATCAATGGCGGCGGCTATATCGCCTGTGAATTTGCCGGCATCCTCAACGGGCTTGGGGTCGCGGTCACGCAATATTATCGCGGCGCGCAAATCCTGCGCGGCTTTGATTCCGAAGCCCGTGGTCTGGTCTCGGAGGAAATGATTCAAGCGGGCATTGATCTGCATCTTGGCACCAATGTCCTTGAGATGGCCCCGGATCAGGGCGGCACCTCGGTCAAGGCCAGCAACGGCATCACCAAAACCTTTGACAAGGTGATGTTCGCCACCGGCCGCGCGCCGAATACCTCGGATATGGGGCTTGAGGCGGCGGGCGTGACCCTTGGCCGCAAGGGCGAAATTCTAGTGGATGAATACAGTCAGACCGCCGTGCCCTCGATCTATGCCATTGGCGATGTGACCGACCGGGTCAACCTTACCCCGGTGGCCATCCGCGAGGCCATGGCGTTTGTTGAAACCGTATTCAACGGCAATCCTACACCAGTGGATCACGCATTGATCCCAACCGCGATCTTCACCCAGCCCGAGATGGGCACCGTCGGCCTCAGCGAAGAGGACGCCCGCGAGATTGAGCCGGTTGAGATTTACTGCACCTCGTTCAAGCCAATGCAACAAAGCTTTGCCGGGCGCGCAAACCGTGTGATGATGAAACTGGTCGTCAGTCAGGCCAGTCGCAAGGTTCTGGGCTGTCATATTGTGGCCCCGGGGGCGGGTGAAATGATCCAGCTTGCGGGGATTGCCATCAAGATGGGCGCCACCAAAGAAGATTTTGATCGCACCGTGGCGGTGCATCCTACTATGTCGGAAGAAATTGTAACCATGAAGTCACCCACAAGGGTCAGTTAAACCCGGGGGCGACTTGAATATTTTGCCTGTCCTGCACAGGTTATGTATGAAAGCCTTGGAAAAGGCATCACAACAAGGGGATGAAGCGTATGGCTGGAAATTCTGGCGGCCCATGGGGCGGCGAACAAGGTGGCGGACAAGGTGGCGGCCAAGGTGGCGGCGATGATGACGACCGCCGCAATAATGGCGATGGCAAACGCCCTGCGGGTGGCGGGCCGCAAATCCCCGAGATTGAGCAACTGATGAAAAAAGGCCAGGATCAGCTGCGCGTGCTGATGGGTGGCCGGGGCGGCGGCGGTGGCAATCGCGACGGCAGCGGCGGCGGCGACGGGCCACATATCGGCAAGGGCACAATCTTGCTTGGCATTCTGGTTGCGGCGGGCCTGTGGGCCTTCGCCAGCTTCTACCGGGTTGATACCTCCGAGCAATCGGTTGAGCTGTTGTTCGGCAAATATTACGCGACCGGCAATGAGGGCCTGAATTTTGCCCCCTGGCCGATCGTCACCCGCGAGGTTGTCGCGGTCACCCATGAAAACACCGAAGACATCGGCGTTGGCCGGGGCGGTATTGACGGCGAGGGGCTGATGCTGACTGGCGACGAAAACATCGTCGACATTGATTTTCAGGTGGTCTGGAACATCAACGACCTGCAAAAATACCTGTTCAAACTGGCCGAGCCACGCGAAACCGTGCGCGCGGTCTCGGTCTCGGTGATGCGCGAGATTGTCGCGCGCACTAATCTCACGCCGATCCTGACCACCGGCAAGGGGGCCATCGCCGGTGAATTACAAACCCTGATTCAAGAAACCCTCGACAGCTACGAATCCGGTGTCACCATCGTGCGCGTTAACTTCGACAAAGCCGATCCGCCGCGCTCTGTGGCTGATGCTTTCCGCAATGTTCAGGCGGCTGCGCAAACCCGCGACACGCTGGAAAAGCAGGCCGATGCCTATTCCAACAAAGTGGTGGCCGGCGCGCGTGGTGAAGCCGCCCGGACCGTGGCCGAAGCCGAGGGCTATAGCGCTCAGGTGGTCAATCAGGCCGAAGGGGAGGCCAGCCGTT
>CAZZKL010000048.1:0-19554 GCA_964655135.1 uncultured Roseovarius sp. | reverse complement strand
GTCAGCTCGCGGCGGCGCTCTTCGTTCAGTTCGGGGATCGGCAGCATGATGATGGTGCCGTTAAGCTGTGGATTGATCCCCAGCCCGCTTTCGCGGATGGCCTTTTCAACCTTGCCCACCAGCCCCTTATCCCAGACATTGATCGTTACCATGCGCGATTCCGGCACATTGACCGTGCCCACCTGATTGATCGGGGTTTTCTGACCGTAGGCATCAACCATGATCGGCTCAAGCATACTGGCCGAGGCGCGTCCGGTCCTGAGTGAGGCAAATTCGGTCCTGAGCGAAGCAATCGCCCCGTCCATCCGCCGTTCAAGGTCTTTGGTGTCAATTTCGATGTCATCCGCCATGTCAGCCTCGTTCTATTCAGTGGACTGGGTTTAATGCGCCCTCTATATCCCCAAGAGCGCCATATTGTATAGATCAAACGGCGCGTATCCAACCATGCCGAAACGATGAACGCCCGCCTATTTCAACAGATTATGCGGGCCATCCCCCCATTTATCAGTGCGCTGCTGTAATTTTTTCTCATATTGGTTCAATTCCCGGAAACCGGGGCCAAATACGAATAATACAGACAGAACCCCGATCGACAGGGTGACCGGAAGCATCGCAGCCATCTGCCTCCAGACCGGCGAGTCACACGCCGCATTGATTGAGCTGCACGGCAGATAGGCCAAGCCGAAGGGGATCAAAAATACCAACGCAAAAACCCCCGCCAGCCAGGAATAGACATAAAGCTTACTGCGTGGCGGGTGCAGCGGTGGCTGAGTTTTGCCCGAAGAAACATAGCGCCCGCGATACATCGTCTCGGTCAGGCTTTCCAAGGTTTCATCTTCAAAATGCACGTCATACTGATCCAGCACCATCGCCGCGCGTTTGTTGAACGGGGCCAGCTTTCGCAGGCTGGCCATCACCAGCATCCCGGCCCGGACCCGGTAAATCGGCATTGTATTGAGGATACTGTTCAACGACACTTTCAGTTCAGAGCAGCATTTTTTGTAAATCTTATAGAAATCTTCCTCATCAACATCCAGTTCCGAAAATCGGGTATCAGCCGAAACAGACGCAGGAAAGGCACCCGTCACCTCGCAGACAATTCTGTGCACGGTATCATACAGTCTGTCAGGCATCTCATTGCTCCCCAATCTTCTGGGCTATAATGCGTTACCCATGAACCGTTGTATA
Source organism: uncultured Roseovarius sp. (assembly GCA_964655135.1). GTDB lineage: Bacteria > Pseudomonadota > Alphaproteobacteria > Rhodobacterales > Rhodobacteraceae > Roseovarius. The sequence goes on along the minus strand of CAZZKL010000048.1, from coordinate 18,366 downwards.
GGTGCCCTTTCCGGCCAATACACCCTTAAACCCGCCCGGCTCATCAAGGCTGAAGACCACAATCGGCAGGTTGTTATCGCGCGCCAGAGCAATCGCGCTGGCATCCATCACCTTCAGATGCTTGGCCAGCACCTCATCATAGCTGATCCTGTCATAGCGTATGGCATCGGTATTGGTTTCGGGATCTTTATCATAAACCCCATCAACCTTCGTGCCCTTGAAAATCGCCTCACAGGTCATTTCGCTGGCCCGCAACGTGGCGGCTGTATCAGTCGTAAAATAAGGGTTTCCCGTGCCAGCAGCAAAGATGCAAACCCGCTTTTTCTCAAGGTGGCGCACGGCGCGGCGGCGGATATAAGGCTCGGCCACCTCATCCATGCGGATGGCGCTGATCACCCGGCAAAACACGCCGATCTCTTCCAAAGCACTTTGCATCGCCAGCGCGTTCATCACCGTGGCCAGCATCCCCATGTAATCGGCTGTGGTGCGCTCCATCCCCTGAGCCGAGCCTTGAAGCCCGCGAAAGATATTGCCGCCGCCGATCACCATGCAAATCTCAACCCCCATGTCATGCACGGTTTTGACCTCATTGGCGATGCGCTCGACCGTGGGCGGATGCAGCCCAAAACCCTGATCCCCCATCAGCGCCTCGCCGGAAATCTTCAGCATCACACGCTTGAACGTTGTTGGCGGGGAGGTGTCATCAGGCATGGAATGCGCTCCGTTTTGTGGTGTCATGGGTGTTTCCCACAAGATGTAGCAAATAGCCCAAATGTTCAATCGCAGAGTTCCGCTCATTAAGGTTTATTTGGGAAATCCGCCTCGCTTGTAGCGGGAAACCTGTCTATCCCATTGGGAAGCATGGAATACCTGTCTGACATACCCCCTGAGCGCCCGGTTCTGATTGCCGGGCCTACGGCGTCGGGCAAGTCTGAACTGGCGCTGCAAGTTGCCCGGTCGGGGGGGGGAAGAATCATCAATGCCGATGCGTTGCAGGTTTTTGCCAACTGGCGGATTCTGACGGCGCGGCCCTCAACCGAGGATGAAACCCGCGCGCCGCACGCGCTTTATGGCCATGTTCCGGGTCAATCAAGCTATTCCGCCGGGCAATGGCTGCGCGATGTAAGGCAGGTTTTGAATGACGGGCCACGGCCGATATTTGTCGGCGGCACCGGGCTATATTTCAAAGCGCTGACCGAAGGCCTTGCGGATATTCCGGCCACGCCTGCGCCGGTTCGGGCCGAGGCGGATGCGATATTGCGCCAAGACGGCCTGCCCGCCTTGCTGGCCGGGCTGGACCCCGCCACACGGGCGCGGATTGACCAGCAAAACCCCATGCGGGTGCAGCGCGCCTGGGAGGTGTTGAAAACAACCGGTCGGGGGCTGGCAGACTGGCAGGATGAGACACCGCCGCCCCTGTTGCCGATGACTGACTGTACCGCGCTGCTGCTTGAGGCCGATACTGACTGGCTCAATGCCCGGATCGCCCGGCGTTTTAATCAGATGCTGGATCAGGGTGCGTTGGAAGAGGCGCGCGCCAATGCCGGGGATTGGGACCCAAACCAACACTCGGCCAAGGCGATTGGCGCGGCGGAACTGATCGCGTTTATCAAGGGGGAAATCCCGCTTGATCAGGCGCGCGAGGCGGCCACCATCGCAACCCGTCAATACGCCAAACGGCAACGCAGCTGGTTTCGATCTAAAATGCAGCACTGGCACAAAATTATTGCGGGGGGGTATTTGAGATAATGCAACATTTACGCCTAGATACGCCGCAATTTGTGCGAAATAAAACATTTAACCAAACACCCGAGAACATATCGCCCATGAACATCTCAATCTTACCCCCCCCGATTGAAGCCCCTGAAATTCAGGTAATGACCCTGGCGCAATGGACAAAGGGCTGTGCCTGGCGGGCCGAATTGCAACATAGCTCAGACGCCCACGCCCTTGTGCATGTAACCCGGGGTCAGGGGCTTTCAATCATCATGGGCAAACGCCGTGGGATAGGCATGAACAATGTGATTACCATTCCTGCTGGCGCGCTATTTTCTATCGACCTTGGCCGCTCGGGTTCTGCTCAGGTTTGCCTGATCCCGCCCGGCGGGTCGGTTATGCTGCCCGACGAGCCGATGCATCTGCGGTTGCGCGATGTCACGGCTCAGGCCGAGCTTTCAGCGATATTTGATGTACTCCAACGCGAGCAATCCGCCGCGCACCCGTTCATGAAAGAGGCGATGACGGCCCATACCAGCCTGCTGTCTGTCTGGCTGCGCCGGACGCTTCTGACAGAAGAACAGTCGGCCCAGCGGATACCGGCAGCGGAACGGCTGATCAACGCCTATGCGGCGGTGATTGAGCGTGATTTCAATACCGGGCGGCCAATGGCTGATTACGCCCGGCTGTTGGGGGTGACGCCAACCCATCTGGCACGGTGTTGCAAACAGGTTTCCGGACTTACTGCGGGCGAGATGATCACCAAGCGGAGCCTCTATGCCGCTCTGGAGAAACTTGATGAAACCCGCGAACCTGTCCACCGGATTGCCAGCTCTCTGGGCTTCAGCTCCGCCGCATATTTTTCGCGCTTCATCTTGCATCACACCGGGCAAAGCCCCTCGACATTGCGCAAGACACGAAGCGCCAAGATATTGCGATAGCTATTAGAGCATTTCCAATCAAATCGCATTCATCCAGTTGGATTGGAAACGCTCTTAATCAGCTTCCCCAGATAACCCTGACATAGTTTTTGGTTTCCTGGTATGGCGGCACCCCGCCATATTTCTGCACCGCTTCCGGCCCGGCATTATACGCCGCCAACGCCAGCCGCCACGAGCCGAACCGGCGGTATTGCTGCGCCAGATAGCGCGCCCCGCCCTCAAGATTTTCATAAGGGTCATGCGGATCAACCCCAAGCCTGCGCGCCGTCGCCGGCATCAGTTGCGCCAGCCCAATCGCGCCTTTGCTTGACCGCGCCGCCGGCTTCCAGCCGGATTCCTGCTGCACCAGCCGCAAATACAAATCCGTCGGCACCCCGTGGCGCATGGCCACCTCTTTCGCCATCGCCAGATACCGCCCGCGATAAGCGCCACCATAAGATTGCGCGGGTCCGGTGCCCCATTTTGTTGGCGTATAGATTTTTTGCGGCTGCAACCGCACCGTCGCATTATATTGCTGTCTGGCCCGGCTATCGAGAACCCGGGTTTGTGATTTAAAAAGCCGGCTGCCGCTTTTGGAAGAAAATATATCCGCCGCAACACCCGGAGATGACATCATTCCCAGTGCCGCAATAGTTGCCACAATCACCCGCATGAATTTCACCGCCCCAATTCGATTTGCGCGTAATATACCCAATTTAACGCAAATATCCAGAAAACTCGGCGCCCATCGGCAAAAATAGTCGCACGCCATGGGTTTTCATTCAAATTTTAATCTTTCTTTCACGCGCTTGCGGTGATGTATACAGATGAATAAACTGGAATAACACATCAAGGAGAATAAGATGGCCGGTTCGGTTAACAAGGTAATACTCATCGGCAATCTCGGCCGCGATCCTGAGGTGCGGACATTTCAAAATGGCGGCAAGGTGTGCAATCTGCGCATTGCCACCTCTGAGACATGGAAAGACCGCAACACTGGTGAGCGTCGCGAGCGCACGGAATGGCACTCTGTCGCGATATTTCAGGAGGGTCTCGTGCGGGTGGCCGAGCAATATCTGCGCAAGGGCTCAAAGGTCTATATTGAAGGTAAGCTGCAAACCCGCAAATGGCAGGATCAATCCGGACAAGACAAGTATTCCACCGAAGTTGTGCTGCAAGGTTTTGATGGCAAACTGGTCATGCTGGATGGCCGCAGCGGTGGCGGCAGTGGCGGAGGTGGTGACGCATATGGCGATGGCCAAAGCGGCGGATATGACAGTGGTCCTGCGCAGGGCGGCGGCCCGGCACAAGGCGGTGATTCTGGCCCGGCTCCGGCTGGAAATATGGATGATGAAATCCCGTTCTGAGCCAATCCTGCATGGCAAAATCCATGGCAAAATTATCAGGCCGCTCCGTTGGCGGGCGGCCTGTTGATCTTATGCCAGCCGGAATGATGACCAAGCCCTACTTTGCCTCTGGCCTTTCTGCGTTGCGGCGTATAGGGGCGCAGGACAATCAAACAAGGAACCCTTCGGATGGACCTGCGCAATATTGCGATCATCGCCCATGTTGACCACGGCAAGACAACGCTGGTGGACGAACTGCTGAAACAATCCGGGGCTTTCCGGGAAAATCAGGCCGTGGCCGAGCGCGCCATGGACAGCAATGATCTGGAACGCGAGCGCGGCATTACCATCTTTGCCAAGCCCACAAGCGTGGTATGGAAGGGCACCCGGATCAACATCGTCGACACCCCCGGCCACGCCGATTTTGGTGGCGAGGTTGAGCGTATCTTAAGCATGGTTGACGGGGTTGTGTTGCTGGTGGATGCCGCTGAAGGCCCAATGCCACAAACCAAATTTGTCACCTCCAAGGCGCTGGCGCTTGGTCTGCGCCCGATTGTGGTGCTCAACAAGGTCGATAAACCCGATGCCGAGGCCGACCGCGCCTTGAACGAGTGTTTTGATCTTTTTGCCAATCTCGACGCCTCCGAGGATCAGCTTGATTTTCCGCATATGTATGCCTCGGGCCGCTCGGGCTGGGCGGATCATGAGCTGGATGGCCCGCGCAAAGACCTCTCGGCGCTGTTTGAATTGATCGTCAATCATGTGCCTGCGCCGCGCCAGATTGCCCATCAGGATGAAGATTTTCGGATGCTTGCCACCACCCTTGGCAGCGATCCCTTTGTGGGCCGTCTGCTAACCGGTCGGGTTGAATCCGGTCGGCTCAAGGTTGGCGCCACGGTGCAGGCGCTGTCGCGCGTGGGCCAGAAGATTGAGCAGTTTCGTGTCACCCGCATTCAGGCCTTTCGCGGTCTGGCCTCAAAAGATATTGACGAGGCCACAGCGGGCGACATTGTCAGTCTTGCGGGCATGTCCAAGGCCACCGTGGCCGATACAATCTGTGCTTTGGCCGTGGATGAGGCACTTGAGGCGCAACCGATTGATCCGCCGACAATTACCGTGACATTTGGCATTAATGACAGCCCGCTTGCGGGCCGGGACGGCAAAAAAGTGCAATCGCGGGTGATCCGCGAGCGGTTGATGAAAGAGGCCGAATCCAACGTGGCCATCAAGGTGACAGATACGCCCGGTGGGGATGCGTTTGAGGTTGCCGGTCGCGGTGAATTACAGATGGGTGTTTTGATCGAAAACATGCGCCGTGAGGGCTTTGAATTGTCAATTTCACGGCCGCAGGTTTTGCTGCGCGAAGATGCGGATGGCGGCAAGCTGGAACCGATTGAAGAGGTCACCATTGACGTTGACGATGAATATTCCGGCGCGGTGATTGAAAAAATCACTGGCCCGCGCAAGGGTGTGCTGACCGAGATGAAACCCGCAGGTGTGGGTAAAACCCGGATCATTGCCCATGTGCCGTCACGCGGGCTGATCGGGTATCACGGCGAATTCATGACCGACACCCGAGGCACCGGCGTGTTGAACCGCGTGTTCCATGACTGGGTGCCTTATAAAGGATCAATCCAGGGACGTCGCGCGGGCGTTCTGATTTCAATGGAAAACGGCGAATCCGTAGCCTTTGCGCTGTGGAACCTCGAAGATCGCGGGCGCATGTTCATTGGTCCGCAAACCAAGGTTTATACCGGCATGATCATCGGTGAACACAGCCGCGAAAATGATCTTGAGGTGAACCCGCTGAAGGGTAAAAAACTTACCAATGTGCGGGCCTCGGGCACCGATGAGGCGGTGCGGCTGACGACGCCGATCACCCTCAGCCTTGAACAGGCCATCGCCTATATCGATAATGATGAACTGGTTGAGGTTACGCCAAGCACGTTTCGTCTGCGCAAACGTTATCTTGATCCGCATGAACGCAAACGCCGGTCAAAAACGATTTCATAACCAGCCAGTGACCACTCATCAGCCCTTACAGGCTGCCTCGTTTATGGCCGCCGTTACTCAGAGGTTTCAACCACCATCAATTCACGCTCGGACGCGCCGCGCGCGTGGTTGAGCGCGGCCTGATATTCTGGTGAGTTATAGCAATCCACCGCCGCGTCAACGCTGGGAAATTTCGCCACCACATTGCGCGGGCGTTCCTTGCCCTCAAGTTGTACAAACCGGCCACCACGGGCGATAAATTCCCCGCCGTGCTTGGCAATCGCAGGCCCTGCCAGCTTGGCGTATTTCCCATAAGCTTCCGCGTCAGTCACGGTCACATGTGCAATCCAAAGTGCGCCCATATCTTATCCCTCCAAAACGGCCTTCGCGGCCTCTATTGCGGCCTCAGAATTGGCCGCGTCACGCGCGCCACCCTGGGCCATATCCGCGCGGCCTCCGCCGCCTTTGCCGCCCAGTTCCGGCACCACGGCGCGAACCAGATCAACCGCTGAAAGGCGGCTGGTGAGGTCATCCGTCACCCCCGCCGCCACGGCCACCTTTTCGCCGGTATTAGCAATCAACACAATCGCCCCCGAGCCAAGCCGCGCCTTATGTTCATCAATCAGCGCTGGCAGGTCTTTGCCCGACACGCCACTTAGCACCTGTGCGAGAAATTTAATGCCATTTATTTCAATGGCTTCTGGGATGACGCCTTGCCCGGCCCCGCCTGCCATGGCGAGTTCACGACGCAACTGTGCCACTTCATTGCTCAGATCTTTAACCTTTGCCTGTTCACCTTTGATCCGGGCAATCACCCGGTCCGGTGTGGTTTTCAACTCTTTGCAAATCCCGCTTAGAACTTGGCTGTTTTGCGCCGTAATCTCTTGCGCTTTGCTTCCGGTCACGGCTTCAATCCGCCGAACCCCCGCACTGCTGGCGCTTTCGCCGGTCAGAACAAACAGCCCAATATCCCCGGTCTGGCGCACATGCGTCCCGCCGCACAACTCAAGCGAATAGGTTTGCCCATCCAGCCCCTTGTTCGAGCCTTCTTCACGGCCCATCGAAACCACCCGCACCTCATCGCCATATTTTTCGCCGAAAAGGGCCTGCGCGCCCAATTCACGGGCGTCATCGGGGGTCATGATCCGGGTCTCAACAGGCGTGTTTTGCCGGACATAATCGTTCACTTCGGTCTCAATTCCGGCCAGTTCATCACCAGTCAACGCCTTGTTATGACTGAAATCAAACCGCAGCCGATCCTCGGCATTCAATGATCCGCGCTGTGCCACATGATCACCCAACGCCTTGCGCAGGGCCTCATTCAACAGATGCGTCGCTGAATGGTTGGCGCGGATGGCCAAGCGTCGGGTGTGATCCACCTCCAACTGAGCCGCCTGCCCTTTTGATATTTCCCCTTCGGTTATTTCCGCTTGGTGAATAAACACGTCCGCCGCTTTTTTGGTGTCAGTTATACGGGCCACACCGCCGTTGGTTTTCAGCGTGCCACTGTCACCAACCTGCCCGCCAGATTCGGCGTAAAACGGCGTCTGATTAAGCACAATCTGCACGGTTTCGCCTTTGACAGCCTTTTCAACCTGATCGCCATCGCGCACCATCGCCATGATCTGCCCCTCGGCAATTTCCGTGTCATAGCCAAGAAATTCAGTGATGCCCGCGTGTTCGGCAATATCAAACCAAACACTCGCATCTGCGGCCTCGCCCGTACCTGACCATGCCGCCCGCGCCCGCGCCTTTTGCGCCGCCATGGCCGTATCAAAGCCGTCCGTGTCCACTTCGCGGCCCTTTTCGCGCAGGGCGTCTTGCGTGAGATCCAGAGGAAAGCCAAATGTATCATATAGTTTGAACGCCGTCTCGCCGGGCAAGGCCGCGCCTTCGGGTAAGCCGCCCAGTTCCTCATCCAGCAGCCGCAAACCACGCTCAAGTGTTTGTTTAAACCGGGTTTCTTCCAGTTGCAGCGTTTCTTCGATCATCCCCTGCGCCCGGCCCAATTCCGGAAAGGCCTGCCCCATCTGGCCCACCAACGCGGGCACCAGACGGTGCATCACCGGGTCTTTTGCCCCCAAAAGATGCGCGTGCCGCATCGCCCGGCGCATGATCCGGCGTAGCACATAGCCCCGGCCTTCGTTGGACGGCATCACCCCGTCGGCAATCAAAAACGAGGTTGAGCGCAGATGATCGGCAATCACCCGGTGGTGCACATTGCCCGGCCCGTCCGGGTCTGAATGCGTGGCATTGGCGCTGGCCTCAATCAGGTGGCGCATGAGGTCGGTGTCGTAATTGTCGTGCTTGCCCTGAAGCAGCGCGCCGATGCGTTCCAGCCCCATGCCGGTGTCGATTGATTGCATATCAAGATCGCGCTGGGTGCCATCCTCAAACCGTTCATTTTGCATGAACACCAGATTCCAAATCTCGATAAACCGGTCGCCATCCTCATCTTTGCTGCCCGGAGGGCCGCCCCAAATATCCGGGCCATGATCATAGAAAATCTCGCTGCACGGCCCGCAAGGCCCGGTGGCCCCCATCGACCAGAAATTATCATCGGTGGCGATGCGGATAATCCGGTCATCGCTTAACCCGGCGTATTTTTTCCAAATTTCAGCCGCTTCATCATCGGTATGATAGACCGTGACCAGAAGTTTTGACTTATCCAGCCCGAATTCCTTGGTCAGCAAATCCCAGGCATAGGGAATCGCCTGTTCTTTGAAATAATCGCCAAAGCTGAAATTCCCCAGCATCTCAAAAAACGTATGATGCCGCGCGGTATAGCCGACATTATCCAGATCATTATGCTTGCCGCCCGCGCGCACGCATTTTTGGCTGGTCGCGGCGCGAATGTAGTCGCGGTGCTCAACCCCGGTGAAGCAATTCTTGAACTGCACCATGCCGGAATTTACAAACATCAGCGTCGGATCATTGCGCGGCACCAAAGGTGAACTTGCAACGACCTGATGATCATTTTTGTCAAAGAAATCCAGAAAAGTTGCGCGTATTTCATTCAGCGTCGGCATGGGGCTCTCTTTTTTGGTAAATGGCCAAGTGGTTTCGCAGATTTAGCCCTGCATCGGGGGCATGTCCACCATAAGAAAAGCCCGGGGCGGCCCCCAGGCTTTTCCTCAGTCAATTTATCGGGTTTCAGGCTTCCAGAATATCGCCATCATCCTCGGCCTTGGTTTTGCTGATGTCCTCGGGGGGCATATCAAAATCCAGCCCGTGTGCCGCGCGAATCTTGTCTTCAATCTCAAGCGCCACACGGGTGTTTTCTTTGAGGAATGTTTTGGCATTCTCGCGGCCCTGACCGATGCGCTCATCACCATAGCTGAACCAACTGCCGGATTTTTCGACCACACCGGCGGCGACACCAAGATCCAAAATTTCACCCATTTTTGAGATGCCCTCACCAAACATAATGTCAAATTCAACCTTCTTGAACGGCGGGGCCACCTTGTTTTTTACAACCTTGACGCGGGTGGCATTGCCAACAATCTCATCGCGATCCTTCAATGATCCGATGCGGCGAATATCCAAACGAACCGAGCTGTAGAATTTCAACGCATTGCCGCCACTTGTGGTTTCAGGGCTGCCAAACATCACGCCAATTTTCATCCGGATCTGATTGATGAAAATTACGATGCATTTGCTGCGGTTGATCGACCCGGTCAGCTTGCGCATCGCCTTGCTCATCAGCCGGGCTTGCACGCCGACGCTGCTATCGCCCATCTCGCCTTCAAGCTCGGATTTTGGCGTCAGGGCCGCCACCGAATCAACCACGATCATGCTGACAGCACCCGAGCGCACCAATGTATCGACAATCTCAAGCGATTGCTCGCCGGTATCGGGTTGCGAAATCAACAGCTCTTCCAGATCAACGCCCAGTTTGCGGGCGTAAGACGGATCAAGCGCATGTTCGGCATCAACAAAGGCACAGACGCCGCCCTGTTTTTGCGATTCGGCCACACAATGCAACGCAAGGGTGGTTTTGCCAGAGCTTTCCGGGCCATATATTTCAACAATCCGGCCCTTGGGCAAACCGCCGATGCCCAGCGCAATATCCAGCCCGATCGAGCCGGTTGACGTGGCCTCTATATCCTGGATCGCGTTGCCCGCGCCAAGCTTCATGATCGAGCCCTTGCCAAACTGCCGTTCAATCTGCGCCAGAGCACTATCAAGCGCCTTTTGCTTATCTGTATTCTTTTTGTTGTCCATTGATAAAAGATCTGCCGTTGCCATTGTTCGCTTCCTTATTCCACACCCTGTCACGGGCGGCAATCGCTGCCTTGTTCACCTCTTGTTCCACACCTTATGGAGACAAAAAGAGAACATTTCAAGAAAATTGTTCATATCTCTACTTTTTCCCAGAAGGGTTAAAGAGTAGTTTATAAATATAAATGAAGTTTAATATATTGGGTAATTTACTGATATGCTTGTATTTTCCAAGGCAAAGCTGGTGATCCTCAGCGTGCCAAAAACCGGCACAACCGCTTATCAGGCGGCGCTTGCACCGCTGGCAAGCCTGGTTGTGACGGACCCACCCGAGCTGAAACACGCGCCGGTGTTTCGCTATAACCGTTATTTTCGCCCTATGCTGGAGAAATTTATCGGTGAAAATCTGGATGTCATGGCGGTGATGCGCGAGCCGATAAGTTGGCTTGGCAGTTGGTATCGCTATCGCAGGCGTGATTTTATGAAGGGCCATGCAAATGCCACCCATGACATCAGCTTTGATGAATTTATTGCGGCCTATATGCGCGGCAACAAGCCCGGCTTTGCCAATGTCGGCTCGCAGGCGAAATTCCTTGAACCTGCCGGAAACGGGACCGCTGCCACGCATGTTTTTCGCTATGAAGATCAGGCCGGGATCACCGCATTTCTGGAACGCAGGCTTGAGACAACACTCACCACGACCCGCCATAACGTATCGCCGGAAATGCCGGTGCACCTGACCGCTGATATCGAGGAAAAATTGCGCCGCAAATGCGCCGATGAGTTCACCTTATGGAACTCTATCGGTGCCGATGGCGCCTATACGCCGCTGCCGCACTCAGGCTGAAACCGGCGCGGGTTTTACAGTCAACTGGCCCTGAACCGTTTCCGTCAGGGCCGTCAGTGAAAAGGGTTTGGGTAAAAACACCGAATTGGGGATTTTTGACTGACTGTTGCCAAAGGTTTCCTCGGCATAGCCCGACATGAAAACAACGCTGACATCGGGCCGGGTTTTGCGCGCCTGCTTCACCCAAGTTGGCCCATCAATCCCCGGCATGATCACATCAGTGACAAACACATCAATCTTCAGCGTCTCATCTTGCAACAGCTCAAGCGCGTCCTCGGCCGATTCCGCCTCAAGCACGGTAAAGCCGCGCAGTTGCAAGGCCCGGCTGGCAAAAGCCCGCACCGGGGCCTCATCCTCAACCAAAAGGATCACCCCCTCAACCTCATCCGTCATCGGCGCGGCCTTGGGGGGACGCACCGGCACCACTTCAACCGCGTCATGCGCGGGCAATAGAAGTTGAAAACTGGTGCCCTCGCCGGGTTTGGAATCAACAAAAATAAACCCGCCGGTTTGTTTGATGATGCCATAAGCCGTCGACAGGCCAAGCCCGGTGCCTTCGCCCACCCGTTTGGTGGTGAAAAACGGCTCAAAAACCTTTTGCAGCTTATCCGCCGGGATGCCCACGCCCTGATCAATCACCTTAACCGAGACATATTTCCCCGGGGCCACAACCGCACGGTCCCGGCGCAATGGTTCATGCAAAATCAGGTTTTCGGTTTCAATCCGGATATCCCCGCCCTTTTTCATCGCGTCGCGCGCATTAACCACAAGGTTCATCAACACCTGTTCCAACTGCCGCTTATCAGCGCGGATTGCTGAAAGCTCAGGATCATGGCTTAAGGTCAACGTCACTTTCTCGCCCACCAGCCGGTTAAGCAGATGCGTCAGATCCGACAGCATATTGCGCAGATCCATCACCTCGGGCCGCAGGGTTTGTTTGCGTGAATAGGCCAGAAGCTGCCCCACAAGCGCCGCCGCGCGGTTGGCGTTTTGGTTGATTTGCGTGAGGTCGCTATAATCAAGATCGCTTTGGTCATGGCGCAGCAGCAATAAATCACAATGGCCGGAAATCGCCGTCAGAAGGTTGTTGAAATCATGCGCCACCCCGCCCGCCAACTGGCCAATGGCCTGCATTTTCTGGCTTTGCACAAACTGCGCCTCAAGCGATTTCAACTCGGTCGCGTCATTGAGAACGGCAATCAAAACGGTTTCGCCTTCCTCCATGGCGCGGTTGAGCGTGACCTGCAGGAACACCTCTTTATCCTTGCGTTTCACCTGCAAAAACTCCGAATGAGCGGTGCCCCGCCCCACGGCGGCATCCTCAAGCCAATCCGGGATCGAGCGCCCCAGCCCTTCCATAAAATCGCTCAGCACCTTACCGGCACAGCTTTCAACCCCCAGCAAATCGCGCGCCGGTTGGTTGGAAAGCTGTATATCTCCGCCGCGCGTCAGCTTTAGCAGCGGCACGGGGAGTTCATCAAAAAAGGTCCAGCCATCGGGCTTGCGCTCGGTCGCCACAACCCCGGGCAAAAGAAAAACCTCGCGCCGCCCGGCGGAGCCTTCCAGCTCAACCACCAGACATGAGGTTTCACCCTCGCTGGTGTTGATGTCATTAAGCTGCCCCGACCTGAGCGGCAGTTTGCGGCAAATCCTATCAAGCGTGCGGGCGCGCTCACCCACCAAATCGCGGGCGGCGCGGTTCATCGACAATATCGCGTCATTGCGCCCCACTGTGAGCATCGGCAGTGGCATCGGATCATTGGTGCGCTGCGGCTGATGCACGGATTTTTCAACCCGCCAGAGAAGCTGATCCGGCCCGGCCCGGTGAACCGCGATACGCACGAGGCCATTTCGGGTGACAATATCTTCTTGAATCGCATCGGCTTCATCGGCTTTAAGCCCCATGCGAAGCAAAATTGCACCCGGATTGGCCAAGGTAGATTGCAGCGCGCCCGCAAGGGTCGAGGCCGCGCCCATTTCAAAGGCTTTCTCCGCCGCTGGGTTATGACAGATAATTACCCCATCGCGCCCGGTCACAATGCTGGGGGCGCTGTCATGCACAATGAATTCCGCCAATGTCAGCGCCGCGTTGCGCGCCGGGGCCATGGTTTGACGGGTCAAAACAGTGATCCAGAACGCCGCCATCGCCAATATCGCGGCAATGATCAGCACCGCAAAACGTAATGTCTGATCAGGGGTAAGCCAGCCCATCACGACAAACAAAACCGACGCCGACAAAATGATGCCCGCCCGCGGCCTCAGTCGCTCAGCCGCCAAACGCAATGGCGTCGCAGAAATGTTTAGAAAAGCCAAAACCGCTGCCCCTCGCATGATGGTTCATTCAAACCAGTTTGGCTTAAAAGCCTTAACCATGATTTAACGCGATCCGTCTTAACCCGTCAAGGTTGTGATTTTTCTTTATTTTCTACTTAAAGCGTTTCGTCATATTGTTGGGTCACAACAATATGACGAAACGCCCATGACCATTATATGTTGTGCGCGTTTCGAGATTTAGTCATGATTCTACTTAATCTCGAAACGCTTTAAATGCGCTATGTAAAAGCCATCTCCGCCGTCGGAGACAGGCCAGTTTTGTTGCATATCCATCTGCCAGCCGGCTGAAGCCGCCAGAAAATGCGCAATCCGGTCTTGGTTTTCCACGGCGAGAACCGAGCAGGTGGCATAGATCAGCCTGCCATTCTCGCCAACCAGTTTCGCGGCGTCTGACAATATTTGATCCTGCATCGCGGTAAGCTCGGCCAAGCGCTCAGGCGTCAGCCGCCATTTGGCATCGGGCGCACGCCGCCACGCACCGCTGCCGGAACACGGCGCATCACACAGCACCAGATCATAGGGGGCGCGCGCCGGGGCCTCTTCGATCATTTCAACCTCAATCCCGGCGCGTTTTGCCCGCTCGGGCAGGTCTTTCATCCGTGTGGGATCTGCGTCATGCGCGTGCCATTTGGCCTGCGCCCGCGCGGCCAGTGCAAGGGTCTTGCCGCCGCCCCCGGCGCAATAATCCAGAACCTTGATTCCCGGTGCAATTTCAAGGGTTTCCATCGCGGCCTGACTTGAGCCATCCTGTAATTCAACCCAGCCCTGCTGATACGCCTCAGACCCGGCCACACGCCGCGCGCCGTGGGTTACAATCAGGGCCGTTGGGGTAATATCGTGGGCCACGGCCTCAATGCCGCCTTCCGCCAGAGCGGCAATCGCTTGTGCGCGCGTAGTGGCCCGCAAATTCACCCGAAGCATCACCGGCGCGCGCTGTCGCAAGGCTTGTGCTGTTACTTTAGCATCATCACCTAATGCATTGATAAGTATTGGTATAAGCCAATCTGGCAAATCATATTCTTCGCCCTCACCTGCGGCGCGTTGATTTTGCCCGGCCTCTTCCTCACTCAGAGGCTCCGGCCCATAGCCCTGCCCATTGAAAACCTCGGAAAGGTCCATGTCCGCCGCGCGTAAGGCACCGATCATCAGGCCGCGCCCGGTATCCGCGCCGCCAAGGCAGGCATAAGACCGGCGGCAGCGCAGCGCCTGAAATACATGATCGCGGATCGCCGCCCGATCCCCAGAGCCGGCAAAGCGCGATTTGCGCGCCCAGCCGGTCAATGCCTTTTCCGCCGGGGTGCCGGTGGCGATGGCATCCAATATCACGATGGCGGCCTGAATGCGGGCTGAGGGGGTCATATTATCACTTTAAGTTAGGTCATTATACTATTGATATTATTATCATTTACCCAACCCGATAGTTTGGGCTTTCGCGGGTGATCTGTACATCATGCACATGGCTTTCGCGCAGGCCCGCGCCGGTAATGCGGATAAATTCACAGGCCCGGCGCATGTCCTCAATCGTGGCGCAGCCGGTATAGCCCATGGCCGCGCGCAGACCGCCCACAAGCTGATGAATCACCGTCCCGGCACTGCCTTTATAGGGCACCTGCCCTTCGATGCCCTCAGGCACCAGTTTGTCACTGGCGGCATCCTTTTGAAAATACCGATCCGCCGAGCCGCGCGCCATGGCCCCGAGTGATCCCATGCCGCGATAAGATTTGAATGAGCGGCCCTGATAAAGGATCACCTCACCGGGGCTTTCATCGGTGCCCGCCAACATCGAGCCCACCATGGCGCAGGACGCCCCCGCCGCAATCGCCTTGGCAAAATCGCCGGAAAACTTGATGCCGCCATCGGCAATCACCGGCACATCGCCCGCGCCTTGGGCGCAATCCAAAATCGCCGTAAGCTGCGGCACGCCAACCCCGGCCACCATGCGGGTTGTACAGATGCTGCCCGGCCCGATGCCGACCTTGATCGCATCGGCACCGGCACCAATTAGCGCCCGTGTGGCCTCGGCTGTGGCCACATTCCCGGCGACGACCTGCACCTCATTGGACAGCCGCTTGGCACGCTCCACCGCAATGGCGACGCCCTCGGAATGGCCATGTGCGGTGTCGATCACAATCATATCCACCCCCGCATCCACCAGCGCCTCGGATCGCTCAAAGCCCGCGTCACCCACGGTTGAGGCCGCAGCAACTCGCAAGCGCCCCAGCTCATCCTTGCAGGCACTTGGATTAAGCACCGCCTGTTCAATATCCTTGAGCGTCAACAACCCGGTCAGTTTGCCCGCGCCATCGGTGACCAGCAGCTTTTCAATCCGCCGCGCCCGCATCAGGCTTTTGGCTTCATCCAGCGCGGCAGGCTCTTGCAACATGGCCAGATTTTCAGAGCTCATCATCACCCGCACCGGGGTTTTATCATCCTCAGCAAAGCGCATATCGCGGTTGGTCACAATGCCCACCACCCGGCCCTGATCATCCACCACCGGAAAGCCACTGACCCGGTAGCGCTCTTGCAGGGCCTTGGCATCGGCCAATGTCTGATCCGCCGTCAGGGTGATCGGGTTATAGACAATGCCGCTTTCAAACCGCTTGACCCGGCGCACTTGGCGGGCTTGTTCTTCAAGATCAAGATTGCGGTGGATCACCCCGATGCCCCCCGCCTGCGCCATGCAGATCGCCATATTGGCCTCGGTCACCGTATCCATGGCCGAGCTAAGAAGCGGGATATTAAGGTCAATCGTCCGGGTCGCCCGCGTGCGGGTATCGGCGGTATTTGGCAGCACGCTGGACGCGGCGGGAACCAGTAAAACATCATCAAAGGTGAGGGCCTCACGAATCTCCATTGTCTCTCTCCATGGCATGGCTCGTTTGGCGCTTCCCTATTTCATGGATTGGCGTTGGGGGAAAGGCCGGAATTGCCTCCTTCGGCATTTTGCAAAATTCGTTACTTGTTCAGGAGGGGGAGTTTAAATTGCTTTAGGGCTTGCATTCCCACCCTTCGGGGGGACTCATACCTGTGCCTCACCTGCACTACACGCGAGAGAATTGACATGTTTGCCAGATTGCTAAAATCCCGCCGGCTCCGCCTTGCCATCGTGCTTGTTGCCATCGCTGCCGGGGTCTGGGCTTTGACCCGGCCTGATCCAAATGCGGCCCCTGTGGTTGCCGGTTCTGGGGATACCATAACGGTTCTGGATTTCTCCAATCTCACCAGCCTTGATCCCCTGCCCGAGGGCTGGCGGCATCAGACATTCTGGTTCACCCCGCCGATGGAATTGTCACTGGTGACGCAGCAAGGCAAAAAGGCGCTGCGCTGTGAGACCAACGCGGGCGGTTCAATTCTGGCGCGCAATACCGATATTGATCTGGTTGAGTTTCCCCTGATCGAATGGTCGTGGTTTATTGAGGACCCGATCACAAGCAATATCGACGAGCGCCGCAAGGAAGGCGATGATCACCCTGCCCGCCTGTTCATCGGGTTCCTTGATGAGACCGGGCAAGAGCATAACGCCGAGATCATCTGGAGCAACCGCCTGTTTGCGCCGGGGGATTACAAATATATCGGGGATTTCGCGCATTATGTGGCCAATGGCCTGAATGAAAACATCGGGCAATGGCAGGCGCAAAGCGTTGATTTGCTGGGGATTTACCGCAAAGTGACGGGGCTGCAAGACAATCCCCGCCTTAAATCATTAGCGGTTTTTTGTGACAGCGATAATACCGGCGGTCACAGTGTTGCGTATTTCACCGATGTCATAATGCGAAAAAGATAACGGAGACGGATCATGAGCACACACGGATATGAAGCCGGGCGGCTGGATCTGCCTTTTGTTGGCATTTCCACCTTCGGCAAGCGGCCCTATATCAGCGATTGGGGCAATATTGACGCCGATGTCGCCATCCTTGGCGCGCCGTTTGATGCCGGCACCCAATGGCGGCCCGGCGCGCGGTTTGGGCCGCGCTCGGTGCGTGAGGCGTCAACCCTGTTCAGCTTCGGCCATGCCGGGGCTTATGATCATGAGGATGACGCCACCTACCTGCCCGGCGATGTGCGCATTGTCGATATAGGCGACGCCGATATTGTGCATACGGACACCACCAAAAGCCACGCCAATATCGAGGTCGGGGTGCGGGCGATTCTGAAGGCCGGCGCCCTGCCTGTCACCATCGGCGGCGATCATTCGATCAATATCCCCTGCGTCAACGCCTTTGAGGGCCAAGGCGACATCCATATCCTGCAAATCGACGCGCATCTCGATTTTGTTGATGAGCGCCACGGGGTGCGTTACGGCCACGGCAACCCGATGCGCCGCGCGGCTGAGAAGGATTATGTGACGGGTCTCACACAGCTTGGTATCCGCAATGTCAGCTCCACCGCCAAAGAGGGCTACGAGGCCGCCCGCGCCATGGGCTCGGATATTTTATCGGTGCGGCAGGTGCGGGCGTTGGGAAACGACGCCACCGCCGCGCGCATTCCCAAAGACGCCCGGCTTTATATCACCATTGATATTGACGCCTTTTGCCCTTCGATTGCACCCGGCACCGGCACGCCAAGCCATGGCGGGTTTCTCTACTATGAGGTGCTTGAGCTGATGCAATCGGTGGCGCAAAACCATGAGATTGTGGGGATTGATCTGGTTGAGGTCGCCCCGGCTTATGATCCGACCGACAGCACGTCGATTCTGGCGGCCCAGCTTTTGCTCAATACGCTGGGCTTTATTTTTCACGCCAAAGCTGGCGGTTAGGCCGTCCGCAGCCAATCCTCCGAGCCACCCGGCAGTTCAGGCCGAAAATAAGCAATCATCCGGCCCTCGGGCGGGGCTTTTGCCGCCTCTTGCCACGGGGCGATGCCGTGCAGGGCGTGGCGGTGGATAAGATACGCTTCGCCGGGTTGCGCCGCGACTGTCACACGGGGGCACCGCTCAAACACCTCGCGGCGGGCCGCCTGATAGGCAATCGTGAGGTCAATATCCGCCCAG
>CAZZKL010000047.1:18312-20019 GCA_964655135.1 uncultured Roseovarius sp. | reverse complement strand
AAACACATAGGCCGGGCTGAGCTGCAACACAAACAAAGACACCCCCGCCATCAGGTAAAGCGACAGATCCGGCAAAAACGCCCCGGCAACGGCGGCAATGGATGTGATCCGCTGATGCGGGCGGGCAAAAGCAGCGGCGGCAAAAATCAGATGCGCGGGCGTGTTCATGGCTTCCCCTCGGGGCGGGCAGTTTGTATCAGGTTAAGGTAACTATGGGGCAACGGCCATGGCAAAAGCAATCATGATCCAAGGGGCGGGCTCAAATGTGGGCAAGTCAATGCTTGTGGCCGGGCTGGCGCGGGCGTTTGCCAATCGTGGCCTGAGCGTGGCACCCTTTAAGCCGCAAAACATGTCAAACAATGCCGCCGTGACGGTGGATGGCGGTGAAATTGGCCGGGCGCAGGCATTGCAGGCCCTAGCGGCCCGGCGCGCGCCGGAAGTGGATATGAATCCGGTTTTGCTCAAGCCCGAATCCGAGACCGGCGCGCAGGTGATTGTGCAGGGTCAGCGTTTTGCCACGTTGCGGGCGCGCGATTATGCCCGCGCCAAGCCAAAGCTTCTGCCCCCGGTCTTGCAAAGCTTTCACCGGCTTTGTGCGAGTGTTGATCTGGTCTTGATCGAGGGCGCAGGTAGCCCTGCCGAGATTAACCTGCGCAGCGGTGACATCGCCAATATGGGCTTTGCCGAGGCGGCAAATGTGCCGGTTGTGCTGGTAGGAGACATCGACCGGGGCGGGGTCATTGCCCAGATTGTCGGCACTCAGGCGGTTCTGCCGCCCGAAGATGAAGCCCGGATAAAGGCCTTTGTCATCAACAAGTTTCGCGGCGATCCCACACTGTTTACCGACGGGCTGCAAGAGATCGTCAAGCGCAGTAACTGGCCCTCATTAGGGGTGATCCCGTGGTTTGATCAGGCCTGGAAACTGCCCGCCGAGGATGTGCTGGATATTGCCTCAACCACCGGCGGGGCCTGCCGGATTGCCGTGCCCCGCCTTGGGCGGATTGCCAATTTTGACGACCTTGATCCGCTCAGCTCGGAACCCGGTGTCAGCGTTGACATTATTGAGCCGGGCCGCCCCCTGCCCGGCGACGCGGATCTGGTGCTGATCCCGGGATCAAAATCCACCATCGCCGATCTTGCGGATTTTCGCAGCAATGGCTGGGATATTGACCTGCACGGCCATATCCGCCGGGGTGGCCATGTTTTGGGCCTGTGTGGCGGCTATCAAATGCTGGGGCGTGAAATTTCTGATCCCGACGGTATCGAAGGCCCGCCGGGCAGCATAGCGGGGCTGGGGCATCTGGATGTGACCACTGTGATGAGCGCGCAAAAACACCTGACATTAAGCCACGCCACCTATCTGCCCACCGGCGACCCGGTCGAGGGTTATGAGATACATCTGGGCGAAACCACCGGCCCCGATTGTGCCCGCGCGTGGTTGCAACTGGGGGAGCGGCGTGAGGGCGCCGGATCCCCAGATGGCCGGGTGCAGGGGGCGTATTTGCATGGGCTGTTTGGCTCGGACAGGTTTCGCGCTGCCTATCTGGCAAGGCTGGGGGCCAAGACGGGCCTTGCAGATTACAACGCGGATGTTGACGCCACACTCAATGCGCTGGCCGCGCATTTGGAACGGCATTTGGATATTGATTTGCTGTTGGAGCTAGCGGGTGACACCTGAACGCCCGCGCGGCACGGTGCGGCACGGTG
>CAZZKL010000047.1:0-18212 GCA_964655135.1 uncultured Roseovarius sp. | reverse complement strand
TGTTGGAGCTAGCGGGTGACACCTGAACGCCCGCGCGGCACGGTGCGGCACGGTGGGTTTCACCCACCCTACGAGGGGATAAAGACGTTTATTCCAGTTGGTTAGAGACCATCGTGCGGTGAATTTCGCGGCGCACCAACCGGCGCACATTGCGGGTTATCTTTTCGCCAAGATCCCCCTGCAATTCCTGACGCACAATATCAGAAATCATATCACGCAGCATATCTTCATCAATTAAACCATCGGTTTTCAAAACGGATGGCTCAGAGGTTAATATATCGCGGTCATCAATGTTTTCCACCTGTGTATCCTCTGCCTGAGTATCCGCCACCGATATATCTGCTGCCGGATTATCTGCCGCCGGTACATCCGCCGCCTGCACATCCTCAGCAGGCACTTCCTCAGCAGGCACTTCCTCTGCGGCGGCATCCATAACCTTGGTTTCACGTTCCACCTCGGGGCTGATGATCTTGGTATCTGCGGCGCTATTGCCTTCAGGCGGCACCCCCACAACCAAAATATCTTTAACCTTATCAGGCACTTCATTCACAGCAGGCTTTTCCGGAAAGGTGATGTTTATTTTGGGTTTGTCCACCCGCAAAGAGGCCGTCAGAACCAGTCTGTCAACGCCTTCAGATGTGCTCCGCCCCCCGAATTTGCCGGTTGATACCTTGCGACGTACCGAGGACATAAGCTCCTCATTTGCTGCTTCTGACATAGTTATTCCCCCAACTGTTCCGCAATAGTTTACCCGTGAGGGAGCTTTCACACAACAGATTATAGAAATTTGAGTTAAATCTGTGGTTGCGAGGTTACCTTTTGGGTATTTAAAGCGTTACCAGCGGCCTATTCCTTGCCCAAGGCCCGCAACACCCGATCAAGCTGTGCGCCGCGTTTGCTCAGTGGCACGGGGGCGGTTTTCACCAGATCATAATAGGCAGAGGGGTCATAGGTCTGTACCCCCAGATTGAGGTCTCTGACCGTAAGCTGCCCCATCGCCGCCAGCACCGCATAGGCGGCGATATAAACATCGGTCTGGGCCGAGATCAGATTGGCCTCGGCATCCAGCAATTCCTGTTCGGCATCCAGCACATCAAGGGTGGTGCGCGCGCCCAGCTTGGCCTCTTCACGCACCCCGCGAAAGGCCACACGCGCCGCGCGCACCTGCTGTTCGCTGGCGCTGCGCCCGGCATAAGCGGCGCGCAAAATGGCATAGGCATCGCCGACACCGCGCCCGACCTCAAAGCTGGTGAAATGCAGTGCCCCGCGCAGGGCATCGCGCCGCGCCATTGCCTGCCGTTTGAGCGAGCTTAGGCGGCCGCCCTGATAAATCGGCCCGGTCACCGACAGCCCAACCGAGCCGGAGCGGGTATAGTTACTGCCGCCAATCTCTTCGCCTGCGCCAACCCTGCCGGTCAGGCTGAGATTTGGTTTTTGCGCCGCATCCGCCGCCTGAACCGTCAGTTCGGCCGCAGCTATATCATGGCGGATTTTAAGCATATCGGGATGGCCCCTGAGGGCGATGGTTTTGGCCGCATCGACATTATCCAACAGCTTGGGCAGCTTTGTTGGCGCTGCAAGGTTTCCCGGCTTGCGCCCCACAGCACTTCGGTATTCCTCAATCGCCTGTTGCAGATTGCCCTGCGCGCTGGCCAACCCCGAATTCGCCGCCGCCAGCCGCGCTTCGGCCTGCGCCACATCGGTCCGGGTGACCTCACCCACTTCAAACCGGTCTTGGGCGGCGCGCAATTCCTGTTGCAACAGCCGCAGATTGTTCTTCCGGAGCGCCACAAACTCAATATTGCGCCGCACATTCATATGCGCCTGAATTGCCCGCAGCAAAACCTGCTGTTCGATCCCGATCAATGTCTGCCGCGTCGCCAGCACGTTTTCCTTGGCCGCTTCAATCTGAAACCGGGTGCGGCCCGCATCCAGCAACAGCAAACTGCCGGTGATGCCGACATTGACATCGGTCTGCCCGGAATTCGACACCCCAAACGGGCTCCGGTTGCGCGAGAAATTCCGGGTGACATCGCTGCTCCAGTTGATGATCGGGCGCAGCCCGGCCAATGTCTGGGCTACGTCCTCATCCGCCGCCCGCAACAACGCGCGGTTTTGCTCAAGCAGGCCACTTTCATTATAGGCGCTGACCAATGTATCGGCCAGCGTATCAGCCCGGACGGGCATTGCCAGCGCCAGTGCAGCGGTGAGGCTCAGCATGAACAGCCGCATTTGCAGGGTCAGGGCGTGTTTCAACTCAGGCTCCTTGGGCCGGGGGTTTTAGAGGGTAAAGGCGTTGTGTTTTTCAAATCCGGGCAAAACCGGCGCCCCGGCATTAAAGGCAAACCGCCAGTTGATCACCCCGTCAATCTTATACCCGACCCGCATCTGCCCCAGCGCACCTTGCATGAAGAGGCAGGCAATCCGCCCGCCTTCCTTAAGCTGATCCGTCAGGTTTTCTGGTAAATATTCAACCGCGCCCTGCACCGTGATCACATCATACGGCCCATGCTCGGGCGCGCCTTCCGTGAGGGCACCCTGATGCACGATCACATTATCGGCGCCCTGCTCAGACAGGATATTCTGGGCCTCTTCCGCCCGCTCGGCGTCATCCTCAACCGCCACAACCGCCTCGGCCATGCGCGCCATCACAGCGGCGGAATAGCCATAAGCGCTGCCAATATCCAGCACCAGCTCATCGCCCTGAATATCCAGCACCTCCAGCATCTTGGCCAAGGTGCGCGGCTCAAGCACAACCCGGCCCCCGCCCAGATCAAGGTTGTCATCGGCATAAGCGGTATCGCGCAGCGCCCCGGGCACAAACTCTTCTCGTGCGACTTTCAGCATCGCGTCAATGATCGGATATTTGGTCACATCCGAGGGGCGTATCTGGGTATCAACCATCATGGTGCGGCGGGCGATGTGATTTGTCATGGCTAAACTCATCCGTTCAGAATCCTGTCTTATGATATGTCGCACATCTGCGCGGCATCGGCAACGGGCCATCTTGGCCTGATCCGGGAGAATTTTACATGAGTATAAATGCCGCCCCCCCTCTTGCAGGTTCAAACCCCTGCCGCTAGAAGCGCGCTATATCACCAAGGACGGCGAGTTGGCGGAGTGGTGACGCAGCGGATTGCAAATCCGTGTACACCGGTTCGATTCCGGTACTCGCCTCCATTAAAATCCATATTACATGACAAGCGTCTAGGGGCGGTAAATTCTGGGTTGATAGATCGCGTAAATCTACGATCTGTAACCCAGCCCAAAGGACAGGGATTTTGCCTGTGCCATCACATCACCGCAAATCACATCAATCCGCTCCAGTGTCAGCCGGGCGGTGGGGCCGGAAACGGAAATCCCGGCCACACCCTCGCCATAAGCATTCAGGATAGGCGCCGCGACACAGCGCATACCCTTGCTTTTCTCTTCATTATCAAAGGCATAGCCCTGTGACCTGATCCGCGCCAACTCAACCTGCAAATCCTCCCGGCGGTTGATGGTGTTTTCCGTGAAGGTTTCAAACTGACCGGATTTAAGATAGGTCTCGATGGTTTTGTCGTCGGCATAGGCCAATAGCGCCTTGCCAATCCCCGAGGCGTGCATCGGCGATTGCGCGCCGGGCGGGAAAAACGCGCGGATGTTTTCATCGGTCTCGACCTGCGACAAAAACAAAACCTGGCCATTGCTCTCCACCCCCAGATTGGCGGTCTCACCGGTTTCCAGCATCAAAGCGCGCATCGCCGGGCGGGCACGCTCAACAATGCCCGAGCGCTTGAGGAAGGCCGAGCCGATGCGAAAGCTTTCCGGCCCGATATGCCATTCTTGGGTGATGGGATCGATTTCCACCAGACGGCGCGCCGAACAGGTGGCGAGAATGCGGTATATGGTGGCCGGAGATTGCGCCGATTTTTCGGCAATCTCGGATAGGGTCAGCCCGCCGCCCCGGGCGATATGCTCTAAAATATCAATCGCACGATCAAGCGATTGGATTTTGGTCTCGGCAGGTTTGAGCGACGCACTTTTGGGCCGCCCGCGCTTGCGTTTTGCCTTTTCCATCGAATTTAATCCCCATTCTGCTTTTCGTCATTTCCCGCATGAAAAAATGTAACGCATTGAGTTATAACATATAAACGTATTTATACAATAAATGAAAAAAGATTTCAAAAAAATATACTTTGGTACCATGCGGGTCTACATTTAATCCTGTCGATTCTCAAAAAGGCAAGATCATGAGCTTTCAAAACCCCGTATTCATTCCCGGCCCGACCAACATGCCCGAGGTCCTGCGCCGCGCCGTAGACATGCCAACGCTGGATCACCGGTCGGCGGCATTTGCAGACATCCTGCAACCGGCGCTTGCGGGCGTGAAGCAGGTGGTGAAAAGCAAAACCGCTGAGATATTCATCTTTCCCTCCACCGGCTCGGGCGGCTGGGAAACGGCAATTTCCAACACGCTTTGCGCCGGTGATAAAGTGCTGGCGGCGCGTAATGGCATGTTCAGCCAGAAATGGATTGATATGTGCCAGCGTCACGGGCTGGAGGTTGAGGTGGTGCCCGTCGCTTGGGGGGAAGGCATCCCGGCGGATCGGTTTGCTGAAATTCTGGCCGCAGATACCGACCACCGGATCAAGGCCGTGCTGGCCACCCATAATGAGACCGCCACCGGCGTTGTCTCAGACATTGCCGCCGTGCGGGCAGCAATGGATGGCTGCACTCATCCGGCGCTGCTGTTGGTGGACGGGGTCAGCTCAATCGGGTCGATGGATTTCCGCATGGATGAGTGGCGCGTGGATGTGGCCGTGACCGGCTCGCAAAAGGGTTTCATGCTGCCCGCCGGTCTGGCGATTTGCGCCTTCAGCCCCAAGGCGATGGCGGCGTTAGAGCACGCCACCCTGCCGCGCTGGTTTTTTGACGTGCGCGATATGCAGGCGGGCTATGCGGTTAATGGCTATCCCTATACGCCGCCGGTTGGGTTGCTTAATGGCTTGAAGCTGTCTTGTGATATGCTGCTTGAGGAGGGGTTGGAGAATGTCTTTGCCCGCCATGCGCGGATTGCCACGGGGGTGCGCAAGGCCGTCGCCGCCTGGGGGCTTGATCTTTGCGCCGTCGCGCCTGATCTTTATTCAAACTCGGTCAGTGCCATCAAAACGCCCGATGGATTTGATGCCAATGAAATTGTAACCCATGCCTCGGTCAAATACGGTGTCTCGTATGGGGCGGGTCTGGGTGAGGTCGCGGGCAAGGTGTTTCGCATTGGCCATCTGGGAAGCCTCACCGATGTGATGGCATTATCGGGCATTGCCACGATTGAGATGTGCATGAAAGATCTGGGGCTGGATATTGTGCTTGGCTCTGGCGTGGCGGCGGCGCAAGAATATTACCGGGCAACCTGAAAGGAGTGGCGATGTATATCCCCGATCTTGATGATATGAAGACCGCCCGCGCACGGATTGCGCCTTATATTCACCGCACGCCGGTTTTGACCTCCACGTTTCTCAATGATCTGACCGGGGCGGAGCTGTTCTTCAAATGCGAAAACTTTCAAAAGGCCGGGGCATTCAAAGTGCGCGGGGCCAGCAATGCGGTGTTTGGCTTGGCCCAAGATAAACTGGCCAATGGCGTGGCCACGCATAGTTCCGGCAATCATGCGCTCAGCCTATCCTATGCCGCCGGGCGGCGTGGCATTCCCTGCCATGTGGTGATGCCCCGCACGGCCCCGCAGGCCAAAAAGGACGCGGTGCGCGGCTATGGCGGGATCATCACCGAATGCGAGCCGTCTACCAGCAGCCGTGAAGAGGTGTTCGCCCGGATTGAAGCCGAGACCGGCGCGGATTTTGTGCATCCCTATAATGATCCTCGGGTGATTGCCGGGCAAGGCACCTGCTCGGCCGAGCTGATTGAACAGGTTGAGGGGTTGCAGGCGGTCGTCGCCCCCATAGGCGGTGGCGGGATGATCTCGGGCACCTGTTTGACGCTGTCAAATCTGGCACCTGAGGTGAAAATCTACGCCGCCGAGCCGGAGCAGGCCGACGATGCCGCCCGCAGTTTTCGCGCCGGGCACATCATCGCCGATGACGCGCCGGTGACGGTGGCAGATGGGTTAAAAGTGCCGCTGAAAGAACTGACATGGCATTTTGTGTCCCGCCATGTGAGCGATATTCTGACGGTTTCTGAGTCCGAGATTATCGCCGCGATGAAGCTGATCTGGAAGCGGATGAAAATTGTGATGGAGCCGAGCAGCGCGGTGCCGCTGGCGATGATACTAAAGAACAAAGACACCTTCGCGGGCAAGCGCGTGGGGGTGATAATCACCGGCGGCAATGTCGATCTTGACGCGCTGCCCTGGATGAATGGAGACAAGAGATGAAAGACCTGAACGAGTATGACGTGGGCTATGACATTCCCGCCAAACCGGGCATGGATGAGGCCGATATTCAGACGCCCTGTCTGGTGCTGGACCTTGATGCGCTGGACCGCAATGTGAAAAAAATGGGGGATCTCTGTGCCAAGATGGGCGTGCGCCACCGCGCCCACGGCAAGATGCATAAATCCGTTGATGTGGCCAAATTGCAGGCGCGTTTAGGCGCGTCCGTCGGCGTGTGTTGTCAGAAGGTCAGCGAGGCCGAAGTGTTCGTGCGCGGCGGCATCAAAGATGTGATGGTGTCCAATCAGGTGCGTGATCCGGCCAAGATTGACCGTCTGGCGAAGATGCCAAAATTGGGCGCGCGCATTCTGGTTTGTGTCGATGACCCCGAGAATGTGGCCGACCTGCAAGCGGCGGCTGAAAAGCACGGCACGACGCTGGAATGTCTGGTTGAGATCGACTGCGGCGCGGGGCGTTGCGGGGTGACGACATCGCAGGACGTGGTGAATATTGCCAAGCTGATTGACGCGGGCGACAACCTCAAATTCGCTGGCATTCAGGCCTATCAGGGCGCGATGCAGCATATGGATTTGTATAAGGACCGTGAGGCGAAAATTGATATTGCGGTGGCGATGGTGGCCGATGCGGTCACGGCGTTGAAATCGCAGGGGCTTGAGTGTGACATCGTTGGCGGTGGCGGCACCGGATCGTATTATTTCGAAGGCAGTTCAGGGGTTTATAATGAGCTGCAATGCGGCTCTTACGCCTTCATGGATGCCGATTATGGCCGGATATTGGATAAGGACGGCAAGCGGATTGATGACGGTGAATGGGAAAACGCGCTGTTTCTTCTGACCTCGGTGATGAGCCATTCCAAAGCCGATAAAGCCATCGTGGATGCCGGTCTGAAAGCGCAGTCGGTGGATAGCGGCCTGCCAACGGTTTATGGCCGGAATGACGCGGTGGAATACCTCAAATGCTCGGATGAACACGGGGTTGTAGGCGATCCGGATGGCGTGCTTAAGGTCAACGATAAACTGCGCCTTGTGCCCGGCCATTGCGACCCGACCTGCAACGTGCATGACTGGTATGTCGGGGTGCGCGGCGGCAAGGTTGAAAGCGTCTGGCCGGTCTCGGCGCGCGGAAAGGCGTATTAATCATGATCATTGTTCCTGAAAGTGAGATTGCCAATCTGATGGACCGCGCCACCGCCTTTGACGCGGTTGAGGCGGTGTTTGCCGCCATGGCCAGCAAGGACGCCTATAATTTCCCGGTGATCCGTGAGGCGATTGGCCATGCCGACGCGCTTTATGGCTTTAAATCCGGGTTTGACCGCAAAAGCCTCGCCTTGGGCCTGAAATCCGGCGGCTATTGGCCGGGCAATGAGGCCAAGGGCCTGACCAATCACCAAAGCACGGTAATCTTGTTTGATGCCGACACCGGTAAGGTCAAGGCACTGGTCGGCGGCAATCTTTTGACGGCCTTGCGCACGGCGGCGGCTTCCTCAGTGTCGATCAAACATCTGGCCCCCAAGGATGCCAAAGTGCTGGGGATGATCGGCGCGGGCCATCAATCCACTTTCCAGATGCGCGCGGCGCTGGAGCAGCGCGATTTTGAAAAAGTCATTGGCTGGAATTATCATCCTGAGATGCTGTCGCGCCTCGCCGATTTAGCCGCTGAGTTGGGTCTGCCGTTCGAGGCGGTGGAGTTGGATCAGCTTGGGGCGCAAGCGGATGTGATCATCTCAATCACCTCGGCCTTTGCGCCCAGTTTGCTCAGCGCCCATGTCACCGGTCCCACGCATATTGCCTGCATGGGCACCGACACCAAAGGCAAGCAAGAGGTTGACGCGGCGCTGTTGGCGCGTGCGACGGTATTCACCGATGAGGTGGCCCAAGCAATCAGCATCGGCGAATGCCAACACGCCATTGCCGACGGGTCTTTGAAAGAGGCCGATATTATTGAGCTGGGCGCGGTGATCAACGGCACCCATCCGGGGCGGACATCAGCGGATGAGATCACCCTGTTTGACGGCACCGGCGTCGGCCTTCAGGATTTGGCGGTGGCCTCGGCGGTGGTTGATCTTGCAGTGAAAAAAGGCGTCGCAACCGAGATGGATTTTTAAGGCCTGAGTTTTTAAGGCCTGAGGTTGCTGGCGGAATCTCTGAGCGCCTCATATTGCCCCGCCGGGCGGAACCGCCACAGATAGCTGGGGATCACCGCCCCGGCGGATGTGGGCGTGATGCCCAACTCAGCAAATCCGCGCGCGCCTTGTGATACAACATTATCCAGCTTCAGCATTTTCACCTGATCGCGGGTGATCAGTTTCGGAACCATGCCCAAAGACAACGTATTTGCCAGCTCAATCATCCAGCCCATCAGGCCCGCAATCCCAAACGGGATATTGATGATCAAACGGCGGCGATGGATCACCGTCAGCATCTGCTGCACCCACTCGCGCAAGCTGTGGGTATCCGGGCCGCCCAGCTCATAAATGCCGGCCTTGGCCGTGCCTTCAACCGCCATCGCGGCGGCCTTGGCCACATCATCCACCCAGACCGGTTGGAATTTCGTCTCAGCCCCGACAAGCGGTAGAACCGGGCCAAACCGCGCCATCCCGGCAAAACGGTTGAAAAACCCGTCTTCGGCACCAAAAATTACCGAAGGGCGCAGGATAACGGCCTTGGGGAATGCCGCCAGAATCGCCGCCTCTCCCAAGGCCTTGGAACTGAGATATTCACTGTCTGCCCCCGCATCCGCGCCAATCGCCGAGATATGCACCATCCGTTTGATACCCTGAACAGCCGCAACACGGGCAATGCGCTCGGCTCCTTCATGCTGTACCGCGTCAAAATTATTGCGCCCCTTGCGGTCAAACGTGCCAACGCAATTCACCACCACATCGGCGCTTTGCATGACCGCCTGCACGCTTGCATCATCGCGGATATTGCACTGTACAATCTCAACCTGCCCCACCGCGCCGCAGGTTTTGATCTGCATCGCCTCATTGGGCCTGCGCACCGCCACCCGCACCCGCCATCCGGCCCGCGCCAGATGCTGCACAATATCGCGCCCCAAAAATCCTGATCCGCCGTAGATTGTGACAAGCTTTGACATATGGTGGCCTCCGGGCATGATCTGATATGGCTTCTTCCTACCTTTTGGGGCAGGCATGGACAAGGCAATTTGGCAATTAAAGCGTTTCCATGAAAACCTCAATCACGGGGTTTCGCGCGTTTCGACTTATTGTAGCGATTTGGGCAATAAGTCGAAACGCTTTAATCCCGAAACCCTTTAGGATAAGTTGATAAATCCCCGTTGACACCGACATGGGGCGGGGATATTGGGCTGTTTCACGACACTTGGCCCAGGTGGCGGAATGGTAGACGCGCTAGCTTCAGGTGCTAGTATTCGCAAGGATGTGGAGGTTCGAGTCCTCTCCTGGGCACCATTTCACCTTACTCATACATGCTCATACCTGCTCTAAATACTTGATTTTCATGGTG
Source organism: uncultured Roseovarius sp. (assembly GCA_964655135.1). GTDB lineage: Bacteria > Pseudomonadota > Alphaproteobacteria > Rhodobacterales > Rhodobacteraceae > Roseovarius. The sequence goes on along the minus strand of CAZZKL010000047.1, from coordinate 8,339 downwards.
TTTTTGGCTATCGTCATTTTCATAGCTGAACATACGATACCCCCATTTCACATCTAATTGGGGGTATCGGTGGGGGTATCACCTCCACATGAGGAAACCGATACCCCCAAATGTCTTTGTCCGAGTTCAAAATCAGGAAGGCCAAAAGCCGGGATAAGCCATACAAGCTGACCGACGGTGGCGGTCTGTTCTTGTTGGTCAAATCTAATGGTGCAAAACTCTGACAACAGAAATACCGGCATCTTGGAAAAGAGAAGCTGCTGTCACATGGTCAGTATCCCGATGTCACTCTTGCCCAAGCTCGTCAGAAGCGAAATGACGCACGTTCGGTCCTCGCTGAAGGTGGTGATCCAGCCGCACAAAAGAAGCTTGACCAGATTACTGCTGAAACCCAGGCCCGCACGACCTTCAAACTGATTCCCAAGCCATATTTACGCAGTTCGGAGAGCATGTCGGCGATGGTTGCCGTAGTGAAGGCGTGGAATTCGTCAATGTAGAGAAAGAAAGGGCGGCGGTTAGTTTGGGCGAGGTTCTGTCGGGTATAGGCGGCATTGGCAATGCTGGAAATGATCAGACCGCCAAGGACATTCGACACGTCTGTCCCCAACCGCCCTTTGGCGAGATTAATAATAAGGCTCTGGCCTGTGTCCATTATCTGACGAAATCGCAGGGGCGTCTCAGGTTCGCACACAGCCTTACGCACCAAGGGATGCGCCAGAAACGCACCGATCTTGTTGGCAATTGGGGCAAAACCGTCGGCTGCGTTCTTGTAGTTCATTGCCGGGTATCAGTGTGTGATCAACTTTGCGAGGCAATCGTTGTTTTATCCAAATGCGGTAAAAGAATGATTGCGGGCTTCAAAGAATGTCATATGATGGGATCAGCCATTGTTTTGACGATGATTGGATCGCCCCACATGGTGATGTAGATAAGTGCATTTGGTCCTCGCTGTGCACTCGAACTTCTAAATAAATGAAGTAAGTGGGGTATCACTGGGGGTATCGAGGGAAATCGAACGCCAATTAAACGCTTTATTACAATCAGTTAAGAGAAGTATGCGGGTCTTCTCCTGAAAGCTGGCACCGGCGGCATTAAATCTGATTCACGGACCGATCCTTATGGAGATATAAAAAGTTGAATCAGATGGTATTTGGGTCTTCTATCTCAATCCATAGCGGTTGATGATCTGACCCTTGCGTGCGGTCGTCTATCCATGCCCCTTTGATATTTTCACGCATTGTCTGATCGACGAAAGCAAAATCAATGCGTTTGCAGCCCCCAACTTCCAGCGTCGGAAACGTCGTGCCTTCCTCCAGTTGGTGGCCGGTCAGGGTCCAGCAATCGATCAGGTCGCATTCGGTTTCATCGCGGTGGACAAGGTGCGAATATTCGGGGTCCGTTGCAGCGTGATTAAAGTCACCCAACAGAATAAATTCATCCGGCATCGGCGGTGCGATTTTATCCTCAAGCCATAGCGGGTGCGTGCTGAAACCCGTCCAGGCACCGCCCTCTCCGGGGGCTTGTTTTATGATTTTGCGGATGGTGTGAATTTGTACGATCCGGTCAGTGGCGGATTTTGCCGACAGGTGAGTATTATAGACCCGCAAGGCCCTGTCATTTCCCAGCTCAACCACCGCCTCCAGCATCCCCAAAACCATATTGCGTTGATCTTCAATGATTGACTTTGGCAATGGAAATAGCCGGGTGGACAGGATCGGTGTTTTTGAAAGGATCATATTGCCGAACTGACGCCGGACATTCTTGATTGTCCCGTCGGCGTTCTTTTTGCTGGCGTTCACATCAAAATAGGGGCCGTAGACCCAATAATAGTGGCTCAGATGCTCGGCCAGAACCTGTGGCTGATCAGCATATCCGCTGTGCTGCCAGTTGCGTTCGACCTCTTGCAGGGCGATGATATCGGCACCATCAACCTCTCCTGCGATCCGATTCAGATCATTGTGACCATCTTTGCCAAGGCCGAACTGCATGTTGTAGGTGACAATTTTCATAGCTCACGCCTGCTTTCATAGCTCACGCCTGCGATTTTTTGGCCAGTTCTTTACCAGCCCTATGAAGGGATGCGCACAGAACCGTATTTCTTCTCGGCCCATTTGGCAAAACGCAGCACCGGATAACAATAGGCAAAATAAAGCAGCGCGGTCATGCCATAGATCAGCATCAGCTCTTTGGGGTGACGCTGGGTGGCGTGCTCACCGGCGCGCACCAGCTCGGCAATGCCGATGACCGATACGATCGACGTGCCCTTGATGATAATCACATAAACCCCGCCCATCGGCGGGATCATCAGCTTGATCGCTTGCGGCAGGATCACATGCCACATGGCCTGTAGCCCGGTCATGCCGGTTGAGCGCGCAGCCTCGGCTTGCCCGCGCGGCACCGCCTGAATTGCACTGCGCACAATCTCGGCCACATAGGTGGAGGTATAAAGGCTGAGTGCGATGATGGCTGCGGGAAATGCGTCAAGTTGCAGCCATGAAATACCGGTCGCGGGCAGCATGAAAAACACTACATACAGGTGGATCAAAAACGGGGTGCCACGAATCGAGTGAATGAACAGCCCCAGCGGGATGTTGATGATCCAGAGTTTCAACGTGCGCAACATGCCAACAACAACCCCGAGGATAGATCCAAAGAAGATGGTGATTGCCGATATTTTAAAGGTCATCCACAGACCGGCAAGCAAGAACGGCATGGTGGATTCCAGGACATCAAACATAGGCTTTCTCCTTCACACCGCTTTGCCGCCAAGGCGGCGCTGAAGACGACCGGCCAGCCACAGCATGAAGCTGTATATTGCCAGATAACAGGCGGCGACGGTCAGGAATGCCTCATTAGGCATCAGGCGTTCATTGAGGATAATCAGCCCGGCACTAAAAAGCTCGAACACCCCGATAAAACTAACCAATGAGCTGTCTTTGATCATCACCGCGGTCTGGCCAACCAGCGGCGGGGCGACCCGGGCAAAGGCCTGCGGCAGCACCACATAGCGCATGCGCTGCAGGTAGGTCATGCCCACGGATTGCGCCCCTTCAATCTGCCCTTTTGAGATGCTCTCAATCCCGGCGCGGATGATCTCGCTCATATAGGCACCGGCATTGAGGCCAAGGGCGATGATGCCGCCCTCAAGCTCATCCAGCCGACGGCCAAGCAAAGGCAGGGCGGGCAAGGTAAAATATATCAGGTATATCTGAATCAAGAGAGGGGTTGAGCGTATCGCCTGAACATAACCGGCGGCAGGGCGCCACAATAACGGATTTGTCGACATCCGCGCCAGTGCCGTCAGCGTGCCAACGCTCAGCGCAATTGCCCCGGCAACAATGGAAATCCAGACTGTCCAGCCAACGCCACGGGCAAATTCCGGCAGGTACTGGCCAACCACCCGGTAATTGTAGAAATCGAGGATCCAGTCCATATTTATCCTCATAGTTCAGCTTAGTTGCGTAACTAACGGGGGCCTGCCAATCTGTTGAACGGGCCCCCGGCCAATGTTTGCTTTGAAGGCCGGATCAGTGATCGGCTTTCCATTCCGGGCCGCGCATCCAGTAATCGGCCAGTTCATCAAGGCGTCCGTCATTGCGGATCAGCATGAAGTAATTGTCCATCCAGCGCAGCAGGTGATGCTCGTCCGAGCGGGTGGCAAAGCTCAGCGGCCAGCGTTTCGGCGCGCCGTCAAGGATTTTGAATTCGGTGTATTCGATCATGTAACCGGCAGCCGAGGCAAAATCATTGATCCCGGCATCAACCCGGTCCGCAGAAACCGCCTGTGCCACAGCGGCACCACCACCGGCAAATTCCTTGACCTCGGTGTCCGGGCACAGCTTTTTCAGCAGGCCGACATTGCTGCTGCCCTGAACCGCCCCGATGGACGCACCGGCGACACAGACATCCTGCCATTTGACAAAGGGTTGGCTGCTTTTCGAATAGAGCACCACATCGCTGTAAAGATACGGCTCGGTAAAACTCAGAACCAATGTGCGTTTGGCGTTGGGGGTCATGTCGGCGGCCAGAAAATCGGCCTTGCCGGAATTCACCGCCGGGATCAGGCCTTTCCAGTCATAATCCAGCAGCACCAGCTCAACACCCATGTCGTCAGCCATCATCTGGACCACTGCAATCGCAAAACCGGTGCGTTCGCCGTTTTTGTCAACAAAGCTTACCGGCGGGCCCTGGGTCTGTACCGCGACCCGCAGCTCGCCACGTTTGATGATGTCATCCACAACATCCGCTGTGGCTGTCTGGGCCGTGGCACCTATCCCAAGCGCCAGTAACCCCGAGGTTAAAATATTGGTGATTCTCTTCATCTTTCTTCTCCCTTTGGTCAGTTTTCCCTTTTGACAATTGACCTTAAGCGGCCAGGTCAATGGGCATTAAATATTCGGTAAGTCTGGTATATACCAAATCCCAACCTTGGACTATACCAAAGATTCCCAACCCTTATATGATCTGACTGAGAAACAGTTTTGTGCGCTCGTGCTGCGGGTTGTCAAATACCTCGGCGGGGGTTCCTTGTTCGATGATTGCACCCTCATCCATGAACAGCACCCGATCCCCGGCTTCGCGGGCAAAGCCCATTTCATGGGTGACCACAACCATGGTGGTGCCATCGGCGGCCAACTCTTTCATCAGGTCCAGAACGCCGCCAACGGTCTCCGGATCCAGCGCTGATGTCGCCTCGTCAAACAGCATGACTTTGGGGGTCATCGCCAATGAGCGTGCGATGGCCACCCGCTGTTGCTGCCCGCCGGAAAGCTCGCTGGGGTAACTGTCACCCTTGTCGCCGATCCCAACCCGCGTCAGCAGTTTGTTAGCATTTTCCTCGGCCTCAGATTTAGAGCGCTTCAGCACAACCATCTGCGGCATGGCAATGTTTTCCAGGGCAGTTTTATGTTCAAACAAATTGAAGTGCTGAAACACCATTCCCACATCCTGACGCAATTTGTTCAAATCGGATTTTGACGAAGTCAGTTCAACACCATCAATCACAATCGTGCCGCTATCAACCGGCTGAAGCCCATTAAGCGCTCGCAGGAATGTGCTTTTGCCCGAGCCACTTGGGCCAATCAACACGAGAACCTCACCCTTGTCCACATGGTTGCTGACATGCTGAAGAGCCTTGACCGGCGGCCTACCCTTGATTTGAAATGTCTTGTTAATGTCCCGGACTTCAACGATTGGTGTCTGCATGTTCATATCATAATACCCTGTATTAATTAGATTATTTGCCTTCCTCGCGCCTTCCATCGGCGGAAATACTGATGGTTATGGCGTCATGACGCCAAAACTCTTCGTCCAGTTCAACCACATCATTGAACTGGTCCCGAATGGTGCGTGACAGATAAAGGCCAGGCGTTCCCACCGCGATTCCAAGAGCCTTAGCAGGTTCTTCCGACAGGGCTGTTGGGCGCATATCAATCTGTGCCCTGTGCTCGATGATATCAAATTCCCGGGCCATCAAATCGGTCATGGATTGATCAAGAGGAAAGCTCAGAAGGCCAGGGCAGCGCTCTGCCTTGATATGAATTTTTTCCACCAATACGGCCCGCCCATCCACTGAACGGGACCGGGTGATAACAAAAATAGGATCCCCCACAGTACAACCAAACTGGGCGCTTTGCCAAAGCGAAGCTTTGACCTCTTGTGTGGCCAATACGGTTGTTCCGGCCACCCGGTTTTGCTCGGCAATGCTCTCGGTGAAGCTGGTATTGGCGGTTGGATCGTACCGCACCCGCGGGGGTGACACGAACCATCCGCGCCGCTCCTCGCGAAATATCAGGCCTTCGGCCTCAAGCCGCATTAACGCCTGTCGCGCCGTTACCCTGGTGATAGAGAATTCTTCGGCCAAAATCCGTTCAGGCGGAAGCTGACTGCCTGTGCTGAGGGCTCCGGTCTCGATCATTTTTAAAAAATGATCTCTGATCCGCTGGTAATATGGAACCTTGCGATCCCATGAACTGCGGGCCTCATCTGATATAGACCAGCTCATTTTTTCTGGTATAGTCCAATATTCATCCATAGGGTGACTTTATGATCTGCACCATGACGTGTCAATGTAGGTAGGGCGTCAGATTTATGTTCGGAAACGACAGGAGCGTAACGGAAAACTGATGGCAACTTATACGCTGACACTGATCGGCAATTTGAGATCCGGGCCGCTGCTGCCTTCGCATCTGGGCCAGGTTTGCAAGCATCTGAACCTGGATTGCACGCCGGACTGGCTGGCCGAGAACGAGGCCTGCGATCTGGCGTTCCCATCCGAGCTTTCCGCCGCCGAGATCATGGCACAGGCTCTGGCGGCACTTGAGGGCACAACAATCGACGCGACATGCACCCCGACAAAAGGGCGCCGCAAGCGCATGCTCATTTCCGATATGGATTCGACCATCATAAATCAAGAATGTATCGATGAACTTGGCGAGGCTTATGGGATAGGACCAAAAATCCGGAAAATCACCCAAAAGGTCATCACCGGCCAAATTGGATTTCCAGACGCATTGCGCCAGCGTCTTGCCTTGATGGATGGGATGCCGGAAAATCTGCTGATGCAGGTCTTTAACGAACGTATAACCTTGATGCCCGGTGCCCGGACGCTGGTGCGTACAATGGCCCGGCACGGTGCCCACTGCGTCCTCGTATCCGGAGGTTTCAGCTTTTTCACCGGCCGTATTGCTCAAATAGTCGGCTTTCACGACCATCAGGCAAATGAGCTGATATTTGAGGATGGTAAGCTTACCGGCAAGGTTGTTGAGCCGATTTTAGGGCGGTCTGCAAAACTGGAAACGTTGACGCGGCTGTGTATGGAACATGATTTATTGCCATATGACGTGTTGGCTGTCGGGGACGGGGCCAACGACATAAAAATGATCAGAGAGGCCGGTCTGGGCGTGGCCTTTCATGGGTCTGACTCGCTAAAAATGCAAGCAAATGCCTGTATCAACCACGCTGATCTGACGGCCTTGTTGTTTGCTCAGGGGTATAAAAAAACAGAGTTTGACTTTTCCTGATCCTAGAGGGCCGACAAAAACCGCTTGCGGGACCACATTTGCCTCTCGCATTAGATCCGAGAGAATGAATAAAAAAAGCAGGTGGGGTATCACTGGGGGTATCGAGAAAATCGGACGCTTATTTAACGTTATAATACAATTAGATAAGGAGTTTTATTGAGTCTTCTCCTGGCACCAAAAATCCCATAAAAATGTTTTTAATCAATGGTATATGTGTATGGTACGCATCTGTTCCCCACATATTCCCCAATTCATCTTTGTACGTCGCAGGGTTTCCGTCACTGCGATACTGGCGCCAGCTGCAGGTCCTTTCTGAAACTACCGTTGGCCGCAGAGATGTGCTAAGATGGCTGCGACATTCGCTCGCCTAGAGAACGTCAACAACGAGCCCGAAGCAGTATATTGTTGGTCTAGCAAAATCAGTTTTGCCCACGATCCAAGTGAGGCGAGCTGGAAGGGCGATCATCGAAGGCGTCAAATCCAAGATGTGTCAACGGACCCAATATATCTGGCAATCGACGGTGGTGGACATTCGTCGCCCAAAGCGCAAATCAGAAAATCACTTGTACTTCACACAATAAACGCCCATGTGATACTCGCGACGTTACCACTATCGACCACACTGCTCCTTTCGGCTCAGTCTTCGATTTTGCACTGACTTTGCCGACCTGCCGCATTCCGTGGGCAGTTTTTTAAGGAGAACGACGATGGCTACTGGCACCGTCAAATGGTTTAACACAACAAAAGGCTTCGGCTTTATCGCGCCCGATGGCGGCAGCAAAGACGTGTTCGTACACATCTCTGCCGTTGAGCAAGCAGGCCTGACCAGTCTGGCCGACGACCAAAAAGTGACTTTCGACATCGAACCAGGCCGCGACGGCCGCGAAAGCGCGTCGAACCTCGTCCTGGCCTAAAGCTCTTCCCCTAACCGGGAACGAAATCTAAGTGCCTTAATTGGGCGCATCGGTGACGATGTGCCCATTTTTTATTGCAGCAGCGGGGCAATTCGAAAAGCAGATTCAACGTCTTGTTGCCCGTATTTTCGCGCGTCAAGCTTCCCACGAATGACAGCATTACCCCGCACCGCCGTCGTTGGTCCGGATCGCAACGAAGGTCGGCTCCGTTAGGGTTGGCAAGTTTTCAAGGTCGCCCCGAGCTTCAAACCAAGTCGCTGGCGTCTCCATGACGTCCGGTTCAGGCCTAAAGCGTTTCGACTTAAACCTGTGACAGGGTTAAGACGAAACGTAGTGCAACATATGAGTGTTGCGGGCGCTTCAATAAAAACTCGTGATTCAAGTTTTTCTCGAAACGCTTTAA
>CAZZKL010000046.1:0-20026 GCA_964655135.1 uncultured Roseovarius sp. | reverse complement strand
ACCCGGCGATACCTTTGCGGGCTCATGCCTGTCCAATTCCGGAAGGCGCGTGAAAAGGCCGATAATTCCGAATACCCCAGATTAAACGCAATCTCGGTCAGGGCCATGTCGGGATCATCCATATAATGCAACGCCAGCTCATGACGCGCGGCGCGCAGGATGTCATTATAGGAAAGCCCGTGCTTGCGCAGCCGCTTTTGAAAAGACGGCCCCGAGAGGCCAAGGATTGAGGCAATCTCGCCCAGACTGGGGATGCTGGAGCCAAGCTGCATTTTGATCTCATTGCGCACCACTTGGGCAAAATTATACGGGTCTTCGGTGGTTTTGCTGCGGCTTTCCATGAACGCCTTGACCATCGAAAACAGATAAGGGTCATAGCCCGGCATCCTTGCATCCAGATCACTGCGGCGAAAGGCGATGGCGTTGGTGCGGCGGTTAAACACCACCGGCGCGCCAAAGGCCGTTTCGTGCTCGTGGGCATTCTCAGGCCTTGCATGTTCAAACCGCACCTCAAGCGGAGACCAATCTTCACCCAAAGCGCTGCGAAAGACATTGCAGAACATGCCAAGCGATAGTTCTGCGTCCTGACGGCGGTTGGTGATGCGCGGATCAACGATGCGGTAGCTGAGCCACAAGATGCCGTCATCCTGGATCAATCCGAAACTGGTTTGTTCCTGATGCGCCGGAAAGAACGCCTCCATATTGCGCAGCCCGGCGGATAAAGTGGGTGAGCTGATCGCGGAATAACCCAGCATACCAAGCTGTTGCGGTTGAAATTTGCGACCAAACTGCAGGCCGATATTGCCATTTTGCGTCTGCTTGGCGGCAATTTCGAACATTTTGCAATATTGCGCCAGATTGATCTCAGACACCGGGCTGTCCAGCTCTGCTTCGCTGATGCCCGCATGGCCAAATATCCGGTCGATACTGCCGCCGTTTTCCTCAAACAAACGGGCCGCGCCATTGGCGGCCGCAGACAGCACCTTGGCCGGAGCCAGAACGTCGGAAGTGTCAACCGCTATACCCATTTTGGACCGATTCGCGTTCAGAAGCTCAAAGCATACGCCAAGTCTTGATTTCTGCAAAACCTGCCGGAAAAAACAACCGGAGGGCAGGGGGCGGGTGCCCCACTCGCCAAACCTGCTGTTAAATTTCAAACATCTGATGTCAAGACAGAGCGGCGTTTTGATGCCTAGGCTGAAATCACGATAAAAACAATTTTGGCCAACAACAGGGAAACACCATGACACTTACCAGAAGACAATTCACCAGCCGCGCCGCTGCGATGGCAGGGCTTGCTGTCGGCGGCCCGATGTCATCCGCATTAGCGGCCCGCAATGATCAAATGAATATCCTGTGCTGGGAGGGCTATAACTCGGATGAGGTTCTGGGGCCGTTCCGCAAAGCCAACCCGGGCGCAAGGGTGCGGGCGGAAAGCGGCACCTCGGATCCCGATATGATCAACAAGCTGCGCGCCGGCGAGGTCAATGTCTGGGATCTGATCAACCTCAATCAGCCCTGGGCGCGCGATGTGCTTTATCCCAATCAACTGATCAAGCCGTTGGATAAGGACCGCTTCACGCCGTATTTTGAAAAAATGCTGCCCTCGTTTGCGGCACCTTATCCGCTGGCTTATGCCGATGATGGCAACCTGATTGGGATGCCACAGCGCTATGGGCCGTTCTCATTTGTGGTCAACACCGACAAGATCAGCCGCAAAATGGCCGAGGATCAGGGTTGGAAACTGTTCCTTGATCCGGCGATGAAGGACCGCTACGGCGTGCTGACCTATGATAACTGGAACGTCATGCATATGTGCCTGACCGGCGATATTGATCCGTTTAAACCTGTGGATGCAGCCGGGCAGGCCACTTTCAAAGGCGTGGCCGAGCAGATATTTGGCGGCGCGAAATTGCTGACTGATGATTTGGTGGCGATGAACACCGCGCTGATCAACGGCGAGATTGACGCCTATTTCACCGGCGGCACCTATACCTCGTCACCCGCGCGCTATGATGGGGCCAAGAATATCCGCGCCATCACGCCTAATTCCGGGCCGGTGGACGGCAAAGGCGGGGTTGTGTGGATTGAGCTGACCTCACTGGTCAACAATCCTGATCCGTCTGATCTGGCGTCAGATTTCCTTGAGTTCGTGCAGCAGCCGGACATTTGCAAGGTGGTGGCGTTTGCCGAGGGCACCTATAATCCGATTGCTCAGATGGGTAACCCCGAGGTTCTGGCCAAGTTTGACGCTGATGAACTGGACGCCATTCAGATGGATAGTCTGGACGAGGAAATGGCGCGGTCACTGGATTATCAGGTGATCCCGACCTATGACGCGCTGATTGACATCTATACCCAAGCGCGCCGTTCGTGATACTACCAAACGGCCCCGGTGCATCTATGCCGGGGCCACTTTAATCAAGACATAAACGGGCGCATCTTACATGACACCTGAACCAATTCTGCGGCTTGATGGAATCGTCAAGCGGTTTGGCAACTTCACGGCCTTGCATGGCATCACCCTTGATATAACCGAGGGCGAGTTTTTAACCATCGTCGGCCCGTCGGGCAGTGGTAAATCCACCCTGATCCGGCTTTTGGTCGGTATGGATGAGGTCACAAGCGGCACCATCCGCTTGCGCGGGCAAGAGGTGCAAAATACCCCGGCCAATGAGCGGCCCACCTGCATGGTGTTTCAGTCTCTGGCGCTGTTCCCGCATATGTCGGTGGGGCAAAACATCGAATTCCCGCTGAAAATTCAAGGGGTTTCGGTGGCTGATCGCAAGGCCCGCGCGCTGGAACTGCTGGAAATGCTGCGCCTGCCAGCCAGCTATTATGACAAACGCATCACGCAGTGCTCGGGCGGTGAAAAACAGCGGGTGGCGCTGGCGCGCGCGCTGGCGTTTGACCCCGAGATTTTGTTTTTTGATGAGCCGCTATCGGCGCTGGATTACCGCCTGCGCAAGGCGCTTGAGAAAGAGCTGAAGGACCTGCACAACCGCACCGGCAAGACCTTTGTCTATATCACCCACTCATTAGAAGAGGCGATGGTGATGTCCGACCGGATTGCCATCATGAATGAAGGGCAGTTTGTGCAGATTGCCGTCGCCGATGAGATTTACGGCGCGCCGATCAGTCGGTTTGTCGCCGAATTCATGGGCGAGGTGAACCTGTTTGAGGTCAAAGGCGCGCAAAACACCGGGCTTATCGCGCAGGATTTGCAAATTCATGTGAATGGCAATGCCGCCGATATGGGGCTGGGGCTTGATCCGGGGACGGTTGGCACGCTGATGGTGCGGCCTGAATATGTGCGGTTTTTACCGCCGGGTGAAACCGCTGATTTCATCATCGCGGGCACAATGCACGCCGAATATGCGCTTGGCTCGCGCATTCAATACGAGGTCAAAGTGGCGGGTGGCGAATTGCTGACAGTGGAAAAACTGCGCGAAGACCGGTTTATGGGCGCGCCCGGTGACAAGGTGATGCTGGGCTTTGACGCGGAGAGCGCGCATCTTATTCGTGAGGGTGCCGATGGAAAAGTCTGATAGCAGACTGGGGTTTCTGAGTGCCTTGCCGCTGGGCATTGTTCTGGTGCTGAGCTTTCTTGCGCCCCTAATGGTGATCGCGCTGTTTTCGGTGATGCCGCAAAAGGTGTTCAGTCTGGCGAATATGCCGGATTTCTCGTCTTTTGCGGTGATTGCCAGCCAAGGCTATTACAAATCATTATTGTGGTCGCTGGGGATGGCGGCGGTGTCAACTGTTATGCTGTTCCTCATTTGCTGGCCGCTGGCGTATGGCATGGCTAAGGTATTCAATAAGTTCACTTTAATCCTAACTATCGCAGTGGTAATGACGCTGTTTGTGTCGGAAAATATCCGCCTGTTCGGCTGGGTGCTGACACTGATGAAAGGCGGGTTGTTTGAGGGCTATTTCAGGTATTTTTTCGGCTTTGGCTATGACAGCCCATTATACAACGTGCCGGTGATCATTTTCGGGCTGGTTTACGTCTATTTCCCGTTCATGCTGTTCCCGCTGGCGCAGGGCATTTCCATGGTGCCCGATGACGCCCGCCAAGCGGCGGCTGATCTGGGGGCGTCGCGCTGGCGGATATTGTGGGAGATTGACCTGCCGCTGGCCGCGCCGGGGATCGTTGTTGGCTCGTTGCTTTCCTTTGTGCTGGCCGCAGGTGCGGTGGCGGAATCGAAAATTCTGGGCGGGCAGGTGGTGATTGCCATTTCCGACGATATTGAGACCGCCTTTACCTTTGGTCAGAACTGGCCGCTTGGGGCGGCGCTCTCACTGATCCTGATCCTGATCATCGGCGGGTTGGCGATTTTCGGCGTCTCAAAAGTTGATCTTGATGCCATCATGGGAAGGAAACCCTGATGAAACCCAGTAAATCCACTCGTATCGCATTGCTGGCTTACGGCATTTTCACCATTGCGTTTCTTTACCTGCCGCTGGTGTCGGTTGGCTTTGCCTCGATCTCAAAGGCGCGGTATCTGTCGTTTCCGATCAAGGCCTATTCGACCAAATGGTACGGCAAGGCGCTTGAAAGCGCGTCGGTGCATGAGCTGATCACGACCTCGCTCAAACTCGCGCTTATCGTGACGGCAATTTCCATGGTGGTGGGCTTTTTCGGCGCGCTGGCTTTTGCGCGGTATCAATGGCGCTACCGGACATTATTCCAAAAGCTGATCATGCTGCCGATATTCTTTCCGCAAATGGTGCTGGGGCTGGCGCTGTTGATGTGGTTCAACTCGCTTGGCATTATCCCCACATGGAAAACCGCCATTGTGGCGCATCTGGTGTGGATTGCGCCGATTGCCACGCTGATCATCGCCATCCGGGCCTATAGTTTTGATCCCGCATTGGAAGAGGCCGCGCGCGATATGGGGGCAAATACCTGGACCATCCTGCGCGAGATCACCTTGCCGCTACTGATGCCGGGGGTCATATCGGCGGGGTTGTTCGCCTTCCTTCTAAGCTGGGGGAATTTCCCGTTATCGCTGTTTACAACCGGGGCGGATTTGACATTACCGGAATGGCTCTATGCCAAGATGGTGGCGGGGTATTCGCCCTTGGTGCCAACGCTTGGGATTATGTCGGTGGTGGGTTCGTTCCTGCTGATCATGCTGGCGTTCAGCCTCAGTTGGCTGGTGCGCTCAGTTCGCGAATCCCGGGCCGCAGAAAATTGATAATTTAAGGGAGGCAACATGCTTACATCACTCAAAGGGAAATCTGTCATTGTCACCGGCGGCTCAAAAGGCATTGGACGCGGGATTGCCGCTGTTTTCGCCCGCCAAGGGGCCAAAGTTACGATCACGGCGCGCGGTGAGGCGGCACTGAAACAGGCGGCGTCCGAGATCGACGGCGATGTCAGTTATCAGGTCTGCGATTGCTCCGATTGGGACGATATGCGCGCCATGGTGGATAATGTGGCACGGGCCCAAGGTAGCGTTGACGTAATGTGCGCCAATGCCGGGTCTTATCCGCAAACCAAGATTGTCGATATGGACCCGGCAGAGTGGGACGGCGTGATGGCCACCAACCTGCGCTCGGCGTTTTTGTCGGTCAAGGCCTGCATCCCGCATTTCAAAACCGCCGGTAAGGGCCGGGTGATCCTGACCTCATCCATCACCGGGCCGGTGACCGGCTTTCCCGGCTGGTCGCATTATGGTGCCTCAAAATCCGGGCAGTTGGGGTTTTTGAAAACCGCCGCGATGGAGCTGTCACGCTATAACACAACCATCAATGCAGTGATGCCGGGCAATATCTATACCGAAGGCCTGCAGGATTTGGGGCAGGAGTATCTGGATACCATGGCGGCCTCAATTCCGCTGAAACGGCTGGGCGATGTTGAGGATATTGGCAACGCCGCCCTGTTCTTTGCCTCTGATGAGGCGGCCTATATCACAGGTCAGCAAATCGTTGTAGATGGGGGGCAAATCATCCCCGAATCGTTAGAAGCCATCGAAGAGATTTAAGCCAATGTCAAAACATGAGATGCCGCTGGAAGAGCTTCTGGGGCATCTGAACAAACTTGCCAACGCCTCATTGCCGCTGTGGGATCTGCCCGACGGCGCGCAGGCCCGGCTGATTAATGTCTCGGAAAACGCCACCTATCTGGTTGAGGCCAAGGGCGGCTACCGTGCGATCTTGCGCATTCACCGGGAGAATTACCACAGCCGCCGGGCGATTGAATGCGAATTGGAATGGATTGCAGCGCTGGCAAAGGCCAAGGCGGTGGTCACGCCGGGGCATTATCTGGGCCGTGATGGGCAGGCCATTCAGGTGGGGCAGGCCGAGGGCCTGACCGACCCGCGCTATATGGTGCTGTTTCATTTTGTCGAAGGTTCCGAGCCGGATGAAAACGGTGACTTGGTTGGCCCATTTGAAGAGCTGGGCGAGATTGCCGCGCGCACCCATGTGCAGTCGGTCGGCTGGCAGCGCCCGGCGGATTTTGAGCGCCTGACATGGGATATTGACGCGGTTTTCGGCGCGCAACCCACATGGGGAAACTGGCGCGATGGGCCGAAGGTGGATGCCGGAGTGCGCGCGATTTTGGAGCAGGTTGAGGCCACGGTTAAACGCCGCCTCACGGCTTTTGGCCAATCGCCTGAGCGCTATGGGTTGATCCATGCGGATATGCGGCTGGCCAATCTCTTGATGGGCGAAAACGGCACAAGGCTGATTGATTTTGACGACTGCGGTTTTGGCTGGTTTCTCTATGATTTTGCCACCGGCATCAGCTTTATGGAGGATGATCCGCGCGTGCCTGATCTGAAACAGGCTTGGGTGCGGGGCTACCGCAAAGTGCGCAGGTTAAGCCCCGGGGAAGAAGCCGAGATGGATACCTTTGTGATGCTGCGCCGCATGGCGCTTCTGGCCTGGATCGGCAGCCATATCGAAGCGCCTGAGCCACAGGCGCTGGCCCCTGATTTTGCCCGCGTCACCACCGAGCTTGGGGCGGCCTATCTTAAGGCCTTCGCCTGACACTACCTGTCAAAGAAACGCATTTTGTTGTCAAGCCGGGGCGGAGGGAATCAACCTAACTGGGGGCATCCGCTGAAAAGGACGCCCCCATGTCTCAGGCCAAAACCGAGTTTCTCGACCGTTCAAAAAAATTCTGGAATCCGGGTAAAACTCAGGATTGGATCGACATGGGTGTTGATCTGGTGATCGACCGGCGCGAGGGATATTACCTTTATGATATGGACGGTCGCCGCCTGATTGACCTGCATCTGAACGGCGGCACCTATAACCTTGGGCACCGCCATCCTGAACTGGTTGAAGTGCTGAAAGCCGGCACTGAGCGGTTCGATATGGGCAATCACCATTTTCCCGCATTGGCGCGTACCGCTCTGGCCGAGGCCCTTCAGGCCTGCGCGCCGGGGGATCATTTTAAATATACCGCTTATGGATCGGGTGGCGGCGAAGCGATTGATATTGCAATAAAAACCGCCCGCCACGCGGCGCAAAAGAAAAAGATCGTGTCGATCATCAAGGCCTATCACGGCCATACCGGGCTTGCGGTCAAAACCGGCGATGATCGGTTTTCCAAGCTGTTTTTATCGCATGACACGGCGGGTGAGTTCATTCAGGTGCCGTTCAATGATCTGACGGCAATGGAAGACGCGCTGAAGGGCCGCGATGTGGCCGCCGTGATCATGGAGACGATCCCCGCCACTTACGGTTTTCCGATGCCCAACGAGGGCTATCTGCCCGCCGTCAAGGCGCTCTGTGAAAAGTACGATGCGTTTTATATCGCCGATGAGGTGCAGACCGGGCTGATGCGCACCGGCGAATTATGGGGGTGTACGAAATACGGGGTTGAGCCGGACATTATGGTCACCGGTAAGGGCATATCTGGCGGCATGTATCCCATCGCCTGTGTGCTGATCTCTGAGGAATGCGGCGGCTGGCTCAAGGAAGACGGGTTTGGCCATATCTCAACCATGGGCGGGGCTGAATTGGGCTGTGTCGTGGCGATGAAAACCCTTGAGATTGTGCAGCGGCCCGAGGTGCGCACCATGGTGCATTACATCAGCGATTACCTGCGCGCGGGGCTGAATGACATCATGGCCGCCTTCCCGGATTTCTTTATCGGTATTCGCCAACACGGCGTCATCATGGGGCTTGAGTTCAACCACGAACAGGGCGCCAAGCCGGTGATGAAAAACCTCTATGAAAACGGCGTCTGGGCGATTTTTTCAACCCTTGATCCCAGTGTTTTGCAATTCAAACCGGGGCTGTTGCTGACGCAAGCCGATGCCGAAGAGGTGCTGCGCCGGATGGCCATCGCGATTGAACTGGCCCGCGCCGAGGTCATGGGCAAACGGCGGAGGATGGTGTGATGCAAGCCGCTCTTTTCAATTCTTTGATTGATATATCCGCAAGCCCCGCCGCACGCCGGGGTCAGGCCGATTTGATGCTGGAACGCGCCCGCTGGGCGGCTACGGTTTTTGACCGGTATGACCGCGCGGCCACCCTGCGGATTGTCGATGCGGTGGCCGAGGCGGCGCATGATCACGCGGCGGAGTTTGGTGAAAAAGTCGTGGCCGAAAGTGGCTTTGGCGTGGCGGCGCATAAGAAGATCAAAAATGAGCTGACGGCGAAACCTTTGGTGGATTTTTACCGCGATCAGGATTTTGTTAATCCGCGCGTGGATGAAGCCCGCAAGATCGTTGAAATTCCCCGCCCGGCGGGGGTTATTTTTGCCCTAACGCCCTCAACCAACCCGATTGCCACGGTGAATTTCAAGGTGCTGATGGCGCTGATGACGCGCAATGCCATCGTGATTTCGCCGCACCCGGCGGTGAAAGAAACCAGCGTTGAGGCGGTGCAGGTGCTGGCCCGTGCCGCCGAAGAGGCGGGCGCGCCGGCGGGCATCATTCAGATCATCGCCGAGCCGTCGGTTCCGGTGGTTGAGGCGTTCATGAACTCGGATAAAACCAACGTTATTTTGGCCACCGGCGGCACCGCGATGGTGCGGGCGGCGTATTCCTCGGGCAATCCGGCGATTGGTGTGGGGCCGGGAAATGCGCCGGTTTTTGTGGATGCAAGTGCCGATATTACCAAGGCGGCGCAGCGCATTGTGGATTCAAAAAGCTTTGATAATTCAATCCTTTGCACCAATGAAAGCGTGTTGATCACCTTGCCTGAGGTGGAAAACCAGCTCAAAATGGCGCTGAAATCGGCGGGCGCATATATCTGCTCGGAAGGTGAAACCGAGGCGTTGCGGCGGTTTTTATTCCATCCGCGTGGCTTCAACATTGAGGCCATTGGCCGCGATGCCACTTGGATTGCGCAGGAATGCGGTATTCGGGTGCCTAGCAGCACCAAAATTCTGATCACACCGATCACCCAGATCGGCGTGGAAGAGCGCTTGTCGCGTGAAAAACTGTGCCCGGTTCTGGCGCTGCATGTGGCCAAGACCCATGCGCAAGCGCTGTCGCAGGCGCGCGCGGTTTTGCGGCTGACAGGTGCTGGCCATTCGGCGGCGATCCATAGCAGTGATGAAAATTCGGTGATGGAATATGCCAGCGCGGTTGAGGCCTACCGCGTGGTTGTCAACGCGCCCTGCTCGCAAGGGGCGGCGGGGTTTGCCACCAATCTGGCGCCCACATTCACCATCGGCACCGGCTTTTTTGGCCGCTCGTCGATTGGCGAAAATGTCGGGCCGCAGCATTTGGTGCATTGGACCCGGATTGCCTATAATTCCGATGATGAGGTGCCGTTTGGCAATTATCACGGGCTTGGGCGCGGCTTTCGAGGCGCTTTGCCCACGGCCCCGGCGGATGGCGTGCCCGGGTCGGCGGTGGCTCCACAGCCTTCAGCAGCTTCATCCCTCGACACCGCAACCAAAGACGAGCTGCGCCGCCTGATTGCGGCTGAGCTGCGTGATTTATTGAGAAAGTAGACATGGCCGATTTGCGCTCATTCATTTTTATCGACCAGTTGCAACCGCAGACCCTGGCCTATGTGGCCACATGGATGCGGGGAAGCCTGCCGCGCGCGCGGATGGCGGCGCAGATCATTGAAATTTCGCCGGGGTTGGATATTGAGGCGCTGACGGATGTGGCCCTTAAAAGCGCCGATGTGAAGGCCGGGCTTTTGGTGGTTGAGCGACAGTTCGGCACGCTGGAATTTCACGCGCGTTCCACCGCCGAGGTGCAGGCCGGGGCCGAGGCCGTGTTGCACGCGCTTGGGGCACGGCGCGAGGATGCGGCCCCGCCAAAAATCCTTGCGTCAAAGATCGTGACACGGGTGGATCATCAGCACGCATTCTTGATGAACCGCAATCGCATGGGCTCAATGATTTTGGGTGGTGAAAGCCTGTATTTGCTGGAGTGTCAGTCGGCTTCATACGCGATGCTGGCCTGCAATGAGGCCGAAAAAGAGGCCAATATCAAACTGATTGATTACCGCATGATCGGTCCCAACGGGCGGCTTTATCTGGCCGGGGATGAGGCCGAAGTGCGCAATGCCCGCAATGCCGCCGAAGCAGCCCTCAGACAGGCGGGGGCGGTGTAGTGGAGGACATGCGCGCACTCATCCGCGAAGTGCTGAGCGAGGAGCTGCAAAAGCTGCGCCCCGGAGCGGCCCCGGCTGCATCGCGGGGCACTGAAGAAGTGATTGAGATACGCTCAAGCGCTGATCTGAATGCGTTTGCGCAAAAGATTTTGGGCATGGCGCAGGATGGCCGAATTCGGGCGGATATTTTAGAGGGTCGCCACCGGTTTTGCCTGTCGCAAAATGGCACGCAACCGGTAATGGCACATCAGCCGATGGCCCCTGCCGCCAACGCGCCCGGCATGGCGCAGTTCACCAAAGGCATGGTCACTGAGCGCGATGTGGCGGCTCTGCCCCAAGGCACGCGCAGCATTAAGGCGGGGACAGCCGTTAGATTCACCCCATTGGCGCGCGATGAGCTGCGCCGCCGGGGGATAAAAGTTGAAAGGACGACATCATGATCCGTGGAAAAGTTACTGGCCGGGTCTGGTCAAGCAAACATATTGAGACGCTGCCAAACGGCGCGCTTTTGGAGGTGGAGGTGGCCGGCAATACCCTTGTGGCCTTTGATCCGCTGGGCTGCGCCGTGGGCGAGGAGGTGCTGATCACTCAAGGCTCGGTGGCGGCGGCGTTTTTCACCAAACACAAAGCGCCGGTTGATGCGCTTATCATCGGATCCATAGACGAAACCTGAAGACGACGCATAACAGACGAAACTTGAACCGGGCATCATGCCCAACAGAATTTGACCAGAAAGAAGGAGTATTATCATGGCAAGTCAGGCAATCGGAATGATCGAAACCCGTGGCTATGTGGCGGCATTGACCGCAGCGGATGCGATGGTCAAGGCGGCCAATGTTGAAATTGCCGCGCGCAACGAAGTTGGCGGCGGGCTGGTATCGGTTGTTGTCAAAGGCGATGTTGGCGCGGTCAAGGCTGCGACCGAGGCAGGCGCGGAAGCCGCCAGTCAGGTTGGTGAGGTTGTGGCGGTGCATGTGATCCCGCGTCCGCACGCCGATCTGGGTAAGCATTTTGACGCTGCAAGCCTTAAATAACCGCCAATATAGAAGGCCGAAACAATGACCGAACTACGGGTATATTTGCCGATCAGTGATCTGCAACCACAGTTTGCGGCCTATCTGGCAACGCCGCTCAGGGCACGGGGCTATCCGCCGTTTGAAGGTCAGCACAGCCTGATCATCGAGGTGGCCCCGGCGCTGTCGATCCACCGGATTGCCGATCTGGCATTGAAGGATTCGCCGGATATGGAGCCGGGGATTTTGTTCACCGAGCGTCAGTTTGGCCTGCTGGAATTACATGCGGATGACCCCGATGAGGTGAACAAAGCCGGGCAGGCAATTCTCAAGGGCATCGGCGCTAAGCCCACGGATCAACTGGCCCCCAAAATCCTGTTTCATGACATCATTGACGATCTGTCGGATCAGCACGCGATCATCCTCAACCGGTCGCGCGATGGCTCAATTCTGGTGCCGGGGGTGTCGCTGTTGATCTATGAAATGGCCCCGGCGCTTTTTGCCTGTGTCGCGGCCAATGAGGCCGAGCGCGCCGCACCGGGGGCCGCGCTGAATGATGTGCAGATGATGGGCGCATCGGGGCGGATATTCATGTCGGGCACCCATGCCGAGATGGCGCTGGCGCGCGATGCCATTACCGCCACGTTGCAGGCCGTGAAAGGGCGCAAATCATGAGTGATTGGAAAACCGCATATCGCAGTTTTTACTACGCAAACGCGGAAGAGCCGGATGATCTTGTGCTACCGCCCTCGGAAACTGCGTTATTGGTGATCGACATTCAAAACACCTATCTTGAGGTGCCGGATGACAAGGCCGAAGCGGCCCGTTGGCAGCCGTTTTTTGAGCGGATGAACAAGATTGTGATCCCCAACACCGTGACGCTGACCAACTGGGCGCGCAAGGCCAGGGTTGAGGTGATGTTTGCCCGCATCGCTTGTCAGACCGAGGACGGCCGCGACAGATCACTGAGCCAGAAAAAACCGGGGTTTAATTACCTGCTGTTGCCAAAAGACCGGGCCGATAGTCAGATGGTGCCGGAACTCACCCCGCAGGGCGATGAGATTTGCGTGCTCAAGACCACCGATAGCGCGCTGACCGGCACCAATTTGCGGCTGATCTTACGCAATATGGGTATAAAAAACGTGATTGTCGCGGGTATTTTCACCGATCAATGCATCAGCTCAACTGTGCGCTCATTGGCGGATGAAAGCTTTAATGTGGTGGTGGTTGAGGATTGCTGTGCGGCGGCCACTGAGGGTCTGCACACCCGTGAGCTTGAGATTATCAACATGATTTATTGCCATGTGGTACAAAGCGAGGATGTTTTTGCCAGCGTCTGATGCCAAGGAGGATAATATAAGTGGAGACCCCCCCGGCGGCCAACAGATGGCGGCGTTATTCCGATTGGGACGCGCGCCCGCTCAGGCTTGATAAATTCGCCCGTGAAGATCCCGAAAACGGCTTTGCGGCCTTTAAGGGCGCGGCTGATCCGGGCGCGGGTGTGAGCATCGAAAACGGCCAGATTGCCAGCATGGACGGCGTGCTGGCGCATGAATTTGATATGATTGATGCCTTTATTGCCGAGCATCATCTTGATCCCGATATTGCGCCTGAGGCGATGGCGATGCCGTCGGATCAGGTGGCGCGGATGCTGGTGGATATGAACGTGCCGCGCGCCGATCTGGTGCGGCTGGCGCGGGGGATGACACCGGCAAAACTGGCGGATGTGGTGGCGCGGCTCAATGCGCTTGAGATGGCGTTTGCCTATTCCAAAATGCGCCCGCGCAAGACGCCGGGAAATCAGGCGCATGTGACCAATGCCAAGGATGACCCGTTGCAACTGGCGGCGGATGCGGCGGTGGCGGTGGGCTTGGGATTTGACGAGTTGGAAACCACCATGCGGGTGTCGCGCAATGCGTGGTCGAATGCGCTGGCCTGCGTTGTTGGCTCTGTCGTGGGGCGCTGGGGGGCGCTGTTTCAGTGTTCCAGTGAAGAGGCGGAAGAGCTGCGCATCGGCATGGCGGGGTTTACATCTTACGCCGAAACCGTGTCGGTTTATGGCACCGAGAAAAGCTTTACCGATGGCGATGATACACCGTGGTCAAAGGCGTTTTTGGTGGCCGCTTATGCCTCACGCGGGATCAAAGCCCGCTGTACGTCGGGCGGTGGCGCGGAATTGCTGATGGGCTTTCATGAGGCGAAATCCTTGCTTTATCTTGAGGCGCGCTGCCTGTGTTTGCAGCGTGGCATGGGGGTGCAGGGCACGCAAAATGGCGGCATTGATGGCGCGCCGCTGACGGCCACTTTGGCGGGCGGTATGCGCGAGATGATGGCGGAAAACCTGCTGGCGGTCTGGCTTGATCTGGAATGCGCCAGCGGCAATGACGCCCGCGCTACGGAATCTGAGATCCGGGTGGGGGCCAAGATCATGCCCTATCTGGTTGCCGGGTCGGATTTTATCTGTTCCGGCTTTGGCACGATTCTGGCTTATGACAATTCGTTTAATGCCTCACTGTTCAACGGTGAAGAGCTTGAGGATTTTCTGGTGCTTCAACGCGATTTTGAAGCCGATGGCGGGTTGACGCCGTTGCCCGAGGCCACCGCCCTTGATCTGCGGACCCGCGCGGTTGAGGCAATATCGGCGGTGCTGGAAGAGCTGGAGCTGGCGCATCCGACGGCTGAGATGAAGGCCAGCGTGATTGTCGCCTCAGGCTCGCGCGAGACCCAGACATTTTCAACCGGCGAGACCACCCGTATCAGCGCGGCGATTGAAGCGCGCGGCCTGAGTGTGATTGATGTGATCCGGGCGCTGGCGAAACGCGGCTTTGGCGCGGAGGCGCAGAACCTGCTTAATCTGGTCAAACTCCGCGTGTCGGGCGATTACCTGCAAACCTCGGCGATTGTGCGAAGTGAGAGGGTGATCAGCGCAATCAACGATCCCAATGATTACGCAGGCCCCGGCACTGGCTATCGGCTGACCGAGGCCCGCCGCGATGAGATCAACAATATCCGCGATCAACTGGGCCAAAGTGAAGTGCTGAGCGCGCAGGCCCGTCACAAAAAACCCGAGGCGCGGCGGATTGCCTATCTTGACGCGGGCGCGGCTGACATGGGGAAAAACCCCGCTGAAGTGGTGATTGGTATCAGCCCGGCTTACGGCCTGCAGCTTTTCCAGACAACCGGCGGGCGCAACCTGTCGGAGGTTTTGAAATGCCTGATGGACGGGATTGAGGCGGGCGGCGGCGTGGCGCGGGTGGTGCGGATGTATCACACGGCGGATACCTCATTTCTGGGGCTGTCAGCGGCCAAATTATCCGGCTCGGGCATTGGCATCGGGATACAGGCCAAAGGCACGGCGATCATTCATTCAAGCGAGCGGTTGCCGCATAACAATCTTGAGCTTTTCTCAAACGCGCCGATCACCACATTAGAGCATTACACCGCTTTGGGGCGCAACGCGGCGGCCTATGCGTTGAAACACGAAGTCGAGCCGATTTTGGTGCCCACAGATGGCGAGGCTTTGGGCGCGCGCTATCATGCGCAGGTGGCCCTGATCCATGCGATTGAGACCGGTCTGGTGGAGCCGGACCGCGCGCCGGAAGAGATCACCGCGAAATTCCTTGGGGAACATTCGGGGGGCACATCATGAAAAAGCCAAGCCTTACCGATTATCCCCTGTCCGAGACCCACGGCGATAAGATCAGCGGGCCGGGGGGGGTGCCGCTTGATCAGATCACGCTTGCGGCGGTGACTGCCGGGGGCATTGGGATTGAGGATTTGCGCATCTCGCGCGACGCCCTGCTGGCACAGGCCGATATTGCCCGCGCGGCGGGGCGGGGCACTTTGGCGCAAAACTTTGAACGCGGGGCCGAGCTGATTGAGGTGCCGCAGGATGTGATCATGCAAACCTATGAGATGCTGCGCCCCGGACGGGTGCAAACGCGGGCCGAATTAATCGCACAGGCGGCGCTGCTGCGCGAGACTTACGGCGCGAATAAAATTGCCGATTTCATTGACCGGGCTGCCGAGGTATACCTGCAACGCGGGTTGTTGGGCGAATAGGGCCTGATGGCCGGGTAAGGCCGCGATGCAAAGGGCAAGGCGATGACACAAGACAGCGACATTCGTGAAGGCGAAATCCAGCTTGATTTTAATCCTGCTGACAGGGCACAGGAGGGCGTGACATTCATCGGCCAAATCCGGTCTGACTGGTCACGGGGCAACAGCCCGCGCAATATATCTCAGGCGCGCGAAGCGGGCGGCGGCAATGCCCGGATTGAGCTTGAGCCGGACTATTTGGCCGGGCTTCAGGGGTTGGACGTTGGGCGGCCCATTTGGGTGCTTTATTGGATGGACCGGGGGCGGCGCGATTTGATTGTGCAGGTGCCGCGTCACTCACCAGATCAGCGCGGCGTGTTTTCGCTGCGCTCGCCGGTGCGGCCAAATCCGATTGCCATGGCGGCGGTGATCATTACCTCGATTGACCCTGAGACCGGCGTGATCCGCATAGATGCAACCGACGCCTTTGACCGCACGCCGGTGGTGGACATCAAGCCATGGATGGCCGGAATTGATGTGCCGCCGGGGATGTGAAAAGCATTATCTCAACAGACTGTAACTATTTCAAATCCCGCTGCATCTATCACATAAGGCTGACGCGCGTTATCGCCGCAACAGCATGGCGATATAGAAAATAACAGATTGGGAATTCAATGACACTCAAAGCCTCAGACCTGTTTGTAAAAGCACTGGAAGCCGAAGGGGTAGAGTATATTTTCGCCGTTCCGGGCGAAGAAAACCTTGATATGGTCGACTCCTTGCGCACATCAAGCATCCGCCTGATCCTCACGCGCCACGAGCAGGGCGCGGGGTTTATGGCCGCGACCTATGGCCGTCTGACCGGCAAGGCGGGCGTGTGCATGGCCACGCTTGGGCCGGGGGCGACCAATCTGACCACCCCCGCCGCTTATGCCCATTTGGGGGGGATGCCGCTGATTATGATCACCGGGCAAAAGCCGATCAAGAAATCCAAACAGGGGCAGTTTCAGATCATTGATATTGTGAAACTGTTTGAGCCGATCTGCAAAATGTCTAAGCAGATCGTGCATGGCAACACCATTCCATCGCTGGTGCGTGAGGCGTTTCGCGTGGCCGAAGAAGAGCGCCCCGGCGCGGTTTTGCTGGAACTGCCCGAGGATATTGCCGCCGAAGAAACCGATGAGGCCATTTTGCCGCCGCACCCGCGCCGCTATGCGGTTGCCGATTTACCAGTGCTGCAACAGGCGGCGGAGCTGATCCAAGCCGCGAAAATGCCGCTTGTGCTGATCGGGGCCGGGGCCAACCGCAAGGATGCGCGCCACGCGCTGTGCGACTTCATCCATTCCAGCCGCATCCCGTTTTTTGTCACCCAGATGGGCAAGGGCGTGGTGGATGAACGCTCTGAGTTGTTCTTGGGCACGGCGGCGCTATCGGCGGGGGATTACCTGCATTGCGCCATTGACCGGGCTGATCTGATTATCAATATCGGCCATGACGTGGTGGAAAAGCCGCCGTTTTTGATGCAGGCGGGCGGCAAGAAGGTCATTCACCTTAATTATAAATCGGCGCAGGTGGATCAGGTCTATTTCCCGCAAGTTGAGGTGATTGGCGATCTGGCGGCCTCGATTACCCGGCTCAAGGACATCCTTGGCGGGCCTGTGGTGTTTGACGCGGGCTATTTTGACCGGGTGCGCGACGAGATTGAAAGCCATATTCGCGAGGGTGCCGATGATCCGCGTTATCCGGTGATCCCACAGCGCTTTGTGGCGGATACCCGCAAGGTGATGGGGGATAAGGACATTATTGCGCTGGATAATGGCATCTATAAAATCTGGTACGCGCGCAATTACAAGGCGTATAATTCCAACACCGTGTTGCTGGATAATGCGCTGGCCACCATGGGCGCGGGCCTGCCGTCGGCGATGATGGCGGCGATGCTCAACCCCGGTCGCCGGGTGATGGCCATTTGCGGCGATGGCGGGTTTATGATGAACAGTCAGGAGCTTGAAACCGCTGTGCGGCTTGGCCTGAACATGGTGGTGTTGGTGCTTAACGATGGCTCTTATGGCATGATCCGCTGGAAACAGGCGGGGGCCGGGTTTGCCGATTGGGGGCTGGAATTTGGCAACCCGGATTTTGTGGCCTACGCCAACAGCTATGGCGCTACTGGCCACCGGGTTGAGGCGACGCAGGATTTGGTGCCGGTGTTTAATCAGGCATTTGAAGCAGGCGGCGTTCACCTGATTGATCTGCCGGTGGATTATTCGGAAAATCAGAAGGTTCTGATTGATGAATTATCGGCCAAGGCCTGTTTGCTATGAGCGGCACTAGCACGGCCTCTGGCCCGGGAATGTTGCCGGTGGTCAACCCTTATGATCTGTCGGAAATCGGCTCGGTCCCGCTCAGCGATTGGGACACAGTTGACGGCTATCTCAACATCGCCCACGGGCTTTTTCGCAACCGCAAATGCTGGCTGCCCAAGACCAAGCGGATTGATGTCCTGACAAAAACCGCCGCGCTTATGAAAGCGCGGTTTGAGGAACTCGCGTTTTTAATCGCCAATGAAGGCGGCAAGCCCTTGCTGGATGCGCGCATTGAGGTGACGCGGGCAATTGACGGCGTTGGCCTGTGCATCAAAGAGCTTTCCCACCTTACGGGGCAGGAAATACCCATGGGCCTGACCGACGCCGCCGCCGGGCGCAGGGCCTTTACCACGCGCGAGCCGATTGGCCCGGTTGTGGCGGTGTCGGCGTTTAATCATCCGCTAAATCTGATTGTGCATCAGGTGGCCCCGGCGATTGCGGTGGGCTGTCCGGTGCTGGTGAAACCGGCCGATGACACGCCGCTTTCGTGCCTTGCGTTTGTTGAGATGTTGTATCAGGCGGGCCTGCCCGAGGAATGGTGCCGGTTTGTGGCCTGCGACATCCCCACGGCGGAAAAACTGGTCACCGATCCGCGCGTGGCGTTCTTTAGCTTTATCGGCTCGGCCAAGGTCGGGTGGATGCTGCGCTCAAAACTCGCACCCGGCACGCGCTGTGCGCTTGAGCATGGCGGTGCGGCGCCGGTGATTGTTGATGCCTCGGCGGATATGGGCGCAATGATCCCCGCGCTTCTTAAGGGTGGGTTTTATCATTCCGGGCAGGTGTGCGTTTCGGTGCAACGGGTGTTTGCGCCAAAGGCCATGGCGCAAGACATTGCCGAGGCTCTGGGGCAGGGCGCTGAAAAACTGGTGGTGGGCAATGCGATTGATCCAAAAACCGATTGCGGCCCGCTGATCCGCCCGCGTGAGGTGGATCGGGTTTCGCAATGGGTGGATGAGGCCATCGCGGGCGGGGCAAAGCGCCTCACCGGCGGGCAAAAACTGAGTGATACCACTTATGCGCCAACGGTGCTGCTGGATCCGCCCGTTGGGGCAAAAGTATCGAGCCTGGAAATATTCGGCCCGGTGGTTTGTGTCTATGGCTATGATCATATTGATCAGGCGATTGAACAGGCCAATGCCCTGCCATTTGCGTTTCAATCCTCGGTGTTCACCAACAATCTTGGGGTGGCGATGAAGGCGATTGAAGCGCTTGATGCAACGGCGGTGATGGTCAATGATCACACCGCGTTTCGGGTTGATTGGATGCCCTTCGCCGGGCGGCGGCAATCGGGCTATGGCACTGGTGGTATTGGCTACACCATGCATGACATGACCCAGGATAAGATGGCCGTTATCAAACTGTGATCAAGGTAAACTCAGTTGGCACCCCCGCGACCGCCTTATTTTTCATCCGGGTAAAGCGCGTCCATCGGCACAGATTGCCCGTTATGCTGCATGATCCGCACATGATAGCGCTTGAGCGCGCGGGGGTGTTTGGCACCGCATGAATGGGCAATCAGGTTGACGCCATAATTAATCTTCCCGGCGAAATTACTGACACGCACGGATTTTTCAGCGGGATCAAGGCCGCGTTGCAGCCGGGTATCATGGGTGGTTATGCCAGTCGGACAGGTGTTTTTATTGCATTTGAGCGATTGAATACAGCCAAGCGCAAACATGAAGCCCCGCGCCGAGGTGACAAAATCGGTGCCCGCGCAATAGGCCCAAGCCACCTCGGCGGGGGTGATCAGCTTGCCCGAGGCGAAGATCTTGATGCGCGCGCGCAGCCCGTGGTTTTTGAGGATGTCGATCACCATCGGCAGGGCCTCTTTCAGGGGCAATCCGACATTATCCATCAACGGCATCGGCGCCGCCCCGGTGCCGCCATCGCCGCCGTCGATGGTGATGAAATCCGGCGCGGATTCGGGCCCGCGTTTGATGATCTCTTCGCACAGCGATCCTAGCCAGCCATACGCCCCAAGCACGCATTTGAACCCAACCGGTTTGCCGGTGATCTCACGCACATGGTTTATGAAATCCAGCAACTCAGAATTGTTATCAATTTCTGGGTGCC
>CAZZKL010000045.1:0-20251 GCA_964655135.1 uncultured Roseovarius sp. | reverse complement strand
GGCAGAACTGCCCTCGGCCAAGGTGGCGGCGTAATCGCGGATCACATGGAACACCCAGAAAATCAGCGCGGGGCCACGCAGATATTTCGGCATTTCAAAATGGCATTTGCGGATCAACGGCAGGATTTTGGCAAGGTTTTCGGGGGTGGCCACGTCCGCAGGCTCAAAGGTGCGACACTCGATGAAATCCAGCACGGTGATGCCGCGCTCGGCGTAGACCACAGCGGGCGACAGCCCCGCCGCATGGGCGGCGCGAGAGGCGGCCAGCTCATTAAAGCGCATGACATGGTGCTGCGGGATGTCGTCGCCCAAACGCACCACATATTTTTTGTCGCCGTCGGAAACGGTGAAATTCACGTTGGTGATGCCGCCGCCAAGGGGGGTGGCTTCAACGTCCCCCTGCCAGATCGGCAGGGCGCGGATTTTTTGTAAGGCAAGATCAGTCATGCAGCGGCCTCCAGCCCGTAACGAATGCGCGCATTGCGGGCGCTGGCCGATATGATGCGATCGGCGATGATGGCGATGAATGCCACGCCAAGGCCCGCGACAATGCCGCGCCCGGTGTCGGCTTTGGCCAGGGCGATATAGACCTCCTGGCCGAGATCACGAGAGCCAACCAAGGCGGTGATCACCAGCATGGAAAGTGCCAGCATAATGGTCTGGTTGATGCCCAAAAGGATGTCGGGCAGGGCCAGCGGCAGGCGGATACGGGTGAGGAGTTGGCGGCGGGTGCAGCCTGAGACAATGCCCGCCTCGATCAGGTCGGCGTTGACGCTGCGCACCCCGTGGGCGGTATAGCGCACGGCGGGGGCGAGGGCGTAAAGCACGATGGCGATCATCGCGGTGAAATCACCGATGCCCAACAGCATCACCACCGGGATGAGATAGACAAAGCTTGGCAGGGTTTGCAGTGTGTCGATCACCACGCCGATGACACGCCCCGCGCGCGCGTTCACGGCGGCCAAGACACCAAAGGGGATGCCGATGATGCAGGCCAGTATCACCGAGGAACCGCAAAGATAGACCGAGATCATCGCCTTGACCCAAAGGCCGGTGCTAACGATGAAAACGGCCATGACAAGGTTCATACATGCCAGTTTCCAGCCGCCAAAGCGCCAGCCGATCAGCACCACAACGCCGATCATCCACGGCCATGGCACGCCGAGCAAAAACCGTTTGAGCGGCAGCATGAAGCCTTTGAGGAAGAAGATTTTCACCGCCTCGAATTGGTCATAATAATTGATGTTGAGGTATCTCACGCTGTTATCCCAAAACGCGCCGGTGGTCAGGGTTTGCGCCTTGGGGTAGGTCTGAAACGCGGGCAGGACATAGCCGATGATCAGCGCTGCAATCAGCACGATTGCAACAACCACAGAACGGGGATGGCGCGCCAGCCATGAGGTGCCTTTGGGGGCAGTGACATGCGTGCGTTCAGCAAAGGCCTGACTGAGCCGGTCAATCGCGATGGCCAGCACGACAATCGCAATCCCGGCCTCAAACCCGCCGCCGATGTCAAGTTTGCGCAGGGAGGCCAGCACATCAAAGCCAAGGCCTCCGGCGCCAATCATCGAGGCGATAATCACCATATTGAGCGACAGCATGATCACCTGATTAACCCCCACCATCAGGCTGTTTTGCGCCGCAGGCACCAGAATGCGCCATGTCATTTGTGAGCGGGTACAGCCGGTCATTTGGCCGAAATCCTTGATCTCGGGGTCCACCGCGTTCAGCGATTTGGTGGTGATGCGCACCATCGGCGGCATGGCATAAATCACCGTGGCCACCAGCGCCGACACCGGGTTGAAACCGAACATCAATAATATGGGCACCAGATAGGCAAAAATCGGGATGGTCTGCATCAGATCAAGCGCGGGCGTCAGCATCCGGTCAAACCGCGGATAGCGATACGCAAAGATGCCCAGCATCAAGCCGCCGATCACCCCGATGGGCACCGCGATCATCACCGAGGCCAGCGTGATCATCGCCGATTGCCATTGGCCAAAGATGGCGAGATAGGCAAACGCGGCCCCCACCAGCGCCGCCAATCCCCAGCTTTTGGCGAAATGGCCCAGCGCCATCACCATGGCAATTACTGTGATCCAACTAAGCGGCGGCAGGATTTGCACCGCGCTCCGGCCCTGCCCCTGATTAAACCCATCCGCCAGCAAGGCGCGCACCAGATCATAAGGCTGTGACACCACCCATGAGATGGCCCGCGTGGTCATGGTGAAAAGACCCTCATCCTCGACCAGCCATTTCATTGCGTCCGAGATCATGCCTTTGAGCGGAAACACCCACGCATTGGGATATTTCACCAGCCATTTCATATCGAGCGCGGTGGCGATGGGTTTGCCATAGATCGACAACGCCCAAGTAAGAACAAAGAGAATCCCCCACCAAAACAAGGGTTTGCGTAAAATTTTCACGCTCAGCCCCCGGCCCGTGCAAGGATGGGGATGATGGCCTCACGCCCGATGGCCCCGATGGGTTTGCCGTTTTCATCCACCACGCTGAGCGGGGTGTTTGAGGCGACAATCGCCTCGGCCACCTCGGCGATTTTGGTGGTTTGATTGATGCCCGCGCCGGTGCCTTGCGCGCCTTTATCCATCACCGCACTGACCGACATCACCTTGGCGCGGGGGATGTGGCGGGTGAATTCTTCGACGTAATCCGAGGCGGGATTAAGCACCAGTTCCTCGGGCGTGGCCACCTGAATGACAGCGCCGTCTTTCATGATGGCGATGCGGTCGGCCAGGCGGATGGCCTCGTCAAAATCATGGGTGATGAAGACGATGGTTTTCTTCAGCAGGCCCTGAAGGCGCATAAACTCATCCTGCATCTCGCGGCGGATCAGCGGATCAAGCGCCGAGAACGGCTCATCGAGAAACCACAGCTCGGGCTCAACCGCGAGTGACCGCGCGATGCCGACGCGCTGTTGTTGGCCGCCAGAAAGCTCACGCGGGAAATATTCCTCACGCCCCTCAAGGCCCACAAGGGTGATTACCTCGCGGGCGCGGGCCTTGGATTCTTGTTTGTTGCGGCCTTGAATGGACAGCGGAAAGGCCACGTTTTGCAGCACGGTGAGATGCGGCAAAAGGGCGAAATGCTGAAACACCATGCCCAGTTTGTGGCGGCGGATTTCGATCATTTCGCGGTCAGACATGGCGCGCAGATCGGCCCCCTGAAAGCGCAGCTCGCCCGCTGTGGGTTCAATCAGCCGCGACAGGCACCGCACCAGCGTGGATTTGCCCGAGCCGGACAGGCCCATGATGACAAATATTTCACCCTCAAGAATGTCGATATTGGCGTTGCGCACGGCGGGGATCAGGCCGGCCGATCTGATCTCATCAAACGAGGGATCCGGGTTTGCCTGCAAAAAACTTTCGGCACCAGAGCCGTAAAGCTTCCAGACATTGCGGCAGGCGAGCTTGGGCAAAGCGTTCATCTTGAGACCTGTTATTTCGGTGTATTGCGGGGGAACGGGGGAAATCAGGGTGTCGTATTCCCCGGGGCCAAAACATCAGGCCCCGGGGGTGTTTCACAAAGGATCAGTTGCCGATCCAGCCGTTCCAACGGTCTTTGTTGGCGTCCATCCATTCGGCGACGACCGTGTCAACATCCTTGCCCTCAAGATCGACCTCGGCCACCATCGCCGACATCTCATCATTGCTCAGGGTATAGGCCTGCGCAGCTTTGAAAGCGCCGGGCCATTTGTCTTGCATCCCCGCCCAGGCGGCTTTCCAGATCGGGCCACGCGGCTTGCCACAATCATAAGCCATATCCGGGTTCACCCCCACCGACGGATCGGTATAGCATTCCGGCGTATAGGGCGGAAACTCAACAAACTCGCCTTCATATTTGGCTGGTGCCCAATGCGGCACATAGACCCACAAAACAATCGGGGCTTTGCGCTGATAGGCGCTTTCCAACTCGGCGAATAACGCCGCATCGGTGCCCGCATGGACCACGTCAAACCCAAGGTCAAGCGCCTCAACGCGCTCTTCATCAAACCCGCCCCATGTGACCGGGCCGCTGACATAACGCCCGTTTGGCGCGGTTTCAGCGGTTGAAAATACCTCAGCGCAGGCTTTTAGCGCTTTCCAATCCGGCAGGCCCGGGCAACGCTCTTTCATATAAAGCGGATACCACCA
This sequence comes from uncultured Roseovarius sp., assembly GCA_964655135.1. Lineage (GTDB taxonomy): Bacteria > Pseudomonadota > Alphaproteobacteria > Rhodobacterales > Rhodobacteraceae > Roseovarius. The sequence goes on along the minus strand of CAZZKL010000045.1, from coordinate 16,100 downwards.
TTCTTCGATCGCCTGCATCCCGGTTTCGCCCACATTCACAACCTTGCCGGTGGCGGTGGCCTCATCAAGCGCCTCTTGGCCTGTGGTGGCCCAAATTTCCATCGCCAGCGTCAGATCGCCGGTTTTCAGCCCGGCAAATTGCGCGATATAATCGGCCTGCACATATTCCACATTATACCCGGCCTCTTCCAGTATTGAGCCCATGATCTTGGTGTTGATCAACTGCCCCGACCAGTCATGCAATGTCAGTTTGATCGGGTCAGAGGATTCCGCCCCCGCCAATGCAGCACCCGCCAGAAATGTGCTGGCCACAGCGCCGATTATGGTAGATTTAAGTAATTGCCTCATCAAAAGGCCCTCCCGGTTTTTGTTATGCGGGGGAATCGCCCCGCTTGCGGAAAATCTTGCGCGTTAACACCTGCGCTGTCAACGAAAACCACATAAAACCACATCGCAAAGCAATTAATGTTGTTAAACGAGGCAATTTATGTATTTCATTGCTCTGAACCTTGAGGACTCAGAGCCAAGATATGCCCGATAAAGACGCCCCTTCAAACCACCGCGAGCAGGAAATTCTGCGCGAATTGCGCCTTGCGGGCGGGTCAAGCCGGATTGGCTATCTCGCCGGGCGGCTGGGCGTGTCGGATGAGACAATCCGGCGTAATATCAAATCCTTGGCGGCGCGTTCCTTGGTGCGCAAAGTGCATGGCGGGGTGCTGTTGGCCGAGAACCTGACGGTGACCGAGCCACCGTTTCAATCGCGCATGGATCAAAATTCGGGCGTCAAGCAACGGCTGGCGCAGCGGGTGCGTGAGATGATCAAGGATGGTGATTCCCTATTCTTGGATATTGGCTCGACCACGGCTTATGTGGCGCAGGCGCTTAGGCATCACCGCAATCTATATATTGTGACCAATTCGCTGGCGGTGGCGCATATATTAACCGCGCGGAATAATAACCGGGTGTTTTTGGCGGGGGGTGAATTGCGCTCGCATGATGGCGGCGCGTTTGGGCTGGACGCGATCAACTTCATCCGCCGGTTCAACGTGCAATATGCGGTGTTTTCGGTGGGGGCGATCAACGCGGGTATTGGCTTCATGCTGCATGACGTGCAAGAGGCCGATCTGTCGCGCGAGGCCGCCGCACGGGCGCAGACCCGGATCGTGGTGGCAGATAGCGAAAAGTTTGGGCAGCGCGCGCCGGTGGCCGTGCAAGACCCGGCGCAGTTTGACATTCTGGTGACGGATAAAGTGCCCTCGGGCGACATCGCCGATATGCTTGCGCGCAACGAAATTACAACCCTTCTGCCGGAAACCCGCGCGCAGGTTTTGGCGACATGAAAGACATCTGAACATGACGGGCCATTCGGCAAAACATCTGATCATCGGGGGCGGTATCATTGGCTGTTCCATCGCCTATCATCTGGCGCGGGCCGGTGAAAAAGACGTGATCCTGCTGGAAAAAGCCGCCCTGACCGAAGGCGCCACATGGCACGCGGCGGGGCTGGTGGGACAGCTCAGATCGTCGCGCAACACCACGCGGATGCTGCAACGCTCGGTGGCGATGTATGACCGGCTTGAGTCTGAGACGGGGATGAATTGCGACTGGAAGAAAACCGGCAGCCTGCGGTTGGCGGCGTCAAAGGACCGGATGCTGGAAACCCGCCGTCTGGCCACCATGGCACGCAGTTTTGACCTTGAGATGACGCTGATCACGCCCGAAGAGGCCAAAGCGCTGTTTCCCTATATCGACACCCAAGGCCTTGAAGGCGCTGCCTTTATTCCCTCTGACGGCCATGTGGACCCGGCCAGCCTGTGCCAGTCTATCGCAGCGGGGGCGCGGCAGCACGGCGCGCAGTTGAAGCAAGGCGTTGAGGTGTTGGATTTCACTGTATCCGGCGGGCGGATCACCGCTGTTGTGACCTCTGAAGGTGTTTATGAGGCTGAAACCATCACCATCGCCACCGGCATGTGGAGCCGTGAATTGGGCGCGAAACTGGGGCTAAAAATCCCCGCCTGCGCGGTTGAGCACCAATATATCGTAACCGAGCCAATCCCGGATTTTCCCGAGGGTCTGCCCACCCTGCGCGATCCGGACCGGTTGGTGTATTACAAGCCCGACGCGGGCGGACGGCTGGTGATTGGCGGCTATGAAGACAACACCCTGCCGTTCGGCGATGATGGCATTCCCGGCGCGTTTGTGCGGCAGTTATTGCCGGAAAACCTTGACCGGTTTTTGCCCTTGGCCGAGATGGCGGGGCGGGTGACGCCGGTGGTCAACACCGTGGGCATCCGGCAGATCATCAACGGGCCAATTCCCTATTCGGCGGATGGTGATTTTGTCATGGGGCCGGTGCCGGATTTTGATAATCTAATGCTCGCCACCGGATTTTTATACGGCATTGCCGCCGGTGGCGGGGCCGGTGAGATGATTGCCGAATGGCTTTTAGAGGGCCGCCCGTCATTGGATTTATGGCCGCTTGATAATCGCCGGTTCGGGGCGCATCACGGCACCCGCGCCTTCATGTATCCGCGCGCGGTTGAGCATTACGCGCATCACTATAAAATGCGTTATCCAGGCGATGAAAGCACCGTAGCGCGTAATCTGCGGCTTAGCCCGCTGCACGAGCGGCTGACGGAAAATGGCGCGGTTTGGGGGTCGAAAAATGGCTGGGAACGGCCGCTTTGGTTCGCGCCCGCGGGGGTGGACCCGGTGGATCAGCTCGATTTCCTTGCGCCCGGCTGGAAGAAATTTGCAGCCCTTGAACATAAGGCCGTGCGCGAGGGTGTGGCGCTGATTGATCAGACCAGTTTTTCCAAGTTTGAGCTCATTGGCCCCGGCGCGTTGCAGGCGATCCAGCGGCTGGCGGTTTCCAATATGGACAAGCCGCTGGGCGCGGTGATTTACACCCAGCTTTGCAATTCCGGCGGCGGGATTGAGGCGGATGTGACCATCATCCGGCTGGGGGAAAATCATTTCTATATCATCACCGGGTCGGGCTTTGGCGTGCATGACAGCGACTGGATCAGGCGTAACCTGCCCACGGATGGCCGGGCGATTTTGACCGAGGTGACCTCGGGCTTTGCCGTCGTCAATATTTGCGGCCCAAAAGCGCGCGATGTGCTGGCGCGGGTGACGGAAAACGATGTCTCGAACGCGGCTTTTCCGTTTGCCAGCAGCCAAAGCATTGTGATTGGCGCGGCCTTGGTGCGGGCGGTGCGGATTGGCTATGTGGGGGAGCTGGGATGGGAGCTGCATATCCCGACGGAATTTGCCCGCCATGTCTATGATCTGCTGCGCGCGGCGGGCAAGCCGGAGGGCATTTGTGATGTCGGCTACCGCGCGATTGATCAGCTTCGGATGGAGAAGGGCTATCTTTACTGGAGCGCCGAGATCACGCCGGATTACACGCCGATTGAAGCGGGCCTCGGGGGCAGGGTGCATCTTAAAACCGGCGGCGATTTTATTGGTCGGGGGGCCTTAAAGGCGCAAAAATCGGATGGCGTGGCGCAGCGTTTGTGCTGTTTTACCGCGCCGCAGGATTTGCCGCTTTATGGCGGTGAGACGATTTTGCTGGGGGGCAAAGTGGTGTCATTGGTCACAAGTGCGGCTTACGGCCATAGTGTGGGGCAGAGCATTATGTTTGGCTATTTGCCGGTTGAAATGGCTGAAACATCTGATTTTGAGCTTGAGGTATTTGGCGAAAGATACGCCATAATTCGCGTGGATGCGCCGCTCTATGATCCCGAAAATATCCGGCTAAAGACCTGACAGGAAAGGAAATAATATGCCCGATAACCGTGACGCCGTGCTGGCTGCCCTTCGAAATGTGCCCCGTCTTAAAGGGGCCTATATGGCGGGTTTTGAAATTCAGCGGCTCGGCGGGCTGACCAATCTGGTTTACCGGGTGGAGACCGGCGATGAGCAATTGATCGTGCGTATCCCCGGCGAGGGCACCGGGGATTATATCGACCGCGCGGTTGAGCTTTTTAATGCACAGGTGGCGGCGGAGGCGGGCATTTCGGCCGAAATTATCTGGGCTGATGCGGGCACCGGCGTGATGATCTCGCGCTGTATTGCGGGGATTGAAACCATGACGCCGGAGTTGTTTGCCTCGCGCGAAGGATCGCCCGCCCGCGCCGGGGCAGCGCTGGCGCAACTGCATGGCTGTGGCCGGGAGTTTCAGTTCCGGTTTGAGTTGTTTGCGATGATTGATGAGTATCTCAAAATTCTGTCGGGCAAGGAGATTGATCTGCCGGAGGGATATAATGATATTGTGCGCGCCGCTGAACCGGTGAAGGCGGCATTGGCGGGTAATCCGGCACCTCTGGCCCCGTGCCATTGCGACCCTTTATGTGAGAATTTTCTCGATGACGGGGCGCGCATGTGGATCGTCGATTGGGAATATTCGGGGATGAATGATCCGATGTGGGATCTGGGGGATTTGTCGGTTGAAGCGGGGTTTGACGCGGATCAGGACAGCGCCATGATGATGGCCTATTTTGGCCGCGCGCCCTCAGAGGCCGAGAGGGGGCGGATGGTGATTTATAAAGCCATGTGTGATTTGCTCTGGACATTATGGGGGCTTATTCAGCATGCCGATGGCAATACGGCAGAGGATTTCATGGCCTATGCTGTGGGCCGTTTTAACCGTTGTCGTGATTTGATGCAAAGCGCGGCGTTTGAGGGGCATTTGAAGGCGATTTCCTGAAACGCTGCGAATGATTTGAAATGGCGGGGTATGCGGTAGGTGCGGGAGCCTCCGGCGGGAGTATTTGTTGGAAAAATGAAAGATTAGGCGGTTTCATTCTTCAGGCGCTCTACGGCCATCAGGATGCATTCGGGGGTGGCAGGGCTGTTGAGGCGGGGGCATTCGCGGTAGTTGGCGGTGCTGGCCACGGCCATTGAGAGGGCCTCGAATACTGAAATGCCGAGCATGAAGGGCGGCTCGCCCACTGCTTTGGAGCGTTTGATTGTCGGTTCGCGGTTTTGCGACCATTGAGGAATGTTGACGTTGAAGATGCGCGGAATGTCCGAGGCGAGGGGGATTTTATAGGTTGAGGGCGCGTGGGTTCTGAGCTGGCCCGCGTCGTCCCACCACAGCTCTTCTGTGGTCAGCCATCCCATGCCCTGAATGAACGCGCCTTCGATCTGGCCCTTGTCGAGCACCGGGTTGAGCGAGCGGCCAACGTCATGCAAAATATCAGTGCGATCGACCTGATATTCGCCTGTAAGAGTGTCGATTGAGACCTCGGAGACCGCAGCCCCGTAAGCGAAATAATAAAACGGGTGGCCCATGCCGGTGGCGCGGTCCCAGTGGATTTTGGGGGTTTTGTAGAAGCCCGCTACTGAGAGCTGCACCCGCGCCATGTAGGCCTGTTTGATGAAATCCGGGAAGGTCAGGGTTTTAGTGCCAATAATCACGCCGCCCGGGGTGAATTGCACGTCTTCCTTGGCCACATTCCAGTTTTCCGATGCGAATTTGATCAGCCGGGTTTTAAGCTGATTGCAGGCGTCAAGTGCGGCCATACCGTTGAGATCAGAGCCGGAGGAGGCCGCCGTGGCCGAGGTATTAGGCACTTTTTCGGTGGTGGTTTTGGTGATTTTAACGCGAGTATAATCAACCTGAAAGGCGCTGGCCACGACCTGTGCCATTTTGGTGTTCAACCCCTGCCCCATTTCGGTGCCACCGTGGTTGAGGTGGATTGAGCCATCGTTATAAATATGCACCAACGCGCCCGCCTGATTGAACCATGTGGCGGTGAAGGAGATGCCAAATTTGACCGGGGTGAGCGCGATGCCTTTGCGGATTACGCCGCCCTTGGCGTTATGGGCAAGCACCGCTTTGCGCCGGGTTTGGTAGTCTGAGCTTGCCTCAAGCTCATCCACCACGCGGGGCATGATATTGTCCTCAACCTTTTGATGATAAGGGGTTATATCGCGTTCCCCGTCGCCATAGAAATTCAGCCGACGGATTTCCAGGGTGTCTTTGCCGAGGGTATAGGCGATCTCTTCAATGATACGCTCGGCGATGATCAGGCCCTGCGGCCCGCCAAAGCCACGGAATGCGGTATTGGAGACGGTATTGGTTTTCATCGGGCGCGATTTGAGCCGCACATTGGGGTAGAAATAAGCGTTATCGGCGTGAAATAATGCGCGGTCGGTGACCGGCCCGGAAAGATCGGATGAGAAACCACAGCGGGCGGCGAATGTGCCGTCCACCGCCAGAATGCGGCCCTCATCATCAAACGCCACCTCGTAATCATTAACGAAATCATGGCGCTTGCCGGTGGCCGACATATCATCATCGCGGTCGGGGCGGATTTTTACCGCGCGGTGCCATTTTTTCGCGGCCAGAGCGGCCACCGCACAAAACAGATTCATCTGGGTTTCTTTGCCGCCAAAGCCGCCGCCCATGCGGCGCACCGAGATCACAACCGCACTCAAAGGCACCCCCAGAACATGCGCCACCATATGCTGCGCCTCGGTGGGGTTTTGGGTGGAGGAATAAACCTCAACATCACCGTCCTCGCCGGGCAGGGCAAGGGCGATATGGCCCTCAAGATACATGTGGTCCTGCCCGCCCACAACCATCCGGCCCTTGATCCGGTGGGGGGCGTTGGCCATGGCGTCGGCCACATCGCCGCGTTCCAGTTTGAGCGGCTCGGTGACATGGGGATAGCCCTGTTCCATCGCCGAAACCGGGTCCAATGCATGGGGCAGTTTTTCGTAAGACATTTTGGCCAGAGCCGCCGCACGACGGGCCGCATCGCGGGTTTTGGCCACCACGGCAAACAGCGGCTGACCCCAGAATTGCACCTTGTCGGTGGGGAAAACCGGCTCATCATCAAGGCCCGTCGGGCTGATGTCATTGGCACCGGGGATGTCGTCGGCGGTGAGAACGCCAACCACGCCGGGGGCGGTGCGGACGGCGGATAAGTCCATGCCGGTGATCATTGCATGGGCCACGTTTGAGAGGCCAAGATAGGCGTGAAGGGTGTTTTCAGGCAGGGGCAGATCGTCAATATATCTGGCCGCGCCGGTGACGTGCTTTTCGGCGGAGTCGTGTTTGAGGTCCGTGTTGGCCGCGCCTTGGATGCTGGTGTTATCTTTCATGCGTCTTACCCCTATGCCTGCGCCAAGCGAACCGGCTGATCGCTCTCGCTCATTTCAAGATAGAACCGCCGGAACAGGTTTTGCGCGGCTTTCATGCGGTAATCCGCCGAGGCGCGCCAATCGCTGAGCGGGGTGAAATCCTGCGCGAGGGCCGCCCCGGCGGCAATAAACGCCGCCTGATCAAAGGGTTGGCCCACCAATGCCGCCTCGGCCTGTGCCGCGCATTTGGGGATTGCCGCCATGCCGCCAAAGGCGATGGTGGCGGCGGTGATTTGGCCATCCACGACCGTCACATTAAACCCGGCGGCGACGGATGAGATGTCTTCATCGCGCCGTTTGCTGATTTTATAGGCCGCGTGCAGGCTATCAGGGGCCATCAAAGGGATATGAATGGCCTCAACAAATTCGCCCGGCGCGCGGTCTTGTTTGCCGTAGTCGATAAAGTAATCCTCAAGCCGCACCCGCCGCTCAGCCTGCCCAAGACGGAGCGTGATTTCCGCGCCCAGTGCAATCAGCACCGGAGGCGCATCCCCGATGGGCGAGCCATTGGCGATATTGCCGCCAACTGTGCCCATATTGCGCACCTGCCAGCCGGCGATACGCCGCCAATATTCCTCAAGGTGCGGATAGGCGCCCGTTAGGGGGGATTCTGCATCGGTGTAGCTGACCCCGGCGCCGATGGTGATGTGGCTGTCGCTCACGTCAATTTGTCTCAACCCGTCAAGATGGCCGATGAAAACGGCGGGCGTTATGGACCGGAGTAATTTGGTCACCCACAGGCCCACATCGGTGGCCCCCGCAATGATAGTGGCCTCAGGGTTTTGCACCAGCACCTGCGCCAGATCATCCACATCGGCGGGCAGGATCGCCCGGTCACCGTCTTTTTCAACCTCAACCCGCTTGCCATCAGTCAGACCCGCCAGCCGGGTTGTGATATTTTCGCGCTCACGGATCAGAAAATCCTTGGCCGGGTTGCCGGTTGCAGCCATGGCCCGCGCCGCGCGGATAATCGGCGCATAGCCGGTGCAGCGACAGAGATTGCCTTGCAACGCGGTCTCAATCTCATCCTCAGAAGGATCAGGGTTTTGCATCCACAGCGCATAAAGCGCCATCACAAAGCCCGGCGTGCAAAAGCCGCATTGGCTGCCGTGGCAATCCACCATCGCCTGCTGCACCGGATGCAAGGTGCCATCCGCGCCGCTCAGATGTTCAACCGTGACCACATGACAGCCATCCAATGAGGCCAGAAACCGAATACAGGCATTCACCGCCTCATAGCGCAGCGCGCCACCCGTCATACGCCCGACCAAAATGGTGCAGGCCCCGCAATCACCTTCGGCACAGCCTTCTTTGGTGCCGGTCAGGTGGCGCTCAAGGCGCAGGTAATCCAGTAACGTATCGCAGGCCCCCACGGTTTGCAGGGTGATGTCGTGATCGTTCAGAATAAACCGGATTTCTTTGCGCGCTGTCATTTGTGTTCCCCTGAGCTTCGGGCCGTTCCCGGCTGAATGAGTATGCGCCCAATTCTGTTTCAAAAAAACAGATAATTTTGCAATGCTATTTCAGGTAAATATTGATAATAAAGCGTCTCAGACTTCACCAAATCAGGGGGAACCAAAATGCCTACGGGAAATTCTGGACACTGCACCCCTTCGGCATTTTGAAAAAATGTCAGCCCCCACCCGGGCGGGGGCTGACATTTTTTCAAAAGCCTTCAACCGGGCGCGTAATCTGACGGATCAAGAGTTGCAGGCCGGTCCGGCAGAGCCAGTTCAACCACATGCGGCGAAGTTCGAGCAATTACCTTTCCCCCCCGGATCGTGGCAAGCCGGTGCGCCCGCAGGCGCAGCGCCTCGATCGTGTCACGCGCCTGTAGCAACACCATGTTGGCGTTGCATCCCGGTGCGATGCCATAGCCCTCAAGCCCCATAATCTGCGCCGAATTCACCGTCACCGCGTCAAAGCACCAGGCCATATCGGCGCGGCTGGACATTTGCCCCACATGCAGGCCCATCGCCGCCACATCCAGCATGTCGGCGCGCCCCAGTGAGTACCACGGATCCATCACACAATCTGATCCAAAGCCCACAGTAATGCCCGCCGCCCGCAACTCAGGCACACGGGTTTGGCCGCGACGTTTGGGATAGGTATCATGACGGCCCTGAAGCATGATGTTGATCAAGGGATTGGGAATGGCATGAAGCCCGGCCTCGGCGATCAACGGGATCAGTTTTGAGACGTAGTAATTATCCATCGAATGCATCGATGTGAGATGCGAGCCGGTGACGCGGCCCTGAAGGCCCAAGCGCTGTGTCTCATAAGCCAGCGTTTCCACATGGCGGCTAAGTGGGTCATCGCTTTCATCGCAATGCATATCCACCATCAGCCCGCGCTGCTCGGCAATCTCACAAAGCTGCCGGACAGAATTTGCGCCGTCCGCCATCGTCCGCTCAAAATGCGGGATGCCGCCAACCACATCCACCCCCATATCCAGCGCCCTGATCAGATTGGCCATCGCCGTAGGATCTCGCAAAACGCCATCCTGAGGGAAGGCCACCAGTTGCAGATCAAGATAGGGGGCGACTTGTGCGCGGACCTGCAAAAGCGCTTCCACACCTTTGAGCGCGTCATCGCACACATCCACATGAGAGCGGATTGCGCCCAGCCCCATGCTCACCGCCAGATCACAATAGCGCAGGGCGCGGGCGATGATGTCATCGACGCTTTGAATGGGCTTCAGCTCCCCCCAAAGGGCGATGCCCTCCAGCAATGTGCCCGAGGTATTCATCCTTGGCGTGCCCAATGAAAGCGTCGCATCCATGTGAAAATGCGGGTCGACAAAAGGCGGCGAGATCAGCCAGCCTTGGGCGTCAATCACCTCGGCCGCCTCGGCCGTGATCCCGGCCTCAACCGCTTTGATCTTGCCGCCTTCGCAGGCAATATCAAGGCCCTTGCGCCCGTCGGGCAGGGTGGCGTTTTTGATGATCAGGTCAAACATGTGATACCTCTATCGTTGGCCTTTGAACCACGGGGTCAGCAGCGCACGGGGATAATCGGCCCGGCGGGCGGCGACCACAAGGGCGAAAATCGACAGGATATAAGGCGCCATCAGGAACACCTGACCGGGCACAAATGCACCGACCTCGGTTTGCAGGCGCACCTGAAAGGCATCAAACGCGCCGAACAAAAGCGCTCCTAAGAGGGCCTTACCGGGTCGCCAACTGGCAAAGATCACCAGAGCGATGCAAATCCAGCCGCGCCCGTTGACCATGCCAAAAAAGAACGAGCTGAACGCCGACATCGTGAGGAACGCACCCCCCAAAGCCATCAAAGCCGAGCCTGCCATGATGGTGCCGATACGCAGCCCGTAAACCGATAACCCCTGCGCATCAACGCTATCGGGATTGTCACCCACGGCCTTGATCGCCACGCCAAGTGCGGTGCGCTCAAGCACATACCAAACGACGCCCACCATAACCAGCGCCAGCATTGTCATCGCGGTTTGTTGGAACACCACCGGGCCGATGAAAGGCAGGTCCGACAGGATCGGAATATCCAGCGCCTGAAACGGCACGATCCGGGGCGGGCTTGTGGTATCAGGTAAGGCCGTGCGGTAGATGAAATAGCTGACGGATGTGGCAAACATCGTCACCCCAAGGCCCGAAACATGCTGCGACAGGCCCAAAGGCACCGTCAAAATCGCATGGATCAGGCCAAAGAACGCGCCCGCACCGGCAGCCACCAATACGCCGCCCCAAAGGCCAGCGCCCAGCCAGACAGCGATCCAACCGGCCATGGCTCCGGCCACGAATATACCTTCGATACCAAGGTTGAGAACCCCGGATTTTTCACACAAAAGCGCGCCAAGCACGCCGAATATCAGCGGCGTGGCAATGCGCAATGAGGCGGTCCAGAAGCTCTCAGAAATCAGGATGTGCAGGATGTCGATCATGACGCCGCCCCCGTCACCGGCTTGGTGCTGGTAATCCGGTAGCGGGCGAAAAACCCGCCGATCAACACGCACATAAGCGACATGGAAACCACCAGATCAGCCAGATAGCTTGATACGCCCATGGCCCGGCTCATACTGTCCGCACCAACAAACACCGAGGCAATAAACAGCGCCGAAATGACCACCCCGATGGGTGACAGCCCCGCCAGCATCGCCACCACAATGCCGGTATAACCAAAGCCGGGGGAAAGATCAGCGGTGAGATAACCCTTGAGGCCCGCCACTTCGCTGACCCCCGCCAGCCCTGCCAGAGCGCCGGAAATCAACGCCACGCTCATCAGGGATTTATTCACACCAATGCCCGCATGGCGCGCGGCGGCGGCGTTTTCCCCCACGGCGCGCAAGCGAAACCCCCAGACCGAGCGCGACAGCATAAACTGCGCCACAACCGCCGCCACCAGCGCAATGATCAGCCCCGAATGCACCCTTGTGCGGGCAATCAGTTGCGGCAGCATGCCTTGGTCAAGAATCGGCGCGGATTGCGGCCAGCCAAGGCTCATCGGGTCTTTTAACGCGCCCTCAAGCATCATCTGCACGAAAATCAGGATGATGAAATTAAGCAGTAATGTGGTCACCACCTCATCGGCACCAAAGCGGGTTTTGAGCACCGCAGGCACGGCCATTCCGGCGGCCCCGGCAGCCGCGCCAAAGGCGATGATCAAGGGCATCAGCAGGAACCCCGGCAGATCAAACAGCCCGGTGCCCACGGCCACGGCGGCCATGGCCCCAAGGTATAACTGCCCCTCGGCCCCGATGTTCCACAGCTTGGCGCGAAACGCCATTGTCGCGGCCAGACCAGTGAAAATCAGCGGCGTGGCGCGGGTTAAAACCTCGGTGAATTTGAACACAGAGCCAAACACGCCCTTGACCATTTCAACATAAGCCGTAGCGATATTTGCCCCAGCAAAAGCCAGCGGAATCGACGCTAATAAAAGTGCCACCACGGCCGATAATACAGGCACGCCAAGGGTCATCAACCGTCCCGGCGCGTCGCGGGGTTCAATGCGGATCATGCGGGCTCTCCTGCCATCATCAGGCCAATATCGCGGCGGTCACGGGTTGTTATTTCATGGGTTTCGCCGCTGTGAATCACCAGTATCCGATCCGCGAGGCCCAGAATTTCGTCTAAATCTTCCGAGATCAGCAACACGCCCGCGCCACCGTCACGCGCCTCTAACAATCTGCGCCGGACCTCCTCGGCCGCGCCCATATCAAGGCCGCGCACCGGTTGGTTGGCAAGGATCAGCTTTGGATTTTGCTCAAACACCCGAGCCAGGATCAGCTTTTGGATATTGCCGCCTGATAGCAGTTGCGCCTTGGCCTCAATCCCGGGGCCGCGCACGTCATAGGCTTTGCTCAGCCGCTCGGCATGGGCCGCGATGGCCTCAGGTTTCAAAAACCCGCGCGATTGAAATTCATCGTCCCAAAGCCGCTCGATCACCATGTTTTCGGCCACGCTCATCGCGCCGACCATGCCGTCATGATGGCGATCCTCGGGGATACGGCCGACGCCGGATTTGATCATCGCCAAAGGATCGGCGCGGGTCACGTCAATGCCCTCAACCGTGATTGCGCCACTATCCGGGGGGCGCATCCCCGAGATCACCGCCGCCAGCGCCGATTGACCATTGCCCGACACCCCGGCGATGCCAACAATCTCATTGGCATGGACCGTCAGGGTTACATTCTTCAACGTATCGCGGGTGGAATGGCCTTTGAGGCTGACGCCCTTCATCTCCAAAACCGGCGCGCCGGGGGCGATTGCCCCGCGCGGGGTCTCGGGCGTATCCGCCCCGACCATCATCCGCGCAATCGCCTTTTGATCGGCATCCGAGGTGGCCATTTCGCCCACCTTCACCCCATGGCGCAGCACCGCGATACGGTTGGAAAACGCCAGCACCTCGCGCAGTTTATGCGAGATGAAAATCACCGAAAGCCCGTCTTTGGTCATCATCCCGATGTTTTCAAACAGGGTATCGGCCTCTTGCGGGGTCAAGACCGCTGTCGGCTCGTCCAGCACCAGAATGCGGGCATCGCGAAACAGCGCCTTGAGGATCTCAACCCGCTGACGCTCGCCCACAGAGAGTTTGCCCACCAGCTCATCCAGAGGTGCGGTGAGGCCCGAGCGCGCCATGATGCCCTCAACCTTGGCGCGTAGCCCAGCGCGGTCGCGGCGCAAGGAGAACAGCTTTTCCGAGCCGAGCAGGATGTTATCCAAGGCACTGAGGTTCTCGGCCAATGTGAAATGCTGATGCACCATGCCGATCCCAGCCGCCAACGCAGCTTGCGGATGGCCCAGCGCGAGGGGCTGTAGCACGCCGTCCTCACCGGCCACATCAATCGCGCCACTATCCGGCAGGTAATGGCCAAACAGCATGTTCATCAACGTCGTCTTGCCCGCGCCGTTTTCCCCCAACAGCGCCAGAACCTCACCCTTATAGAGATCAAGATCAACGGCGTCATTGGCCACAACCGTGCCAAACCGCTTTGACAGGCGGTTCAGCGACAGGATTTTTTGTTGGGTCATGGGGAATGGTAGGCCGGGCTTCAGCCCGGCCCCCTCCGGTCAGTTGCTGGAAACCGGGGGTTCATTGTTCACCTTGACGGTGAAACTGCCATCCATGATCTCGGCTTCGCGGGCTTTGACCTTTTTCAGCACATCCGCCGGCACCAGTGATCCATCAACCACAAGCGAGCCGCCACCATATTTCATATAGCTGTATTTGCCATAGTCTTCGGCCGAATAGCTGCCATCCGCCACGGCCGCTATCGCGTGATCAATCGTGGCTTCCATATGCCACAGGGCCGAGGCCATGATTGTGCCGGGGTAATCGCCTGCGGTGTCAATCACGTTGCCAATCGCCTTGGCCCCGCGGTCCACGGCGGCGTCCGAGACGCCGAAACGCTCGGCATACATGATGTCGGCACCCGCATCCATCATCGCAAAGGCACTTTCCTTGGCTTTCGGTGGATCGTACCAGCTATCAATAAAGGTCACCAGAAATTTGACATCCGGATTGACCTCAAGTGCGCCGTCCATGAAGGAGTTCATCAAACGGTTCACTTCCGGAATGGCATAGCCGCCGACCATACCGATCACGTTGCTTGTCGTCGCCGCCCCCGCGATCATACCGCTCAGGTAACTTGGTTCATGAATCCAGTTGTCAAACACCGAAAAATTCGGCGCTTGCGGCTCAAAGGATGACCCCATGAGAAAGGCCGTATCGGGATAATCCTCGGCCACCTTACGCGCGGCGCGTTCAAGGCCAAAAACCTCACCCACGATCAGTTGCACGTCCTGCTCGGCATATTCGCGCATCACCCGCTCGTAATCGGTGTTGGCAACGTTTTCCGAATAGACATATTCAATATCGCCGCGCGCGGCAGCGGCATTCAACGCCTTATGAATGCGGCCAATCCATTGTTGTTCAACCGGCAGGGTGAAAATCCCCGCCACTTTGATCTTTTCGCCCGCTGACGCGCCAGTGGCCCCCACCAGCCCAACAGACAACATTGCGGCCATCGCCACCCTGCGTGTCATTACTCCGAATAGTTTCATATTATTTTCCTCCCAGTTGGTTTAAATTCCTGTCGGATTATTATTATCATTTCCCCCGAATCCCACGCACTCTGAAGCAAAGCTGCGCCGGGACATGGCGGAAAGATAGCTGAAAAATTCCGCTCCGGCTATATTTTTTTGACCTATTGGTCAAATTTATACCGCAAATAGAAATCCCTTGGCGGTTTTGCAAAAATGTCAGCCCCCGCCCCGCCTGATCAATACATCCACATGCGCAGCGGCACTTTTGGCCAGCGCCTCAAGATCATATCCGCCCTCAAGGTTTGAAATTACCCGACCCTGACAATGTTTATCCGCCAAGTCGTAAATTTTACCCGTGATCCAGGTAAAATCCCCCGTCTCAAGGTTGATCCCGGCCAGCGGGTCAGCGCGGTGTGCGTCAAACCCGGCTGAGATCAGGATCAGCTCAGGCGCAAATCTGTCAACCTCCGGCAGGATCACATTTTCCCAAACCTGCCGGAATTCAGCGCTGCCCGAGCCACCCGCCAAGGGCACATTCAGCACATTGCCATGCGCACCGGTCTCATGCGCCGCCCCGGTGCCGGGGAACAGCGGCATTTGGTGACTGGAGCAAAACAAAATGCGGGCGTCATCCTCAACCAAATCCTGCGTGCCATTGCCGTGATGCACATCAAAATCCAGTATCGCCACGCGCGACAGCCCATGATGCTCCAGCGCATATTTGGCGGCAATCGCCACGGTGCCAAACAGGCAAAACCCCATTGCCTGCGCCGCCTCAGCATGATGCCCCGGCGGGCGGCAGGCGATAAAGGCGTTATCCGCCTCATTACTTAACACCAGATCAACCGCGCAGGTGGCCGCCCCCGCCGCGCGGTGGGCGGCCTGCAATGTACCCGGTGACATGAAAGTATCGCCATCCAGCGCCGCAAACCCATGATCCGGAGCGGCGGCGCGGATGGCCTCGACATGCGCTTTGGGATGCACGCGCAGCAGATCATCCTCGGCCACCAGCGGCGCAGGCACCTGTAACAGATTTTTACCCGCAAGAGCCGCCAAGATGTGCTCAAGCCGTGCGACCTGTTCGGGGTGGCCAGAGGGCATGACATGTTCAAGACAATCGGGGTGGCTGATCAGGGCAGTGGTCATTTATGGCCTCGCTCATTTGGGGCAAATCCCCCTTGGCAAGGCTTGCCCAATCGCGCCTCACATGCAAGGCTGATTTCAATGGAAGGTCTGGAAACAACAGCGGTGGAAGCCCCCGAAGGCGCGCATGATATTGCGTTGAGCCTGTGGGGCCGGGCGCTGGACTTTGTGACCGGGCTTTTGCGGCCGTGGAATGCCTATCAGGTGGCAATTATTCTGGGCCTGATCATCGCCGCTTTTTTCCTCGCGATGGTGCTGGCACCACGGTTACATACTTGGCTGCACGCG
>CAZZKL010000044.1:14532-20368 GCA_964655135.1 uncultured Roseovarius sp. | reverse complement strand
TGCGCGACGAAGTGTACCCGAAAAATATTCTGATGATCGGCCCCACCGGTGTTGGCAAAACCGAGATCAGCCGCCGTCTGGCCAAGCTGGCCCGCGCGCCGTTCATCAAGGTTGAGGCGACGAAATTTACCGAAGTCGGCTATGTTGGCCGCGACGTGGAACAGATCATCCGCGATCTGGTTGACAGCGCCATCGCCCAAACCCGCGACTGGATGCGCGAAGACGTGGAAACCAAAGCGCGTGAAGCCGCCGAAGACCGGGTGATCACCGCCATCGCCGGTGAAGACGCCCGCGAGGCCACCCGCGATTTGTTCCGCAAAAAGCTCAAGGATGGCCTGCTGGACGACACCGTGATTGAGCTGGAGCTGGCGGATAATTCCAACCCCTTGGGCATGATGGACATCCCCGGCCAACCGGGCGGTCAGATGGGCATGATGAATATCGGTGACATCTTTGGCAAAGCCTTTGGCGGCCGCACGGTGAAACGCCGGATGACCGTGGCGGAAAGCTATGAACTTCTGGTTGGTGAAGAAGCCGATAACCTTCTGGATGACGAGGCCGTCAACCGCACAGCTCTGGATGCGGTCGAACAAAACGGCATCGTTTTCCTTGATGAGATCGACAAGGTCTGCGCCCGCACCGACGCGCGCGGCGGCGATGTATCGCGCGAAGGCGTGCAGCGTGATCTTTTGCCTTTGATCGAAGGCACGGTGGTTTCCACCAAACACGGCTCGGTCAAAACCGATCATATCCTGTTCATCGCCTCGGGCGCTTTCCACATCGCCAAACCCTCTGATCTTCTGCCCGAACTGCAAGGCCGCCTGCCCATCCGGGTTGAATTACGCGCTTTGACCGAAGAAGATTTCGTGCGCATCCTGACCGAGACGGATAACGCGCTCACCCTGCAATACACGGCGCTTTTGGGCACCGAAGAAGTCACCGTTGATTTCACCAAAGACGGCATCGCTGCTTTGGCCAAAATCGCCGCCGACGTCAATCAATCGGTCGAAAACATCGGCGCCCGGCGGCTCTACACAGTGATGGAGCGGGTCTTTGAAGAGCTTTCCTTCAACGCCCCCGACCGTGGCGGGCAATCGGTGACGGTGAATGCGGATTTCGTCGAGGCCAATCTGGGCGAGTTAATGAAATCCACCGATCTCAGCCGCTACGTTTTGTAATATATCCCCCCACGTCCCGGCCCCGCGCCGGGCCCTCTGGTTCAACCGCAAGGTCCCGGGGCAAGCCCGGGACGTGGGCCGCCAATGCCATAATCAACATCTCAAATGGAAATGGCAGCCTACCCCACAAACCTCACATAAACCGCCGCCAGCCATAACATCCCCGCTAAAAGAGCCGCCAAAAGCACCGCGAGCGAGCCAAGATCCTTGGCCATGCGCGATAAATCATGCCGCTCGGGACCAATCCGGTCGACCACCGCCTCAATCGCGCTGTTGAGAACCTCAACAACCAAAATAAACAATACCGAGGCGATCAGCAAAGCCGCCGCAAAGGCGTCTTTCCCCAGCCAAAACGCCGCGGGAACGGCCACGATAAAGGCCATGCATTCCTGCCGAAAGGCCTCTTCCCCACGCCAGATATCGCCAAATCCAGCAGCCGAATTACGAAACGCCGCGCCAATCCGCGCCATGCCTTTTAACCGCTGATCGCCCATATAAAGCCCCTATCTTTTGTCTTCTCCCCGCTTTTTAAGACAGTTCCGCTTTCTTTCCCACCCGTTTCAGGCGACACCGGGGGTATGACCACGCTCACCTTCCTGCGCACCAACGCCCGCTGGCTTTCCGCCGGGGCCTTGCTGACCTTTCTCAGCAGCTTTGGACAGACCTTTTTCATCTCAATCTTCGCCGGAAAAATCCGCGCGGAATATGGCCTTAGCCACGGCGAATGGGGCGGCATCTATACCCTTGGCACCACCGCCTCGGCCATTGCGATGATCTGGGCGGGCGGGTTAACCGACCGGCTACGGGTGCGCGCGCTGGGCACCGTAATTCTATCCATGCTGGTGCTGGCCTGTCTGGCGATGGCAATGAATTCCGCCGTTTGGGCGCTACCGCTGGTGATCTTTGCCCTGCGATTCAGCGGCCAAGGCATGTCCACCCATATCGCCGCCGTCGCCATGTCGCGCTGGTTTATCGCCACACGCGGCAAGGCTTTATCGGTGGCATCCTTGGGCTTTTCCTTTGGCGAGGCAGTGCTACCGCTGATCTTCGTGGCGCTGATGGCGCGCTATGATTGGCGGATGCTGTGGATCGGCGCGGCCATTGTGGCACTTTGCGGCATTCCCACCCTCATGGCCCTGCTCAGGCAAGAACGCACACCGCAATCCATCAGCCATTCTGACCAAACCAGGGGCATGCAAAGCCGCCACTGGACCCGCAATCAAACCCTCAAACACTGGCTGTTTTGGTTCATGGTCCCGGCCCTTCTCGGCCCCGGTGCCTTCAACACCGCGTTTTTCTTCAATCAGGTGCATTTCGCCGAGGTCAAAGCCATGGCGCATGTGGAATTGGTGGCGATGTTTCCGTTCTACACCCTCGTCAGCATCGGCGCGATGGTGGCCTCGGGCTGGGCGTTAGACAAGATCGGCACAGACCGGCTAATCCCGTGGTTCCAACTGCCAATGGTGGCGGCATTTCTGGCCTTCGCTTATGCCAGTGGGCCATATACGCTACTGCTTGGGTTTTTCTTTCTGGCGCTCACAACCGGATTCAACACCACCCTGCCCATGGCCTTCTGGGCCGAGTTTTACGGCACCAAAAACCTTGGCGCGATCAAGGCCATGGCGGTGGCGGTGATGGTTCTGGGTTCGGCCATCGGGCCGGGGATCACTGGGCTTGGCATTGATCTGGGCGTGGGGATTGAAACGCAATACATCTTCATCGCGGGCTATTTTATCTTTGCCACCGTGATGATGGCAATCGGCGTCAATCGCGCGCGGCCGTTATTAACGCTGGCGCCTTAAATACACATAATACGCCCCGCCGCCGCCGTGCTTGAGATGCGCCGATGTCACCTGCAAAACCACCTGCCCCAAAGGGGCCGCCGCCAACCATCCCGGCACATTATGCCGCAACACACCCCGCCGCACCGGAATTGGCCCGTCCTCATCACGGTCCTTGCCCTTGCCGGTAATCACCAGCACCAGCCGCAGCCCGCGCGCATGGCTTTGCAGGATAAACCGGGTCAGCACGGGATGCGCCTGATCCATTGTCATCCCGTGCAGATCAATCCGCGCCTCGGGCTTCAGCTTACCGCGCTTCAGCCGGTTATGCGCCTTTTTATCCATCTTCACCGGGGCCGATGCCAACCGCTCGGGCAGGCCCGGCAGCACATCATGGGCAGGGGCCTTGCGATGGCCCCCGCCAATCTGAAACGGCGCAATCGGGGGGGGGTCCTCAACCACCGGAGCGGGCTTTAACGCAGGTTTCAACGCTCGCGTTTTTGGCGCAATCCGCTCGGGCTTTAGCCGCTCGGTGGTCTGAGCCACCCTGCGCCATAATTCCAACTCATCAGGCCGCAACCCCCGGCGTTTCATGGGGTGATCTCTTCCAGCATGGCAAACGCCCGCTGAATTGGCAGCAGCACAACCATCCGCCCGCCATCGCGCAACTTGCCCGCCGCCTTGCCCGCCGCATCGCCGGTGCCAAAGAAAATATCCGCCCGTTGCGGGCCTTTGATCGCCGATCCGGTGTCTTGCGCCACCATCAAACGGTGCATCGGGGTTTCGCCGGCTTTCTCAATCCAGACCGGCGCGCCAAGCGGCACAAATTCCGGGTCCACCGCCACCGTGCGCAGCGCCGTAACCGACCGGTTCATCGCCCCCAACGGGCCTTGATCCGCAGGCAAATCCTTCAGCTTGCGGAAAAACACATAGGCCGGGTTGTGAAACAACAGCTCCTTACCATCCTCAGGGTTTCGCCTGACCCAATTCTTGATCACCTCGGCCGAAACCTGACTGGCCTTATACACCCCGCGCCGCACCAGCTCGACCCCGATTGAGCGGTATTCATGCCCGTTTGAGCCGCCATAGCCCACCCGGATCACATCCCCACTCGGCAATATAATCCGCCCAGATCCTTGAATTTGCAAGAAAAACAGCTCAACCGGATCATCAACCCAGGCAATCTCAAAACCTTTACCCGGCATATAATCCCCGGTCTCAATCTCGCGCCTTGTCAGCCACGGATTGGAAACCTTGGCAATCTCCGGCTCGCGGTAAACCGGATAGCGAAACCGCGCATCCGGCTGCATCGCACCTTTCAACTCAGGCTCAAAATAGCCGGTGAACAGCGCGTCACTGTCATTTTCAATCAGCACAGGCCGGAAAAACAGGCTAAAGAAACTACGGGCATCGGGGCGGTTTTGCGCCAAGGCACAAAGTGCGCGCCAATCGGGGCCGTCCATGTCCGGGCAGGTATTCAAAAACACCTCCAGCGCCTCGGATTGATCATCCTGCGTCCAGCCTTTGAGGTCGTTAAACTCAACAATCCTGTGGCTGATCTTATCGCCTGCCTGCGCTGCAACCGGCAGCCAGAGCAAGATCAACAGCCACAGTGCGCGGCTCATTCGTGGGTTGCGACGAGCCGCCAATTCGGATCGTCTGATCCCATAATCCGCTCGAACGTCCAGATGTCTTTTTGGCGTCGGGCCTGATCTGGCGCGCCCTCGACAATCTTGCCGTCTTTGTCACGCACAACCGATGTCAGCTCACCAACAAACTTCACAATAATCTCGGCCCGACCGCTGGATTGATCAAACCGCGCATCCATCAAAGTTGTCTCACGCACGCCAACAAAATCGGCTTCAACACTCAGGCCCTTGGCCTCGCGCGCGTCCACCACCTGCGAAAACGCCTCAAACACATCTTTTTCCAAAAACGGCGTGATCTCATCCATTCTGCCGCGCTCAAACGCCATCAGGATCATCTCATACGCCCCCTTGGCCCCTTGCAGGAATTGCGTCAGATTAAACGAAGGCTCGACCCGTTTCATCTCAGCCAGCGCCGCCGCGGCATCGGTATCCTC
Source organism: uncultured Roseovarius sp. (assembly GCA_964655135.1). Lineage (GTDB taxonomy): Bacteria > Pseudomonadota > Alphaproteobacteria > Rhodobacterales > Rhodobacteraceae > Roseovarius. The sequence goes on along the minus strand of CAZZKL010000044.1, from coordinate 15,326 downwards.
GCCAATATGGTCGGTAATATCGCGGTCCGGCCCGCCGTCAATCACCTCAAACCCTTTGCGCCGCGAGGGCGTTGGCCCGGCCTGCGGCTTGGGTGGCACCTCAAAGCCATCGCGCGTCCCCAACACGCTTCTCAGGCGGATAATCAGGAAAACGGCGATGCCAGCCAGCACCAGAAGTTGTAACATGGGCGAATTCATCAAGCACCTCATTTTCATGCCCAGATTGATGTCCGGGGGCATGGTAAGATTGTTTCTAGCCACTTATGTAGGGGGTCAGCGCATTCAAGTCCACCTTGCGCAGTAAATGAAAGGAGCGCCTCACATGTGGCTGTTTTTGGCATTTCTTGCCGTCCCGTTAATTGAAATTGGCCTGTTTATTCAGGTAGGCGGTGCGATTGGCCTGTGGCCGACGCTGGGCATTGTGGTGCTCACGGCCATTATTGGCACTTGGCTGGTGCGTTCTCAGGGGATGATGGCGCTGGGCAATCTGCGCAATTCCTTTTCCCGGCTGGATGACCCAACCGAGCATCTGGCCCATGGCGCGATGATTCTGTTTGCCGGGGCTTTACTGCTCACTCCGGGGTTTTTCACCGATGCGGTTGGTTTTGCCCTGCTGATACCGCCCGTCCGCAGGGGCGTTTTCAATTATCTGCGCAAGCGCGTGAAGGTGCAAACCTTTGATATGGGCGGCCCCCGCCCGCAAGACCCGGATGTGATTGACGTCGAATTTCACGAGGTCAATCGCGATAATCCGGATCAAAATAGGCCTTCCGGTTGGACTAAGGATTGAGACC
>CAZZKL010000044.1:0-14432 GCA_964655135.1 uncultured Roseovarius sp. | reverse complement strand
GTCAAGATGAACACCCTGACACAGTTCATCCGCGATCTTTCCTTTGAAAATATCCTGGCGCAAAAAGGCACCGGCGGCGAGGTCCAGCCGGATGTGGCCGTCAACGTCAATATTGACGCCAAAAAGCGCAGTACCGAGCATCAGTTTGAAGTTGCGCTCAAAATCAATATCCATTCCAAAAACAAGGATGATGGGGCCTCGTTATTTGTGCTTGAGATGGAATATGTCGGCGTTTTCCACGTCGAAGGCATCCCCGATGATCAGTTGCATCCATTCCTGATGATCGAATGCCCCCGGATGATTTTCCCCTTCGCGCGCCGCATCATAAGCGATATAACCCATGATGGTGGCTTTCCGCCGCTCAACCTTGAAACCATTGATTTCATGGCGCTTTATCGTAGTGAGCTGGCCCGCCGTCAGGCCTTGGCCGAAAAATCCAAAAAGCCAGACGCCTAAAACCGTTTCCACAACGCCGCGTCGCCCATGGCCTTTATCATCGCTTCATGGGCGGCGTTTTCTTCTTTTGTCACACGCGGCGGCAAAGGCGTGGGCCGGGGCATTGCCCGCCATTCTTGTCCGTCCGCGCCTTTGGCCTTTTGCCCCGACGCGCCCAGCCCAAAATCCGGTTGCCGCCCGCCAATCAGCTCAAGATAAACCTCGGCCAAAATCTCAGAATCCAACAGTGCGCCGTGCAAATCACGCTCAAAATTAGTGATCTCAAATCGCCGACACAGCGCATCCAGTGAGGCAGGCGAGCCGGGAAATTTCTTTCTTGCAATCGCCAGCGTATCCAACGCCCGATCCATCGGCAACTTGGGCAATTTCATCCAGCCCAGTTCAGCATTAAGAAATTTCATATCAAACGCTGCATTATGGATCACCAGCACCGCATCGCCGATGAAATCCAGAAAGTCCTGCGCAATACGGGCAAAAACCGGCTTATCACGCAAAAAATCATCGCCCAGACCATGTACCGCAAACGCCTCTTGCGGCATGGCGCGCTCGGGGTTGATATATTGGTGATAGGTCTTGCCGGTGGGCATGTGATTGAACAATTCCACGCCGCCAATTTCAACAATCCGGTCGCCCTGCGCCGGGTCAAGCCCGGTGGTTTCAGTATCCAGAACGATCTCACGCATCGGTTATTTTCCCCCTAATATCCGCAATCACCGCCGCAACCTGTGCGCGCGCATGATCCAGCGTATCGGTCTCAATGATATAATCCGATTTTGCCCGCTTTTCATGATCCGGCATTTGTTTTTCCAGTATTGCGTCAAATTGCGCCTCTGTCATGCCCGGCCGCTCTAACACCCGCGCCTTTTGCACATCCCGCGGGGCTGTCACACACACAACCGCATCCATTTGCCTGTCGCCGCCGGTTTCATACAACAGCGGAATATCCAGCACCGCAATATCCGCGCTTGATGCCCGCAAAAACGCCGCGCGGTCCTGCGCCACCAACGGATGCACAATCGCCTCAATGCGCGGCAATACCTCCCGGTCCGCCGCAATCAATTCCTTCAGGCGCTCGCGCGATACCGCGTCCTCTTCAACCGCCCCGGCAAACGCCGCACCAATCGGCGCCACCGCCGCGCCACCCTTGGAATAAAGCCGGTGCACAGCAGCATCCGCATCCCAAACCGCACAGCCCAGATTGGCAAACATCGCGGCGGTGGTTGATTTGCCCATGCCAATCGACCCGGTCAAACCCAGCTTGAACATCACCCTAAAACCGCCGCGCGCGTGGCCTCATCCACTTCCGGGCGCACCCCAAACCAGCGCTCAAACGCAGGCACCGCCTGATGCAACAACATGCCCAGCCCATCCACCGTCACGCAGCCCATTTCCTCGGCTTCCTGCAAAAGTGGTGTTTTCAACGGCGCATAAACCAGATCGGTCACCAATGTGGTCTTTTTCAACCCATCCAGCGGCACCCTGAGCGGCGGCATACCATTCATGCCCAAAGACGTGGTGTTTACCACCGTCGCCGCCTCCTCCAGCATATTCCCGGCCTGCACCCAATCAACCACCCGCACCCGATTGCCAAATTCCGCACGCAGCGCCTCGGCCCTGACCTTGGTGCGGTTCGCCACCTTAATTTCCGGCACCCCGGCATCCAGCAATGAGACAACAATCGCCCGCGCTGCACCGCCCGCACCAAACACCGCCGCAGGCCCGGCTTTTGGATCCCAGTTCGGCGCGTTTTGCCTTAGATTCTGGATAAAGCCATAGCCATCGGTATTATCCGCGTGAATTTTGCCATCCTTGCGAAAAATCAGCGTATTGGCCGCCCCAATCAGCGTTGCCCGATCAGTCACATGATCCGCCAGATCGATCACCCGCTGTTTATGCGGCACGGTGATATTGACGCCAACAAACCCCATCGCAGGCAGTGTTTTGATCACATCCGCCAGATTGTCATTGCTCACATCCATTGGAATATAAAACCCCGGCAGATCGTGCACTTTTAACCAATGGCCGTGTAATTGCGGCGATTTTGAATGCGCTATTGGCGATCCGATAACCCCGGCCAGTGGAATTTTTGTCTCACTCATTGTTGCAGCACCCCTCGCTGTTCAAGGTAGGACAAAAGCCCCAGCAATGGCAGCCCCAGAACCGTAAAATAATCGCCGTCTATGCGCTCAAACAATCTTACACCTTCTTCTTCCAGTTTATACGCCCCAACAGAATGTTGGATGCTATCCCAGTTTCGCCCGATATACCCCTGCAACCACGCATCACTGAAATTCTTCATCGTCATGCGCACAATGCCCACCTGCCGCCAGACGGGCCTGCCCGCCTCGCATATCACCACGGCCGAGATCAGATCATGCCGCTTGCCGCGCATCCGCCGCAACTGATCCTCAGCCTCCTCAGGCGTTCCCGGCTTGGCCAAAATCCCGCCCTCAAAATCCAGCACCTGATCACAGCCGATTACCAGCGAATTGGGATGCTTGCCGCTCACCTTCAGCGCCTTCATTTCCGCCAGCGCATCGGCAATATCACGCGGGCTTGCGGCTTCTGCCAACAGCGCCGCGCGCAACGAATTTTCATCCACCCGCGCCACCTCAACCGCAAATTCCACCCCTGCATTGCGCAACAACTGTTGCCGGATTTCCGACGCCGAAGCGAGGATCAGTTGATAAGACATGTGGATAACTCATGCATGGTTTCGCGGATTACTTACGGACAGATCCGAGATAAATCCATCCCGACAGCAATGATGGGTAAAAACCGGTGTTTCCGTGCGACAGTTAAAGCTTTATTCCGCTGTGGACATGTAAAACTTTTTGCATTGGTAAAACTGGCTTTTCAACAAATTACACCCTATCTTATCCAGTGAGTTAATTCAGTTTATCCACTACATAAGGTATTGAAATGATAATACTAATTATCTTTATACTCTATTATTTCTAATTATCACCAAATTTATACACCGCCATTTTATCTGTGAATAACCCTGTTCAGAACCATATAATCCACATATTGAGCGGCCCCTACAAAATCATCATCTTTTTCTTATCTTTATTTTTAATTATAGAAAGGCAAGCCACGAGATTGGGATAAAAAAGATGTTTGATTTTTTAAGTGATCTGTACCCTTGGACCAAGGCGCTGCATATTATCTCGGTCATTGCATGGATGGCGGGCCTGTTCTATCTGCCCCGGCTTTATGTCTATCATACTGAAAATTCCCAACCGGGTGACAGCCGCGATGAGATTTTCCAGATCATGGAGCACAAGCTCCTGCGGATGATCATGAACCCGGCGATGATTGCCACTTGGGTCTTTGGCATCATGCTTGTCCTCACGCCGGGGCTTGTCGATTGGTCGGCGATCTGGCCCTACACCAAAGGCGCATCGATCCTTGGGATGACGGAAATGCATCACTGGCTGGCCCGGCGGCGCAAGGATTTCACCCGGGGTGAGAATAAAATCACTGGCCGCCAATATCGGTTGATGAACGAAGTGCCCACGGTTTTGCTGGTGATCATCGTCCTCTCGGTGGTGGTGCGTTTCTGAGCGATGATTGACTCATCGCACGCAGCCCTTTAAAAGCCTGCCCAAGCCCCCGTCCGGGATCGCTGTTTTTTCCATACCTAAAATGAAATACGCGCCCACTGGGCCGTTTGCGAGAGTATTACCGATGTCCGAAGAGCGCCTGAATCTGGCTGATCTCAAAGCCCAGAAACCCAAAGACCTTCTTGCTCTGGCAGAAGAGCTTGAGATTGAGAACGCCTCAACCATGCGCAAGGGTGAGATGATGTTCTCAATCCTGAAAGAGCGCGCCGAGGAGGGCTGGACGGTCTACGGCAATGGCGTTTTGGAAGTTTTGCAAGACGGTTTTGGCTTCTTGCGCTCGCCCGAGGCCAATTATCTTCCCGGTCCCGATGATATTTATGTCTCGCCCGATATTATCCGCCTGCATTCTTTGCGCACCGGCGATACCATCGACGGCCAGATGCAGCAGCCCGATGATAATGAGCGTTATTTTGCTCTGATCAATGTGACGCAAATCAACTTTGAAGACCCCGAAAAAGCCAAGCATAAAATAGCCTTTGAAAACCTCACACCGCTCTATCCGGATGAGCGCTTGACGATGGAAATCGAAGACCCGACCATCAAGGATAAAACCGCCCGGATCATTGATCTGGTTGCCCCGATCGGCAAAGGCCAGCGGGGTCTGATTGTCGCCCCGCCGCGCACTGGTAAAACTGTGATCCTGCAAAACATCGCCGCCAGCGTCGCGGCTAATCACCCCGAATGCTATCTGATCGTTCTGCTGATTGATGAGCGCCCCGAAGAGGTGACGGATATGCAGCGCTCGGTCATAGGTGAGGTCATCAGCTCAACCTTTGATGAGCCGGCAACCCGCCACGTTGCGGTGGCCGAAATGGTGATCGAAAAAGCCAAACGTCTGGTTGAACATAAACGCGATGTTGTTATTTTGCTTGATTCCATTACCCGTCTGGGCCGCGCTTATAACACCGTGGTGCCCTCGTCGGGCAAGGTTCTCACGGGTGGTGTCGATGCCAACGCCCTGCAACGGCCAAAACGCTTCTTTGGCGCGGCGCGTAACATCGAAGAGGGCGGCTCGCTTACGATTATCTCAACCGCGCTGATTGATACTGGCAGCCGCATGGACGAGGTGATCTTTGAAGAATTCAAAGGCACGGGCAACTCTGAAATTGTGCTGGATCGCAAGATCACCGACAAGCGGATCTTCCCGGCGATTGATATTCTCAAATCCGGCACCCGCAAAGAGGATCTGCTGACCAACAAGATTGATCTGCAAAAAACCTTCGTGCTGCGCCGCATTCTTAATCCGATGGGCACCACCGACGCGATTGAGTTCCTGATGTCGAAATTGAAGCAAACCAAAACCAATGCGGATTTCTTCGATTCAATGAACACCTGACCGGGTAACCGCGATGGATACCGTCTATGCCCTTTCAACGGCGCAAGGCAAAGCCGGGGTTGCGGTGATCCGCCTGTCCGGCCCTCAGGCCCTGACCGCTGTCCGCGCGCTTTGTGGTGACACCCCCACGCCGCGCACGGCCTCCCTGCGGGTATTGCGCGCGGCGGATGGTATTCGCATTGACGAGGCCCTGATCCTGACTTTCCCGGCACCGCACAGCTTCACTGGTGAAGATGTGGTTGAGCTGCAGGTCCATGGCAGCATCGCCGTGGTGTCCTCGCTTCTGGATGTGCTGTCACAAATCCCCGGCCTGCGCCCGGCAGACCCCGGCGAATTCACCCGCCGCGCGCTTGAAAATGGCCGTCTTGATCTGACCCAAGTCGAAGGCCTCGCCGATCTGATTGATGCCGAGACCGAGGCCCAGCGTCGTCAAGCCCTGCGCGTCCTCTCCGGCGATCTTGGCAAACGCGCCGAAGGCTGGCGGCAAAACCTGATCCGCGCTGCCGCCCTGCTTGAGGCAACGATAGATTTCGCCGACGAGGACGTGCCGGTTGACGTCACCCCCGAGGTTACCGATCTGGTCAAAACCGTGATCAATTCCCTGCACGCTGAAATCAAAGGCGTGGGCCATGCCGAGCGCATCCGCTCCGGTTTTGAAATTGCTATCGTAGGCGCGCCAAATGTCGGAAAATCCACTCTTCTCAATGCCTTAGCCGGTCGTGACGCGGCAATCACCTCGGAATTTGCGGGCACCACCCGCGACGTGATCGAAGTGCGGATGGACCTTGATGGCCTGCCCGTCACCCTTCTGGATACCGCCGGTCTGCGCGCCACCCAGGACGCGGTTGAGACCATCGGCATCGACCGCGCCCGCACCCGTGCGGCGCAGGCCGACCTGCGGGTTTTTCTGGTGGAAAACGGCGCGTTGCCCGATCTGCCTCAGCAGCCGGACGACATCATTCTAACCGCCAAGGCCGACCTGCTGGCGGATAAAACCAACGCTATATCAGGCCAAACAGGTCATGGCGTGACCGACCTGATTGACCGCATTACCAGCGCCCTGAAAACCCGTGCCTCCGGGGCTGGCATTGCCACCCGCCTGCGCCATAAACAGGCGATGCAGCGCGGTGTCACGGCGCTTGAATCCGCCCTGGAATTGCTCCCGCGTCATGAGGTCACCGCCGACATCACCGCCGAAGAACTACACACGGCCATCCGCGCCCTTGATTCTCTGGTCGGACGAGTAGACATTGAGAATGTGCTGGATGAAATATTTCTCAGCTTCTGTATTGGCAAATGAAACGGGCAAGTAAGGATTGTTTCACGTGAAACATTCGGATTTTGATGTTGTGGTAATTGGCGGCGGACACGCCGGAGCCGAGGCGGCGCACGCCTCCGCCCGCATGGGCGCGCGCACTGCGCTGCTGACCCTGCGCCGCTCGGGCATTGGTGTGATGTCCTGCAACCCGGCAATCGGCGGCCTTGGCAAGGGCCATCTGGTGCGTGAGGTTGATGCGATGGACGGCGTCATGGGCCGTGTTGCCGACCGTGCCGGCATCCAATTTCGTCTGCTCAACCGCCGCAAAGGCCCCGCCGTACAAGGCCCCCGTGCCCAAGCCGACCGCAAAATATACCGCGATACGATGCTATCCGAGATGCAAACCTGCCCAAATCTCAGCATATTCGAAGGCGAGGCCTGTGATTTTATACTCTCCGGCCCCCGCGTCACCGGCGTGATCTTGCAAGACGGCAGTGAGATTAAAGCCGCTGCCGTGATCCTCACCACCGGCACCTTCCTGCGCGGTGTCATACATATCGGCGACATCTCCCGCCCCGGTGGCCGCATGGGCGATAAGCCCTCGATAAAACTGGCCGAGCGCATAGATAGCTTTGATCTCAATCTCGGTCGCCTCAAAACCGGCACCCCGCCGCGTCTTGACGGCAAAACCATCAACTGGGACATCCTTGACAGCCAACCGGGCGATGATCAGCCTACGATGTTCTCATTTCTCTCCGACAAGCCCACGGCGCGGCAGGTTGCCTGTGGTATCACCCACACAAACCCCCAAACCCACGACATTATCCGCACTAACCTCGCCCGCTCGGCGATGTATGGTGGCCATATCGATGGCATCGGCCCGCGTTATTGCCCCTCGATTGAGGATAAAATCGTGCGCTTTGCTGATAAAACCTCGCATCAAATATTCCTTGAACCCGAAAGCCTGTCGGATCATGTCATTTACCCCAACGGCATTTCTACATCCCTGCCCGAGGACGTGCAGATTGATTATGTGCGTTCTATCAAAGGCCTTGAAAACGCAGTGATTTTGCAACCCGGCTATGCGATTGAATATGATTACGTCGACCCCCGCGCGCTTGATGCCACGCTGGCGCTCAAATCCGTGCCCGGCCTCTATCTGGCCGGTCAGATCAACGGCACCACCGGCTATGAAGAGGCCGCCGCCCAAGGCCTTGTGGCCGGTCTCAACGCCGCCCTTGCGGTGCAAAACCGTGACCCGGTGATCTTTAGCCGCTCTGAAAGCTATATCGGCGTGATGATTGACGATCTGATCACCCGTGGCGTGTCAGAGCCTTACCGCATGTTCACCTCCCGCGCCGAATTTCGCCTGTCTTTGCGCGCCGACAACGCCGATCAGCGCCTGACCGCCAAAGGCATCGCTTTGGGATGTGTCAGCGACACCCGCAAAGCCGCGTTTCTGGGCAAAATGGACCGCCTGAACAAGGCCCGCTCGGTGCTTCAGGATAAAACCTATACCCCAAATCAACTGTCTGATCTGGGCCTTAAGGTGCGGCAGGACGGCTCTCGTCGCAGCGGTTATCAGCTTCTGGCCTTCCCGGATGTTAACTTCAACATGTTGTTGCCGCTCGACCCGGGCTTGGCAGATATTGACTTTGAAGCCCGCGCTCAGCTTGAAAAAGACGCGATTTATGCCAATTACCTTGACCGTCAGGCCCGCGATGTTGAGATGATGCGCCGCGATGAGGCCCATGAAATCCCCGCGAATTTTGATTATAAACGCATCGAAAGCCTGTCAAATGAGATGAAATCCAAACTTATCGCCACCCGCCCCGCCAATCTGGCACAGGCCGGGCGGATTGATGGCATGACGCCCGCCGCACTCACCCTTCTGCTGTCGCATCTTAAGGCGCGGGCGCGGGATAAATCCGCATGACCGAACAGCGGCCGAATGTTTCACATGAAACAATGGCGCGGCTTGAGCAATACGCCGCCCTGCTGCGCAAATGGAATCCTACCATTAATCTGGTGTCAAAAGCCTCGATTCCCCACCTGTGGCAGCGCCATATCATTGATTCCGCTCAAATTTACCATCTTGCACAACATCCCATCACCCATTGGGCCGATCTTGGCTCTGGTGCCGGCTTTCCCGGTTTGGTCATCGCTATCATGGCGATGGAAACCGGCTCCCCGGCCAAAATCACCCTGGTGGAAAGCGATCTGCGCAAAGCTACCTTCCTGCGCAGTGTGATTCGCGAAATTGGTATTAACGCGACGGTCATTAACGACCGGATTGAGAAAATTCCATCTCTGAACGCCAATATTTTATCGGCGCGGGCGCTGGCTGATCTTACGTCATTGCTTGAATTTGCCGACCGCCACCTGGCCCCAAATGGCACCGCGCTGTTTATGAAAGGCGAAAACTGGCAAAAAGAGCTGAATGAGGCGCAAAGCAAGTGGCATTTCCGGCATCAGCTTGCTACAAGTACAACCGAATCCGGCCCTGTTATTTTAAAAATCCAAGGAATCTCCCGTGTCTGAACCCAAGCCCGCGCGCGGACCAAAGATCATTGCGATTGCCAACCAAAAAGGCGGCGTGGGCAAAACCACCACCACGATCAATCTTGCCGCCGCCTTGGCCGAGACCGGGCACAAGGTTTTGATTGTTGATCTGGACCCGCAGGGCAATGCCTCAACCGGGCTGGGGATTGGGCCGGAGGCGCGTGAGCTGACAACCTATGACCTGCTTTTAGAAGACGTGCCCCTGACCAAATTGATCCAGAAAACCGCCACCAAAAACCTTGCGATCATCCCCGCAACGGTTGATCTCAGCTCTGCCGATATGGAGCTTTTGTCCAATAAAAACAGAAGCTTCCTGTTGCGCGAGGCGCTGCGCCAGAAAACCATGAAAAAATTTGGTCTGGATTATATCCTGATTGATTGCCCGCCCTCGCTCAACCTTCTGACGATCAATGCCATGGTCGCGGCGGATTCTGTCCTGATGCCGCTGCAAAGCGAATTTTTCGCGCTTGAAGGCCTGTCGCAACTGATGCTGACCATCCGCGAAGTGCGCCAAACCGCCAATCCCGACCTGCGCCTTGAAGGCGTTGTTTTAACCATGTTTGACGCCCGCAACAACCTTTCTGGCATGGTCGAACAGGATGCCCGCGATAACCTTGGTGTGCTGGTGTTCAAAACCCTAATTCCCCGTAATGTCCGTGTCAGTGAGGCCCCCTCATACGCCCAATCGGTGCTTGACTATGACAGCACGTCCAAAGGCGCGCGTGCTTATCGTGATCTGGCGCGGGAATTGATCAAAAATCAGGCGCGGGTTAGTGTCTGAATAATGAAGGAGCCGCCAAGAATGGCGAAAAAAACAGCTAAACGAGGTCTCGGACGCGGGCTTTCCGCGCTTATGGCGGATGTGAATGACGCGCCGGCCAATAATGCCAGCGCCGTCAACAGTGCCGATCTTCTGGTGCCGATTGAAAAGGTCAATCCCAACCCCAATCAGCCGCGCCGCAGCTTTGACAAAGAAAAGCTTGCTGATCTCAGTGCGTCGATCCGAGAGAAAGGCATTATTCAACCTTTGATTGTGCGTGCCTCGCCGTCGCAACAAGACGGTTATGAGATTGTTGCTGGTGAACGCCGTTGGCGCGCCGCCCAGATGGCCAAGCTGCATGAGATCCCGGTGATTGTGCGCGACTTTGATGATACCGAGGTTCTGGAAGTTGCCATAATCGAGAATATCCAGCGCGCCGATCTCAACCCGGTGGAAGAGGCGGCGGGCTATAGCCAGTTGATGGAAAAGTTTGGCCACACCCAGGAAAAACTATCCGAAGTTCTGGGCAAAAGCCGCAGTTATATCGCCAATTCCGTGCGCCTTTTGACCCTGCCGCCCGAGGTTCTGGCGTTTTTGCGCGAAGGCAAACTGACCTCTGGCCACGCCCGCGCGCTGATCACTTCCGAGGTGCCGCTGACCCTTGCCCGGCTTGTGGTAAAACAGGGCCTGTCGGTGCGCGAAACCGAAAAGCTGGCGAAATCCGGGGTGAAACGGAAACCGTCAAAGCCCGCGAAAATCCCCTTGAAGGACGCCGATACCAAAGCACTGGAAGGGGATTTATCGGCCAATCTCGGCCTCAAGGTTATGGTTGATCACAAGCCCGGAAAAGAAGGTGGAAAGCTTACAATTCAATATGATACGCTGGATCAGCTTGACGATCTGTGCCGCATTCTCAGCAAATAATCCTAATCCAACAGCAGCTCTTTGATCACCGAATTCAGCACCATCCTGCCCTGATCCGTCGCCTCAATCCGTGGCCCCGGTAGCTGGATCATGCCAATCGTGTGCAGATGGGTCAAAACCTCTTCGGGTAACGCCCGCCCGGCCAAGGCTTCAAACCGCGCCCGGTCAATTCCGCCAAGAATGCGCAGGCCCATCATCAGATATTCATTGGCCTGATCACGCGCCGTGAGGGCCTCGGATGATTTATCCCCCGATCCCTGATCCACCGCTTGCAGCCAGCGCTCGGGCGACGACCACGCCACCGTTGCCCGCCGCCTGCCATCGGTGATCCGCCCATGCGCGCCGGGGCCAATGCCGATGTAATCGCCATAGCGCCAGTAAATCAGGTTGTGGCGCGATTCCGCCCCCGGCCGGGCGTGGTTCGACACCTCATAAGCCGGCAAACCCGCCGCATCGCAAATTTCCTGCGTCACCTGATACATATCCGCGCTCAGATCATCACCGGGCAATCCGCGCAGGCCCCCTTTGGCATAACGATCGCCAAATGCCGTGCCGTTTTCAACCGTAAGTTGATAAAGTGACAGATGATCTGCCGCCATGCTTACCGCCTCGCGCAGCTCATCTTGCCACGCTTCAAGGCTCTGATCCTGACGCGCGTAAATCAGATCAAAACTGACCCGGTCAAAATATTTGCGGGCAATATCATAGGCCCTGCGCGCCTCGGCCACCGTATGAATGCGCCCCAACCGGCGTAAATCTGTGTCATTGAGCGCCTGAAACCCCATGGAAATCCGTGAAACACCGGCCTGCGCATAGCCCGCAAACCGCCCTGCCTCGACCGAGCCGGGATTGGCCTCAAGCGTCACCTCAAGATCATTGACCTGAGGCCAGCATTGCCTGATCCGCTGCATAATTGCGGCCACAATATCGGGCTGCATCAGGCTGGGCGTGCCGCCACCAAAATACACTGTATTCAGCACCCGACCGGGAAGCAGTTCGGCATATCTGTTAATCTCGGTTAAATAGGCATTCATCCATTGCGTCTGATCTATTTCACGCGCCACATGGCTGTTGAAATCGCAATAGGGGCATTTCGCCTGACAAAACGGCCAGTGGAGGTAAAGCCCAAAACCGCCCTGTTTCCAATCCTCAGGCAAAACAATCAGTCACGAGTTTGGCAAAGGCATCTGCCCGGTGGCTGATGCGGTTTTTCTTATCTGCTGCCATTTCGCCAAAGGTAAGTTCATGCCCGTCCGGGGTGAAAATCGGGTCATAGCCATGGCCCTCACGCCCGCGCATTGGCCAGGTGATCCGGCCATTGACCACACCGGCAAACACCTCATCATGGCCATCCGGCCAGGCCAGCACCAGCGTGCAACAAAACCGGGCTTTCCACGGCTGATCTGCGCTGCTGGCCTGTAACTGATCATGCACCTTGCCCATGGCCATGGCAAAATCCCGGCCCTGATCGGTTTCGGCCCAATCGGCGGTATACACCCCCGGAGCATCATACAAATCTTTGATTTCAATGCCAGAATCATCCGCCAAGGCAGGCAGGCCAGTGGCCACCGCCGCCGCATGTGCCTTGAGTCTGGCATTGCCCGCAAAACTTGTTTCCGTCTCCTCGGGCGCATCCAGCCCCAATCCGGCAGCGCCCAAAACATTCACCTTGTAAGGCGCAAGCAAATCGGAAATTTCCCTCAGCTTGCCCGCGTTATGGGTGGCAATCACCAAGGTATTTCCGGTAAATTTACGCATTGACCGCCGCCATTTGCAGCGCCACCAGCGCATCCACCCCCGCCTCGGCCAGATCCATCAATTCATTCATCTGATCGCGGCTGAAGGTTGATCCTTCTGCCGACATCTGCACCTCAATCAGACGTTTTGAGCCGGTCATGATGAAATTGCCATCAACCCCCGCTTCGCTATCCTCAGGGTAATCCAGATCAAGCACCGGTTGCCCGGCGTAAATCCCGCAAGACACTGCCGCCACCGGATCAACCATCGGATCACTGACAACATCGCCCGCCTTCATTAACTTATTAACCGCCAGCCGCAGCGCCACCCAACCGCCGGTAATCGCCGCACAACGGGTGCCGCCATCGGCCTGAATCACATCGCAATCGACGGTGATCTGCCGCTCGCCCAGCGCCACGCGGTCAATGCCTGCGCGGAGCGACCGGCCAATCAGCCGCTGAATTTCCACCGTGCGCCCGCCCTGCTTGCCCACCGCCGCCTCGCGCCGCATCCGTGAGGTGGTTGATCGCGGCAACATGCCGTATTCCGCCGTGACCCAGCCAAGGCCCGAGCCCTTGATAAACGACGGCACCCGAGGCTCAATCGAGGCGGTGCAGAGCACATGAGTGTCGCCCACCCGGATCATACAAGACCCTTCCGCATGTTTTGTCACACCGGTCTCTATTGAAACCGGGCGCATCTGGTTTAACTCTCTTCCCGACGGGCGCATGATACTATCCTTATAATTGTTGCCCACCGGGATACAATCGACCGATAGCCAAGCGCAACCCCGATTGACCTTTGCGCCGCTTCGGCCTTTAGTGACGTGCCACAGGCCAAACAGGTGACCATGACCAACAGCAGTCAGCTCCTTAATGAAATGAACGCCCGCTCGCGCGAGGTGTTCAGGCGCGTGGTTGAGGGTTATCTCGCCAATGGTGATCCGGTGGGGTCCCGCACCCTGACCCGTGACATGAGCGAAAAGGTCAGCGCCGCCACCATTCGCAACGTGATGCAAGACCTTGAATACCTTGGCCTGCTCGACAGCCCCCATATCAGCGCCGGGCGCATCCCCACGCAAGAGGGCCTCAGGATGTTCGTTGACGGGCTGTTGGAGGTGGGCGACCTCAGCAATGATGACCGGCAAAAGATTGATGCCACCCTTGGCGTGGATGCCCCGGATATGTCGGGCATGTTTGACCGTATCGGCTCGGCGCTTTCGGGTGTCACCCATGGCGCGTCGCTGGTTTTGGTCCCCAAACACGAGGCCCCGATCAAACATATTGAATTTGTCAGCCTTGGCCATGACCGCGCTTTGGTGGTGCTGGTGTTTGCCGATGGCCATGTGGAAAACCGCATTTTCACCCCGCCGCCGGGGCAGACCCCAAGCTCGATGCGCGAGGCGGCAAATTTTCTCAATGCCCTGATCGAGGGCAAAACCCTGTCGGATCTGCAAACCGTGATCGCCGGGCAAATCACCGCCCGGCGTCTTGAGATTGATCAGCTTGCCCGCGATATGGTCGAAAGCGGCCTTGCGGTCTGGGATGGTGAAGGCGAAAATTACGAGCGCCTGATCGTGCGTGGCCGATCAAACTTGCTTGATTCGGAAACCGAAGAAGAAGACCTTGAGCGCATCCGAACCCTGTTTGACGACCTTGAGCGCAAGCGCGATATTGCCGATTTTCTGGAATTAACCGACGAAGGCGAAGGTGTGCGCATTTTTATTGGTTCTGAAAACAAACTTTTTTCACTTTCGGGTAGCTCTTTGGTGGT
>CAZZKL010000043.1:0-20703 GCA_964655135.1 uncultured Roseovarius sp. | reverse complement strand
CGGTGTTGCCAACACATGGGGCTACGGCGCCATGACCAACAGCTTCAACGACATCCACAATTCCAAGGCCATTCTGGTGATCGGCGGCAACCCCGCCGAGGCGCATCCGGTGTCATTATTGCACCTGATGAAGGCGAAAGAGCAAAACAACGCTTCCCTCATTGTGTGTGATCCGCGCTTCACCCGCACGGCGGCCCACGCCGACGAGCATGTGCGCATCCGTCCCGGCACCGATGTGCCGCTGATCTGGGGCATCTTGTGGCACATTTTTGAAAATGAATGGGAAGACAAGGAATTCATCCGCACCCGCGTCTATGGCATGGATGAAATCAGAACCGAGGTAAACAAGTGGAACCCTGCGGAAGTTGAGCGCGTCGTCGGCGTGCCCGGAAGCCAACTTGAGCGGGTGGCCCGGACATTGGCCAACAACCGCCCCGGCACCCTGATCTGGTGCATGGGTGGCACGCAACACCACACCGGCAACAACAACACCCGTGCCTATTGCATCTTGCAACTGGCCCTTGGCAACATGGGCGTCTCAGGCGGCGGCACCAACATTTTTCGGGGCCACGACAACGTGCAAGGCGCCACGGATTTCTGTGTTCTGTCGCATTCCCTGCCCGGCTATTACGGCCTGTCCGCAGGCGCATGGGCCCACTGGGCGCGTGTCTGGGAGGAAGACCTTGATTGGCTCAAAGGCCGGTTCGACAGCATCAAAGATGCCGAAGGTGCCGACAAGCCATTGATGAACCTCAAGGGCATTCCTGTCTCGCGCTGGATTGACGGTGTTCTCGAAGACAAAGACAATATTGATCAGCCCGACAATGTGCGCGCCATGGTTCTGTGGGGCCACGCGCCCAATAGCCAAACCCGTGGTAAGGAAATGAAAACGGCGATGGAAAAGCTGGATATGCTGGTGGTGATTGACCCCTATCCAACGGTTTCCGCCGTGATGCATGACCGCACCGATGGCGTTTACCTGCTGCCGGCCTGCACTCAGTACGAGACCCGGGGGTCTGTGACCGCTTCCAACCGCACGGTTCAGTGGCGTGATAGAGTGACCAAGCCGGTGTTTGAAAGCCTGCCCGATCAAGACATCATGGCCAAGTTTGCCCGTAAATTCGGTTGGACGGACAAGATCTTCCGCAACATCTCGATGGATGGCGATGATCAGCCTAATGTCGAGGACCTTACGCGCGAGTTTAACCGTGGCATGTTCACCATCGGCTATTCCGGCTGGGCACCTGAGCGTATCAAAGCGCATATGGCCAATCAGCACACCTTTGACCGCACCACGCTTCAGGCCATCGGTGGGCCGGTGGACGGCGAATATTACGGTCTGCCATGGCCCTGCTGGGGCACGCCCGAGCTGGGCCATCCCGGAACGCCAAACCTTTATGACATGTCCAAACCTGTGTCTAAAGGCGGCCTGACATTCCGCGCCCGCTTTGGGGTGGAACGTGATGGGGTCAACCTGCTGGCTGAAGGCGTCTATAGTGTCGATTCCGACATTCAGGACGGCTATCCAGAGTTCACTATGGCGATGCTCAAAGAGCTTGGCTGGGACAGTGAACTGACCGACGCCGAACGTGCCTCAATCGAGGCGGTCGCTGGTGACAAGACCAACTGGAAAACCGACCTTTCAGGCGGCATCATCCGCGTGGCGATTGCCCATGAATGCGCGCCATTTGGCAACGCCAAGGCCCGCGCCGTGGTCTGGACTTTCCCCGATCCAGTCCCGGTTCACCGCGAGCCGCTTTATACCAACCGTCGTGATCTGGTTAAGGATTACCCGACATATGCGGATAAACAGGCCTACCGCCTGCCGACTATGTACGCCTCAATCCAGAAAAACGACTTCTCGAAGGAGTATCCGATGATTCTGACGTCGGGACGTCTGGTTGAGTATGAAGGCGGTGGCGATGAAAGCCGCTCGAACAAGTGGCTGGCGGAGCTTCAGCAGGAAATGTTTGCCGAGGTCAACACCCGGGATGCCAATAATCTGGGCATCCGCGACGGACAGCAAATCTGGGTCGAAGGCGCTGAAGGGGCCAAGATCAAGGTTGCGGCCATGGTTACCAACCGGGTTGGCGAAGGTGTCGTCTTCTTGCCCTTCCACTTCGGCGGGCATTTTGAAGGCAGGGATCTGCGGGATAAATACCCCGAAGGTGCCGATCCTTATGTGCTGGGCGAGGCCGCGAATACGGCCATGACCTATGGCTATGACAGCGTCACTCAAATGCAAGAGTCAAAAGTGACTCTTTGCAAAATCACTGCAGCTTGAAGGAGGATTGAGAAATGGCAAGAGTAAAGTTTCTCTGTGATGCGGAACGCTGCATTGAGTGTAATGCCTGCGTAACCGCCTGCAAAAATGAGAACAATGTGCCATGGGGCATTAACCGCCGCCGGGTCGTCACCATTGGTGACGGCACCCCCGGTGAGCGGTCAATCTCGATGGCTTGTATGCATTGCTCGGATGCGCCCTGCATGGCGGTCTGTCCGGTGGATGTGTTCTATCAGACGGCGGATGGCATCGTGCTGCATTCCAAGGATCTGTGCATCGGCTGTGGCTATTGCTTCTATGCGTGCCCGTTCGGCGCGCCGCAATTTCCGCAGGCCGGCAATTTCGGCTCGCGCGGTAAGATGGACAAATGCACCTTCTGTGCAGGCGGCCCAGAAGAAGACGGCAGTCAGGCCGAATTCCAAAAATACGGGCGCAACCGTATTGCGGAAGGCAAGCTGCCGATCTGCGCCGAGATGTGCTCAACCAAGGCGCTTCTGGCGGGCGACGGCAACGTTGTCTCGGGCATCTACCGCGAGCGGGTCGTGTCACGCGGCTTTGGCTCTGGTGCCTGGGGCTGGGGCACGGCTTACGGCCAAAAAGGCAACTAAACCTGCAAGGTAGGCCGGGCTTAAGCCCGGCCTACGCTTTATATTGCACCGGCGACTGCGATGTCGCCCAAAAATGCTGATCCATAATAGGAGTTCCACGATGTTATCGCACCGTATAATTGCGCTGATCCTGTCGTTGATTATGTCTGCCTGGGCCATATCACCGGCCATGGCGCAAAACACGGGTGATGCCCGCGCCGCCACTGGTGGAGCGCAAACCCTTGAAGATATTATGGCCCGCCAAAGCGGCCTGCAAATTGATGACGAATTCCGCAAATCCGCCACTGGAACGCCCAGCCAATCCACCTCAACCAGCGGCCGGCTTGGCACCCTTGGCGGCGTCTCAGACCCCGAGCTTTGGCGCGCCCTGCGCTATGGCTCGGCTGATATTACCTCGTCCACCAGCGGTCCGGCTGCAACCGTGATCATCCAAGATGGTGGTATGCGCTGGCTGAAGGTCAGACGCGGCATTTTACCCGCCTATGGTGGCTACCTGATGCTGGCAATGCTGCTTGCGCTGCTGGCCTTTTATGTCATCCGGGGCAAAATCATGATCGAAGGCGGCAAAACCGGCATCACCGTCCTGCGGTTTTCCCTGCTCGAGCGCATCGCCCACTGGGCCATGGCCATCCCCTTTATCCTTCTCGCGCTCACCGGGCTTTCGCTGCTGTTTGGCCGCATCGCGATTATACCGCTGTTTGGCAAAGGCGCGTTTTCGGTGATCGCCACCGCTGGCAAGGTGGTGCATAATAACGTGGCTTGGGTGTTCATCGCCGGGCTGATCCTCAGCTTCCTGCTCTGGGCCTTGAAAAACATCCCCAACGGCACCGACATCCGCTGGCTGCTCAAGGGCGGCGGCTTGTTCACCAAGGGCGTGCATCCGGACGCTGGTAAATTCAACGCCGGCGAAAAGATCATCTTCTGGATCGTAATCATCTTCGGCGGGCTTATATCACTCACGGGACTCGCCCTTTTGTTTCCCTTTCAGATTACGGTGTTTGCGCCGGTGCTGGATGTGCTCAATTCCCTTGGCATCGCCCAACTTCTGGGCATGGGTGACGCCGCTGGCGCGCTCTCGCCGCAGGAAGAAATGCAATATGCCCAGTTCTGGCATGTGGCCCTTGGCTTCATCATGATGGCGGTGATTATCGCTCATATCTATCTGGGGTCGGTCGGCATGGAAGGCGCGCTTGACTCGATGAAAAGCGGCAAGGTTGATGTTCAGTGGGCAAAAGAGCATCATAACCTGTGGTATGATGAAATCGCCGACACAGGTAACACCCCTGCGCCGGATAACCTTTCCAGCACCCCCGGGGAATAATTCCCCCCCGGGGCCAACGCAGACGAGCCGCAAACGAGCCGCAAACGAGCCGCAAACGAGCCAATGAACAAGCCAAACGTCCCCGCCCCGGGTGACCCCGCGAATAAACCAACCGAGTTCGGTGCCGATCTGGCGCTGGCCTCGGTATTGGTGGTGGATGATGAGCCGGGAATGCGCAATTTTCTGGTCAAAATCCTTAGCCCGCGCTGCAAACGGGTTGAGCAAGCCGCCAATGTAGAAGAGGCCTCGGCGCATCTCGATCAGGCGCATTTCGATATCGTGATCCTTGATAATGTCATGCCCGGCAAAACCGGCCTTGAATGGCTGCGCGAACAGCGCGCCGTTGGGTTTTTCGCCGATGCCATCCTTGTGACGGCCTTCGCCGATCTTGAAACCGCGATCGAGGCCCTGCGCGCCGGGGCGGCGGATTTTGTGCTCAAGCCGTTCCGCTCCAACCAAATCCTCAACGCCGTCGCCCGCTGCATCGACCGACAGCATTTGCGCCGCGAAAACTATCTGCTCAAACACGAGCTATCCGCCGGAGCCATGACCGGGCGCGGCCGCCTTTTGGGCGCCTCACATGAGATTTCCGACATCCGCGACACCCTCACCCGCATCGCGCCACAACCGACCTCAGTGCTGTTCACCGGCGACAGTGGCACCGGCAAAGAGATTGCCGCCCGCACCCTGCACGCCATGTCTGACCGCGCCGATAAACCGTTTGTGCCAGTCAACTGCGCCGCAGTCTCGCCCGAGATCATCGCCAATGAGCTGTTTGGCTCAATCAGTGGCGATCAGGGCACCGGCCACAAAGACGGATTGCTGTTTCACGCCCGTGGCGGCACGTTATTTCTGGATGAAATTGTCGAGCTGCCCCCCACCGTACAGGCCACCCTTTTGCGCGTCATCGAAGACATGCGCATCCGCCCGATCGGCTCCACCCGTGAGGTGCCGCTTAATCTGCGCTTCATCTTTGCCACCAACGCCAATATCGAAGCGGCGGTCGCGGCGGGCAAGTTCCGCAAAGACCTTTACCACCGCATCAATGTGCTTAATATCCACATGCCAAAACTGACCGAACACCGGGGCGACATCCCCGAGCTTTGCGCCATGTTCATGCAGCGGATGTCACAGGAGCTGGGCCTGCCTGCCCTGACACTGACCGAAGGTGTGCTGCTCAAACTGTCGGTCTATGACTGGCCCGGCAATGTGCGCGAGCTGCGCAATCTGGTGGAACGCTCGTTGATTTTGGGCGAGTTCCCGCCCGAGTTCTGCGACGCCGAAGGCGGCAACAGCCCCGCAGCGGTGGATTCGCTGGCCTCGGTTGAGCGCCTGCATATCCTTACCGTGCTGGACGCCTGCAACGGCAACCGCGCCGAGGCCGCCCGCCGCCTTGGCGTGTCGCGCAAAACCATTGATCGCAAATGCGCCATGTGGGATGCGTGATACCGGATCCCAAACCCCACCGGCCCCGCTAAAGCCGCGCCTGCCGTGGCGCAAATCCGTGCGGGTGCGGCTTTTGGCCATCGCGCTTTTGCCGATGCTGGTGGTGATGCCGCTGTTTATCGGCGCGGTGGTGGTCAACTGGTCGTCGCGGTTTGACAAGCTGCTGATTGCCAAGGTCAACGGCGAGCTGACCATCGCGCATCAATTCCTCACCCGCCTGCGCGAACGCTCATCCGAGCGGCTTCAGGCGCTTGGTGCGTCCGCCGGTTTTGCCCGCATACGGGCGCAAGGCAACGCCGCCATGCCCGCCTTTCTTGAGGTTGAGCGCCGGCGCCTTGGCTTTGATTTTCTCTATTACATCGCCCCCGGCGGCAACATCATCATGGCCCCACCCCCGGCGGCGATGATTGAGTATGCCAAATGGCCGGTGGTGCAGGACGCCCTGAGCGGCACCGGTGCCACCCAGATTGACATCTTCACCAGCGCTGATCTGGCCGCTATCTCCCCCGCCCTCGCCGATCAGGCGCGGATAAAACTGGTGCCCACCAAAGCCGCCCTGCCCACCACCCGCACCGAAGAATCACGCGGCATGGTGGTGCATACGGCGACGCCGGTAAGTGCCGCCAAAGGCACGCTGGTGGCGGGCACATTGCTCAATCGCAACCTTGATTTCATCGACACTATCAATGATCTGGTCTACCCCTCCGCCAGCCTGACCGAAGGCAGTCGCGGCACCGCCACGTTGTTTCTGGAAGACGTGCGCGTCTCAACCAATGTGCGCCTGTTTGAAAATGTCCGCGCCCTTGGCACACGGGTTTCCATCGCCGTGCGCTCGTCTGTGCTGGATCAGGGCAATGTCTGGCTCGACCGCGCGTTTGTGGTCAATGACTGGTATATTTCGGCCTACGAGCCGGTCATCGACAGCTTTGGCAACCGCGTTGGGATGCTCTATGTGGGTTTCCTCGACAGTCCGTTCCGCGCCGCCAAAAAACGCACATTACTGATGATCGGGCTTGGCTTTCTGCTGCTAATCGCGCTTTCGGTGCCGATCTTTCTGCGCATGGCCCGCAGCATCTTTCGCCCGCTTGAGCGGATGGTCAACACCATCACCCGCGCCGAACAGGGCGACCTTGGCGCGCGCTCGGGCACGGCGCATTCCGACGATGAAATTGGCCGCGTTTCAAAGCACCTTGACCTGATGCTGGCACAGGTCGAGGAGCGCGACCGCGAACAACGCAACTGGGCGCGCGAGCTGAACATCAAAGTCGAAGAACGCACCCGCGAATTACGCGAGGCCAACCAGCGCCTTGAGGCCACCACCAAACAGCTTGTGGTCTCGGAAAAGCTTGCCGCCGTGGGTGAGATCACCGCCGGTATCGCCCATGAGATCAACAACCCCATCGCGGTGATCCAAGGCAATCTCGATGTCATCCGCGAGGAATTAGGCCCCAGATCCGACCCCCTCAAAACCGAATTCAGCCTGATTTATGAGCAGGTGCATTCGATCAACATTCTGGTCAACAAACTGCTGCAATTCGCCCGGCCCGAGGAATACGCCGGGGTGATAGATCAGCACGTCCCCGATGAGGTGATTAACGATTGCATCCCGCTGGTGCAGCACCTGCTGAACAAGGTCGATATTAGCCTTGAGATGGATTTGCAGGCCACCCATACGGTGGCGATGAACCGCACCGAATTACAACAGGTTCTGATCAACCTGATGGTCAACGCCATCCACGCCATGCCGGGTGGCGGCGCGCTTACCCTGCGCTCCGCCAACCGTGATCAGAGCGGCACCGAAGGGGTTGAGATCGAAGTCACGGATACCGGCTCGGGCATGGCCCCCGAGATTGTCGCGACAATATTTGATCCGTTTTTCACCACCAAACGCAGCGAAGGCACCGGTCTGGGCCTCTCGATCAGCCAACAGCTTGTCAGCCGCAGCAACGGCAATATCCGGGTTGAAAGCACGCCCGGCACCGGCACCACATTCTATGTCTGGGTGCCCCGCGCCGACCTCCCGGAAAGTTAAAAACCGCCCTGGGGCCTCCCACTCAGCCGAAACACTTAAATATTCTCGCGGATCAACTGCGCCAGCAGGTCAACCGACAAATCACTGTCGTTCAGGCACGGGACCACCGAAATATGCACCCCACCCGCGTCGCGAAAGGCCTTCACCGCACGCAGCCCCAATTCCTCAAGGGTTTCAATGCAATCAGCGGCAAACCCGGGGGCGATCACTGTAAGGTTTTTCACCCCCTCCCGCGCCAGTCGAACAAGGGTTTCTTCGGTATCCGGCCCAATCCATTCCTTACGGCCCGTGCGCGACTGATAGCTTAGTAAAAGCTGCGTATTATTTAGGCCCAACGCCCGTCGCAGCAAATCTATACTGGCCTCGCATTGCCCCTGATAGGGGTCGCCTTTGACAATAAAATCAACCGGAAGCCCGTGCAATGACGCGATGGTAACCTCCGGCTCCCACGGCAGGTTGGCATGGTGATTGCGGATACTGCCTGCCAGCGCCTCAATGTAAGCCGGATGATCAAAATAGGGCGGCACGCTGCAAATCGCGGGCGGCTTATGATGCGTTTTCAAAGCCGCATACGCCGCCTCCAGCGCGGTGCCGGTGGTGGCCGCGCTATACTGCGGATAAAGCGGAAAAAGCAGCACCCGCGCACAGCCCGCCCTGATCAGCCCGTCAAGACCAGCGGCAATCGACGGCGTGCCATAGCGCATCGCCCAATCAACCATGATCTGCGGCTGTTCGGCAAGCCGCCCGGTTAACTTCTGCGCCTGACAGCGGGTAAATGTCCGCAACGGGCTTTCATCCAGATCCCTGTTCCAGATCGCCTCATACGCCCGGCCAAGGCTGTGTGGCCGCTTGCGCAAAATTATCCCATGCAGGATCAGCCACCACAGCGGCCCGCGCGCGGATATTACCCGTTTATCCGATAAAAACTGCTTCAGATAGCGCCGCACAGATTTGAAATCCGTGGCCTCGGGCGTGCCCAGATTGATCAGCAGAACGCCGGCCTTAACTGATTTTCGCTGGTTTGAAATCGGTGTCATGCCTTGGCTTCTGATTTTGAGTGTGTTTGTCGCCATTGGCAATGCGGCGCAAGGTCGGAAAATCCAAGATACGCAGGTTGGAAATACCCTCAGAGGCAATAACCCCCCTTGCCTGCAAATCCTTGAAGGTCCGGCTTACGGTTTCGGGCTGCATCCCCAGATAATCCGCCAGATCAATCCGCCGCACCGGAATCTGCACCCGGTCTTTGTTATATCGGTCAACCTGCCGCCTGCGACATTCAAGAAAAAACGAGGCCAGCTTCTCCAACGCCTGCTTCTTGGCCAGATCAGCGGCATGATCCATGGCGCGATAAGCCTGATCCCGAAGGCTATTCCACGCCACTTTTTGCGCGCCAAGGTTTTCATCAACAGCCGCTTCAAATTCTACCGGCGCTAGCCGGCAAATCCCGGTTTTTCCCAGCGCAATCAGATGCCCGCGCTGGCGATTGCCCATGCCGCGCATATCAACAATATCACCCGGCATGAAAAGCGCCGCGATGGTTTTGCGTCCGTCCTCCAACAAATGTTGCATCGAGAGCACGCCCATGGTGATCACCATAATCGGCCAGATCAGCAATTCCTCATTGCTAATGCATTCCCCGCGCCGCAAAATCGCCCGGCGCGAATTTAAACTGAGCGCCCCAAGCTGATCCCCGGTCAGGTGATCGCAAAACCCCCCCTTTTCAGAGCAGATTGCGCAGGTCAGACACTTGTCGGCTTGTGAAGTGTTCAAAGCGGCAGCTTTCCGGGTATGATTAAGGGGTTTCACAGGGCTGATCCCACCTATGACAGGCAGTTGTTGCATAACGATTTTGGTTTGGTAAATAATTGTCAGGAATTGTTAAATTATGTAACAAAATCCCAAATTCCGGCTTTGCTCTTGCCCGCACCCCCCGATGCATAATAGCCGGTTAATATGCGACGTATCCTAGCCGTTTTTGCCATAACCGCCTTTACCATGCTGTTCATTTTCCACAGCGCCGATTGGTATGCCAACAACTCGGCCCTGCCCAGATATTGCGGAAATCCTCAGCAAACCGTTGAAATCGTGCGTGAAATCATCACCAGCAACACCCCCGGAGAGGGCAGGAAACGGCGGCCATATATCATAGCCGCCAAGCTGATTTTCCTCATCCCGCAAGAAGTGGATGAGCCGCTGGATACCTACATCACACGCCTCAGGCAGCGAATATCGCAAGCCTGCGGCACGGCATATTAACCCCATCCGGCCCCAGCTAAAGCGTTTCGAGTTCAAGTTGAGACACCGGCTTGAACTCGAAACGTATGAAACATTTATATGCCGTGGGCGTTTCGACACATTGTAGTAATTTGGGCAATATATCGAAACGCTTTAAAAAACCAAAACTTGATACCGGTCAATTACATCAATTCGCAAATGTGGTCGCTTCAGGGTCTGATTCAACCCGCTACAAGGGAAACCCTGGGGAAATGATGCACGACAACAAGCAAAATACAACTTTGGGAAAGCTGGTATTTGCCGCAACCGCTGTGGCGATGGTCTATTTCTTCTGGTGGCTTCTGATCTACGATCACGGCGTCATTTCAATTCATTAACATGTCAGGTGAGGCCGCGAAATGATCGCACGTAAATATCTGGTATTCGTCTTGGCCCTTCTGATCTGGGCCGGGGTCTTCTATTCCCTCGACAAATCCATCATGCAAGCGCAGGGCCTTCCCGTGGGCGCGGATCTGATGCCGCAATGAAGTATTTCATCGCCGCCCTTCTGGCCCTCATCGCCATCACCCTGCCCGATCTGGTCACGGCCGCAACTGATGCCCTGCCGCTTGCCCCCGCGCCGCAACCTTCGCGGATGGATTACCCGGTCATCGCTGGCATCTCGGCGCGCACAATGGCGTGGTCGATGGCGCAGATGCATCTCTTTCTCGCGGCCTTCGTGCTGGCGGTGCCGCTTTTCTCAATCGCGACCGAGTTCATGGGCGTTGTCACCGGCGATGACCGGTTTGACGATATGGCGCATGAATTCATGAAAATCACCATGGCCGCCTATTCCCTGACCGCTCTGGCTGGCGGCGGGCTGCTGCTGACCCTGATGGTATTTTACCCGCACCTGATGGGCTATATGGTCAAGGTGTTTCGCGGTCAGATGCTGATCTATGCGCTGCTGTTTGGTCTCGAAAGCATCACCCTTTATATCTACTTCTATTCGTGGGATGCGCTGCGGCGTGGCAACCGCAAATATTATCACATGTCGATCGGCCTGATCCTCAATACCGTCGGCCTCACCCTAATGTTTGTGGCCAACGCCTGGACCAGTTTCATGATGTCGCCCGCAGGCATCGCCCCCGATGGGGCCATCACCGGCACGGTGTGGGAGGCCACCCGCAACCCCCTGTGGAACCCGTTGAATTTGCACAGGTTTCTGGCAAATATTGCCTATGGCGGGGCCATCGTCGGGGGCTATGCCGCCTATATGTTTCTGGCCGAAAAAGACCCGGTCAAAAAGGCGCATTATGATTGGATGGGCTACACCTCCAACTTTATCGCCATCCTCGGCTTTTTGCCGCTGCCCTTTGCGGGCTACTGGCTGATGGCCGAGATTTACGCCTATTCCCAGCAGATGGGCATCACCGCCATGGGCGGCATTCTGGCGTGGCTTTTCATCATTCAGGCGGTGCTGATCGGGACGATTATGCTGGCGGCGAATTATTACCTGTGGTCGGGCCTGATGCGCACCGATCGCGGCGCGCAATATGCCAAATATGTCAAATATATCGCCGTGGTGATCGTCGGCGGCTTTCTGGTTTGGGTCACGCCGCACACGCTGATCCTGACCACGTCTGAAATTCAAAACCTCGGCGGCACGCATCATAAAATCCTTGGGCCTTTGGGCATTATGCCCGCCAAAAACACCGCCGTGAACCTGATGCTGGTGTTTACCTTCCTGTCGTTCCAGATGTTTTACCGCTCGTCACGCATTCCGGTGGTCAAATGGGCCAAATCCGCCAATATGGTGGTGGTGGCGCTTTATGTGGCTGGCATCACCAACATCGTCGCCGCCGGGCTTTACGGCTATATCACCCCCACGGTTTACAAGGTCGGCGCGTCGGTGCCGCAGGTGGTAACCACGCTGACCATCATCATCGGCTCGGTCATCATCGACGTCTTCATGCTGCGCGGTGCCAAGTCTGAAAAAGTCCATTGGGGCCGCATGACCGAACGCTCACAATACGCGCTTTTTGTGCTGCCGGTGGCCTTCACATGGCTGATGGGGCTGATGGGCTATATCCGCTCATCTTTGCGCACCAACTGGCATATCTACACGGTGATGAAAGATAATTCGCCCGAGAATTACATCCCAACCCTTGGCGACGCGGGCAACACAATCACCGGCATAACACTGGCCTTCATGGCGGTGATGGTGTTTGTCTTTTGGCTGTCGCGCCTTGGTCAAACCAAACAGGAAACCACCGGGGGCAACCCATGACCTTCGCCCGCATGATCCTGTTCAGCTTTGTCCTTTTTGGGTTTTTCCTGCTGGTTAGCCACTCCCTGCCGCAGGTCGAGCCAGACCTGTCTGCGCCTGTTGAGGTCTCAACCGATGGCCTTGATATGCCCGGCATGATCGCCCTTGGCGAGGGGCTGTTTTCCGGCAAAGGCACCTGTACGCTGTGTCATAACGGCATGGGCCGCGCCCCCGATATTTTGGAGCTTGATCTTGCCGCAACCTTCCCCGAGCGGCTGACGGATGCGCGCTATACCGGTGTTGCCGCCGACGGCGACGGGCCGGAAGCGGTTGAAAAATATATCCGCGAATCCATGCTCAAGCCTTCCGCTTTCGTGGTCTCGGGCTTTGGCAAAAAAGGCACCAATGATACCCAAAGCCCAATGCCGGTGGTCAACGCCCCCCCGATTGAGCTTTCCCCGGTTGAGATCAACGCCGTCATCGCCTTTTTGCAAGACCGCGCGGGCCTGACGCCTACGGTGCCTTTGCCCTCTGCCGATGAGACCCCCGAGGCAACCGCGCCCACGGGTGATGTGGGGAGGGTTGAGGCCCCGGTCACAACATTTGACGCCGCCCTCGATAAATACTCCTGCGCCGCCTGTCATGACCTGAACGGCAGCGGGGCCGATCTTGGCCCAAATCTGGGCGGCATAAGCAACCGCAAAAGCCGCGCCGAGGTGATGGAGGCCATCCTGGACCCCAACGCCGATATTGCACCGGGCTATGACGCGGGCCTGATGCCTGACACATTTGCCGATGACATGTTTGCCAGCGAGCTGATGCTGATCGTCAATCACCTGATGACCCTGCCCGCACCAGAGCCGACTGACACACCCAAAGATACCGGCCCGATCACCGACGCTTTGGGCGTGATTGATGAATATGGCTGCGCCGGATGCCACGATCTGAACGGCAGCGGGGCCGATCTTGGCCCCAGCCTGAACGGCCTGTCCGCGCGCATGGACCGTGACCAGATCAAGACAGCCATCACCAACCCCAACGCCACAATCGCCGACGGGTTTGAGGCCGATCTGATGCCCGATTACTTTGGCGATGACATGAGCGAGGCCGAGATGACCCTGATCCTTGATTACCTGATGAAACTGCCGGAATAGGGGAAAATTATGCGCTTTCTCAAACATCCCCTGACTCTGGCGCTGATGGTTCTCATCGGCCTTTTTGTGTTTTTCGCCTTTATCCTCAACCCGCCGCTGCCCGCCTCGATTTTGATCACTTACATGAGCATCTGCACCGTTGGCGTGCTGTTGGTTGTCACCTTCGATAACAAAACCTCCACCCGGTTTTTCGCGCCGCTTCTGTCGCTTTTTGGCGCACCAAACCGCAAGGCCCCGCGCGCCGTGGCCTTTATCGTGGTGATCGCGGGCGCGGGCGCGTTGACGTATAACGCCGTAAAACCCTCAATCACCTCGCCGGTTGAGCTGCGCACGGTGCATCCCGCGCCGCCCTCCTCGCTCAAGGCGTATGGCAACACCTATAACCTTCTGACGCTGGAAAACCCCTATCGCGCCAAATTTGATGAAAACTCTGACGACTACCGCGAAATCATTACCGAGGGCGCCGGGCTTTACTACAAAAACTGTGTCTATTGCCACGGGGACAAACTCGACGGCACCGGGCATTTCGCCGGGGCCTTCACCCCGCGCCCGATCAATTTTCAAGACGTCGGCACCATCGCGCAACTGCAAGAGGCGTTCCTGTTCTGGCGCATCACCAAAGGCGGCCCCGGCCTGCCGGTTGAGGGCACGCCCTGGGCCTCGGCCATGCCGGTGTGGGAGGACATGCTGAAAGAGGATGAGGTCTGGAAAATCATCTCATTTCTCTATGATTACACCGGGTTTGAGCCGCGCTCGTGGAAACTGGCGGAAAGCACAGCCACTGAGGCGGCCGATACCCCCCCTAGCGGCGAATTGGACGCAAACGCGGTGGACGTGATTTATATGAAACGCTGTTCGCAATGCCACGGGGATGAGGGCGACGGCCTTGGCATCGCGGCTGATCGCATGTACCCCGCCCCGCGCGATTTCACCCTTGGATTGTTCAAATTTAAAACCACCGATTCCGACAGCGAATTTCCCTCTGACACCGATCTGGCCAACACCATCCGCAACGGCCTGCCCGGCACTGCCATGCCCGGCTGGAAAGGTATCCTGAGCGACGCCGAAATTGACGCGCTGATCTATAAGATCAAAGAGTTTGGCGGCTGGGAGGAAGAAACCGCCGAAGATCTGGATCTTACCCCAATTGATCTGGGCACGCCGCCTGAGGTAACCGAGGCGTTGCTCGGCAATGGCCGCAAGCAGTTTGAAAAGGCCTGTGTGCAATGCCACGGTGAGGCCGGTCGCGGTAATATCACTTCGGGCAAGCGCCTCAAGGACGACTGGCAAAACCGCATCTGGCCGCGCAACCTGACCCGGCCTGAAACATGGCGCTGGACGGTTGATGCCGAGGATGTGTTCCAACGCCTGACCGCCGGTATCCCGTCCACGCCGATGCCCGAGCACGCCACCAATGTCAGCATGGAAGATCGCTGGGCCATCGCCAATTATGTGATGACATTGCGCGATACCGCCACGCCGCTTAGCAAAGGCGATAGCGTCATCCGTGCCGTGCGGGTTGCGGGCGATCTGCCCGACTCGGCCGACGATCCCGCGTGGGACACCGCCCCGGCCATGACCTTCCGGCTTGCGCCCAATATCATCAAAGAGCCGCGCTTGTTTACCTCTCTCAACGATATGGTCACCGTGCGCGCGCTTTATAATGACAGCGATATTGCCCTCAAGGTGGATGTCGATGACCGCACCTATTCCGTGCCCGGTTCCGAGCTGGAACAGCAATACGCGCTTGCCGATGTGACCGCCACGCGCGACGCCATTGCGGTGCAGATACCAGCGACGCTTTCGGGTACGGCGGAAAAGCCCTATTTCCGTCAGGGCGATAAACGCAATCCGGTAAATATGTGGTATTGGCAGGCCCCCTCACAAGACCCGGAGCTGCCCGCAACAACTGAAATTTGGGATGCCAAGGGTCAGGATAGCGCGCCAAAACCGCGCGCGGACAGTTCCAGCCTTACGGCTAATGGCGCGTGGCGGGATGGCCGCTGGCAGGTGGTGTTCCGCCGCGCGCTTGAAACCGATGCACCGCAGGATTTGCAATTCAGCGAAGGGGTTTATACGCCGATTGCCTTTGCCAACTGGGACGGGCTGAACGGTGAGGCAGGCCTGCGCCAAAGCTTTACTGCGTGGTATTGGATATTGCTGGAGCCTGAGGACAACCCGACAAGAACCATCGGATTGACCGCCCTCGCCGCCTTGCTCGCCGGGTTGGCATTTATCCTGATTGCCCTGCGCACCCGCAGACGTTTCACCGCCTGAAAACTTGTAAATAATTGTTAAGAAACCTCTGAGCATTGCGCTCCTGTGAGTTTTTGCAAAAAATATCAGCCCCCGCCCGGCCCATGGCGGGGATATTGCGCGCGGTGTATCCCATTGAAAACGTAAAGATTTTCCGATGCCCGGCGATTCTTGACCGATAGATCACGCCTCAATCCGGGCAGGGGCAGACATATGTTTGCAACATTCTCTGGCTTTTCAGAAGTTTTCTTAAACCGCTGAATCTTGACGCCCGTCAATGAAGTTTCCCGGCCCCGGCGCGACCCTCCAGCGCAGGACACCTATTCGTTTCGCGATTCCCGGGGCGGATACATTTAAACAAGAAGGGGAAATCAATGACGATGTCTCGATCCAAACGCGGGCTTACGCTAACGCTGGGGGCCACCTTGTTGGGGGCCACCCTGTTGGCCGGGGCCGCCAGTGCCGGCGAAGATGCCCTGGGGCCGATTGTGGCCCCCGAGGTGGACGCGGTCAAAGCCAAGCTTGGCCAGCGATTGTTCTTTGACAAACGCCTGTCGGGTGACGCGGCCTTGGCTTGCGCCAGTTGCCACCAGCCGGAAAACGGTTTTGCCGACGGGATACCCCTGTCGCTGGCTTATCCCGGCTCAAAAGGGTTCCGTAATACGCCAACCCTGATCAACACAGCGCTTTCCGCCAACTGGTTCCATGACGGGCGCATCGGCACCAATCTTAATGATGTGACCCGCGAAAGCATCACCGAAGATTACATGATGAACATGGACATGCGCCTGATGCAGGAGCGCGTCAAACAAGACCCGCTTTATGTGGAAATGTTTGCCGCCGCAGGTTACGGCGAGCCGTCAAACGGCTCAATCCGCAAGGCGATCCCGGAATATCTGGCGACGCTCACCTCACGCGGAAGCCCGTTTGACACCGGCACCATGTCGGATGCCGCCACCCGTGGGCAGGCCCTGTTTGAGGGCAAAGCCGGTTGCGTTAGCTGCCATAGCGGCCCGCGCCTGACCGATGATCAGGCCCACAATATCGGCGTGGCTGAAAACCCCGAGATTTGGTCCGATCCGATGCGCCACATGACCTATGCGGCCTTTGCCTCTTTCATGGGGGTTGAAAACTTCATGAATGTCCGCCGCGATGTGGGCGCGCAAATCATCCGCCACCCGGCGGATGGCTCGGATGTGGGATCATTCACCACGCCGACCTTGCGTGAGCTGACCTATACCGCGCCCTACATGCATAACGGCACTTTTGACACTTTGTTCGAAGTGGTCGCCTTCTACAACGAAGGCGGCGGTCAGGACGCTAACAAAGATGCCCGCCTTAAACCGCTTGGTCTGACTTTCGCCGAGCAAAAAGACATCGTGGCGTTTTTAGAAGCGCTTTCCGGCGATCCGCTGACCGGCCCTGAATTTGTCTGGCCCGATCCAATTTCAACCAACTATCCCGCCATCGAAAACTGGCGCGATGTTCCGAACTAGGACGGGAGAGGAAAGATGAAACACATGAAAAGAAAACTGTTCCTGATGGCTGGTGTTGCGGCAATCGCAACCACCGCCTCAATCGCAAGCGCGCAGGAATATCCGCCGCTGGCCCCCTTGGGTGATCCGCCAATTCCGCTGGATAATCCGATGACAGACGCCAAGGTTGAACTGGGCAAAATCCTGTTTTGGGACCCGCGCGTTGGTGGCGATGCCTCAACCGCCTGTGTCACCTGCCACGAGCCTGATCAGGGCTGGGCATTCAGCGACAGCCTCAGCCGGGGCTATCCCGGCACGGTGCATTGGCGCAACTCTCAGACGGTGATCAACTCGGCCTATCTGGGGCAGCTTTTCTGGGCCGGCTCTGCCGCAAGCCTTGAAAAACAAGCGCCCTCAGCCGCCAAAGGCGCGGTTGCCGGTAACGGCGAAAATGACGTGATGGAAACCCGTCTGGCGTTCATCCCGGAATACCGCCGCCGGTTCAAAGAGGTGTTCGGCACCGAATACCCGCTGATCAGCGACGCCTGGAACGCCATCGCCACGTTTGAGCGCACGTTGATTGTCAACGATACCCCGGTTGATCGTTATCTGGCCGGTGACACCAGTGCTCTGGACGATGACCAGATTGCCGGTATGGAGCTGTTCAACGGCAAAGCGGGCTGTATTCAGTGCCACAACGGCGCGCAGGCCACCGATGAGAATTACTATAATCTCGGCGTGCCCCCGGCAGAGCGCTGGGAAGACGACGGTCTGGCGCAGGTCACTTTCCGCTATGAGATCCTCGCCAAGGGTGTGACTCAGGAAATGTACCGGGTGCTGAAGGATGACCCGGGGCTTTATTTCCGCACTAAGGAACCGGCCCATATGGGTAAATTCCGCACGCCGCCGCTGCGCTATACCGCCTATACGGCGCCTTATATGCACAATGGCTCGTTTTGGGATCTCGAAGAAGTGGTTCAGTTCTACAATGCTGGTGGCGGTGAAAACGATTTCACCGATGGCACCATGGCAGCCACCAAATCCGACCTGATCAAGCCCCTTGGCCTTGATGACGAAGAGGTCGCGCAACTGGTGGCCTTCCTCGAGGCTTTCTCGGGTGATGAGCTGAAAATAGACCCCCCTGAATTGCCACCCTACGGCGCTTTGGCGTCCGAGTGAGCAAAAGGAAAGGAATGAAAATGTCACAAGACATCAACACAAAAACCCCCATGACCCGCAGGCAAGCGGCCAAAGCGGTCGGGCATAAATGCCTGGTCTCGCGGCGCAATTTCCTGATCGGGGCGGGGGTGACCACCACCATCATGATCACCCTTGATCCCGGCACGCCTCAGGCGCAGCAGGTTCCGGCGCAGATCACTGAATATCCGCGCAAGTTTATCACCACGCTGTCAAGCCTGAAACAAGATGAGCCGTTTGACTTCAACTATCCCGACGAGGGCGAATATTCCGAGAATATGATCGTCCGGATGGGCGTTCAGGGCGGCGGCGGCATTGGCCCGGACAAAGATGTAGTGGCCTTCAACTATGCCTGCACCCATCAGGGCGGATCACTGTTTGACAGCTACAAGGCGGATACCAAATCCATGGGTGCCTGCCCGCTGCACCTGTCGACTTACGATCTTACGCGCCACGGCATTCTGATCTCGGGTCAGGCTTATCAAAGCCTGCCGCAGATCCTGCTGGAGCTTGAGGGTGACGACATCTACGCCACCGGAATTTTCGGGCTGATCTTTGGCCGCAAAAACAACCTGCAAGGTTAGGAGAGGAAAACATGTCAACTCCGTATTATATCCCGGACCAAAACGTCCCGCTGCCGCCCGCCGATGCCGAAGTGATCACCACCGCGTGTGATTACTGCATCGTCGCTTGCGGCTATAAAGTGTACCGCTGGCCTGTGAAGGGCAACAAAGTCGGCGGAGCCACCGCCGATAGCAACGCCTTTGGCGCGGATTTCCCGGTGGCCACGCTTGGCCCATGGGTCGCGCCCAATCAGCACAATATCGTGCTGCACGAGGGCGAGCCGCACAATGTGGTGATCATCCCTGACAAAGACGCCGAGTTTGTGAATACCGACGGTGACAGCTCGCTGCGCGGCGGCTGTATCGCGCAAAAATGCTATAACCCCGAAAAACCGACACGCGATCGTCTGACATCCCCGATGATGCGGATTTACGGCATCCTGCAACCGGTAACTTGGGATTTCGCATTAGATATTGCCGCTGAAATGGGCAAATATGTGATCAAAAAGCACGGCGCGAATGCGTATGGCGTCAAAACCTTCTCCTACCAATATATGGAAAACACCTACGCGATTACCAAATATGCGTTGCGCTCGATTAACACCGCCAACTTTGCCTTCCATGACGGGCCATCGCCGGTGTCCTCCACACCCGGTTTCCGGGACGCGGGCTTTGATAATTTCGGGCCAGCATATGAGGATTGGAAAAACGCCGAGACCCTGCTGATCTGCGGCACCGACCCCTATGAGACCAAAACCATCCTGTTCACGCAATGGATCATGAAAGGCATTCAAAACGGCCAAAAAGCCATCTTTATGGTGCCGCGCAAAACCGCCGGTGTGGCCTATGCCGAACAAAACGGCGGTCTGTGGCTGGATGTGATACCCGGCACTGATTTGCTGGTGGTCAATGCCATTGCCCGGATCATTGTTGAAAACGGCTGGCAGGATAAGGAATGGATTGAAAAATGGGTCAACGATAAATGGGGCTCAAGCTCGGGCTTTGGCCAAGGCACACGCAATACCCCGTGGCAATGGCGCACGACCTGGGGCAAATTCCAGACCAAAGGCTTTGACGACTGGTCAAAATGGCTGTTGGCGCAAGATGAGTTCAAACTCGAAGCTGCGTCAGAAGTTTCCGGCGTGGATGCCGCCAAAATTCAGCTCGCTGCTGAAATGATGGCCAAACCGCGTGATGATGGCTCGCGGCCCAAAACCTCGATCATGATCGAGAAGGGCTTTTACTGGTCCAACAACACCGGCAACACACAGGCTATTTCGGCGCTTGGCATTACCGTGGGGGCCGGTGGCCGCCCCGGTCAGGTCATTGGCCGTGCTGGTGGGCACCAACGTGGCGGTGTTGGCGGCGGCAAATACCCGCGCAACAAATCGCCGATGAAGCTGCCGGGCCGTCGCAGGCGGGCATTGGATACTGACACCTGGACCGTGGCGGGGCACACCCGCATGGCGCATGTCATCGGCACCACCTGGATTCAGTCGATGCTGGGCAGCCAACAACTGTCGGCCCGCTTTCACGAGCTGACCCGAGGCAACCCGCATCAGATCCAGTCAATCAACCGCGACAAGATCCTTGAAACGCTGAAAGCGCGGGTTGATAGCGGCGGCATGGTGGTGGTCAACCAAGACATCTATCTGGTTGATCCCATTGGCAATCAGTTTGCCGACATCATCTTTCCCGCCGCCACCTGGGGCGAGGAAGATTTCCTGCGCGCCAACGGTGAACGCCGCATCCGTCTGTATCAAAAATTCTACGATGCACCGGGCGTAGCGAAACCCGATTGGTGGATCATCAGCCAACTGGCCAAGAAAATGGGCTTTGAGGGCTTTGACTGGGAAAACTCCAACGATGTTGCCGAGGAACTGG
>CAZZKL010000042.1:0-20789 GCA_964655135.1 uncultured Roseovarius sp. | reverse complement strand
GTGGTGGCGATGTCGGGCCTGCCTGCAGGCGACCGCCTTGAGGTGTGTTTTGCCGGGCGCTCGAACGTGGGTAAATCGACGCTGATCAACGCCATCACCGGGCGCAAGGCGCTGGCGCGGGCCTCGAACACGCCGGGGCGCACCCAAGAGATCAACTTTTTCACCCTTGGCGACAGTCATTATCTGGTGGATCTGCCCGGCTATGGCTATGCCAACGCGCCGCTGCCGGTGGTTGAGAAATGGCAGGCGCTGCTGAAATCCTACCTTGCCGGGCGGCAAAACCTGCGCCGGGCGTTTGTGCTGATCGACGCGCGCCACGGTGTCAAAGCGGTGGATGATGAGATCATGGCGCTGTTGGATAGTGCCGCTGTCACCTTTCAATGTGTGTTGACCAAGGCCGATAAAATCAAACCCCATGCGCTTGAGGCGGTGCTGGATCAGGTGCGCGGAAAACTGGCCCCGCACCCGGCGGCCTTTCCGGAACTGATTGTAACCTCTAGTGAAAAAGGCGATGGCATTGCCACGCTGCGGGCGGTTATTGCCACGCTCTAGACATGCTGCGCGCCGTTCACTTCAATCTCGGCCCCTGAGATGTATGAGCTTTCATTCGAGCATAAAAAATAGATCGCCGCCGCCACTTCCTCGGGTTGGCCCAGCCGTTGCAGGGGAATCTTTTCAACAATCTTATCAGTGCCCGGCGACAGAATTTCGGTTTCCACCTCACCCGGCGCAATCGCATTGACCCGCACCCCCAACGGCCCGAAATCATGGGCCATTTCACGGGTCAACGCCGCCAAAGCCGCCTTGGATGTGGCATAGGCCGCGCCGGCAAACGGGTGGACCCGCACCCCGGCGATTGATGTCACATTCACCACCGAGCCTTTGGCGGCGGTCAGCTCACGCCTCAGGCCGCGCGCCAGCACCACAGGGGCAAAGAAATTGACATGAAACACCTTGCCCCAATCCATCAGATCGGTGTTGAGCGTATTCAGCCGCTCGCCGTCCGGGCCTTTAGGCGAAATGCCTGCGTTATTCACCAGCGCATCGAGCCGCCCGTTCAGCATCTCGCGTATCTGACCCACGGCGTTCATTGTGCCGGAAGGCTCGCTCAGGTCGAGCACAACATGGTTTTCCTGCCCGCCACCCCACGGGCATTCCTTTGGGAAAGGTGCGCGCGAACAGGTGATCACTCGCCAGCCCTCGGCGTTGAAACGTTGCACGGTGGCATGGCCAATCCCCCGGCTTGCGCCCGTCAAAAGCATGGTTTTTTGTGGCATTACGGCCTCCCTTTGATCGACAACCTAGCATCAGAATGCACATCTGCAACGGGACACTTGGCAGCATCGGCCTAACCGCGTAATGAAATGAGCAACAAAAGGCCGCAGCTATGAGAATTCAAGCCATGACCCGTGATCCGATTGCCACCGCCCGTACCTTGTCCGAGGCTCTGCCCTATTTGCAGCGCTATGACGGCGCGATTGTTGTGATCAAGCTGGGTGGTCACGCCATGGGCAGTCAGGCCGCGATGGAAAGCTTTGCCCGCGACGTGGTGCTGATGCAGCAGGTCGGCGTGAACCCGGTGATCGTGCATGGCGGTGGCCCGGCGATTAATGCGATGCTGGAGCGGCTCAATATCACCTCGGAATTTGTCGGCGGCAAGCGGGTGACAGACGCGGCCACGATGGAGGTGGTTGAAATGGTCCTGTCGGGGCAGGTCAACAAACGCATCGTGCAGGCGATCAATGCCCAAGGCGGCAAGGCGCTGGGCCTGTCGGGCAAAGACGCCAGCATGATCACCTGCAAAGTCGCCAGCCCTGATCTGGGATTTGTCGGTGAACCTATTGATATTAAACCGGAAATCCTGCACACGCTGTTTGCCGATGACGCCATTCCGGTGATTGCCCCGCTGGGCTTTGGCCGCGATGGTCAGACCTATAATATCAACGGTGATACCGCCGCCGGGGCGATTGCGGCGGCGCTGAATGCCGACCGGCTTTTGCTGCTTACGGACGTGGACGGGGTGCGCGATGCCAGCGGTGAGGTGGTGACGGAACTGACCGCCGGACAAATCCGCGAGATGACAAGCGCGGGCATAATTGCTGGCGGCATGATCCCCAAAACCGAAACCGCCCTAGCGGCGATTGAGGGCGGGGTGCGGGCGGTTGTGATTTTGGACGGGCGCGCGCCAAATGCCGCGTTGCTTGAGCTTTATACCGAGCATGGGGCCGGGTCTTTGATCCGGGGCTAAAGCGTTTCGCGCCTTATTCTACTACAATATTGCCGCGAAACGCCCACAACACTGAAATGGTTTGCGCGTTTCGCCACTTTTTCTGTTTTCAATGTAGAGCGAAACGCTTTAGTCACATATGCGTCAGTTGGCAGGCAATGCTTGCGCGGCGGAAAATAAGGATTAGGTTGCAGGGCATGGAAAACGAAACACTTATCCGCCTTAGTATTTTCGCCGGTCTGTTCACGCTTTTTGCGGTGATCGAAGCCCTAGTTCCGCGCCGTCCGCGCACCCAACCGCGTAGCTCAAGATGGGTCACGAACTGGGCCATTACCATTCTGGATTCCGCCACGCTTTACCTGCTGGCGCTGCTCATTCCGCTGCTGGCGGTGGGGGCGGCGATGGATGCGGGTGCCAATGGTTGGGGGCTGATGAATAAGCTGGGATTTCCCTTGGGCGTTAACATCATCGCCACCGTCCTGATCTTTGATTTAGCCATCTGGGCGCAACACCTGATTACCCATAAGATCCCGATTTTATGGCGTTTTCACCGGGTTCACCACTCGGACCGCGATATAGATGTGACCACGGCCATCCGCTTTCATCCGGTTGAAATTGCCTTTTCCATGCTGCTGAAAATCGGGCTGGTTTACCTGCTGGGACCGTCTGCTGTGGGCATCATTATTTTTGAGATCATCCTAAATGGCACCGCGATGTTTAACCATGCCAATATGAAATTGCCGCTGGGGCTGGATGCCGTGGTGCGCAAGGTTTTGGTGACGCCGGATATGCACCGGGTGCATCATTCTGATATCCGCGCTGAGCATGACAGCAATTACGGCTTTGCCCTGTCGATCTGGGACCGGATGTTTGGCACCTATGTGGCGCAACCGAAAAAGGGCCATGAGGGGATGACCATTGGGCTTGAGTGGCAAGATGATGAACCGTCGAAACTGGTGTGGTCTCTGAGCCTGCCATTTTTCCGGAAGTGACCCTGCAAGATATTGAAAAGGCTGTGAAAAACCAGCACTTATGCGTCAACGGAGCGTTGCATGTTGCACTGGACGGCGTGCAAACTCTGGTCCTTCTGGGGCCATCAGAGCCGGGGTTTTGGGCGCATTTTACGGCCTCGGATGAATACCGCGACGGGCGCGCGGACCCGCTGGACCGGTGGTCGGAGCGGGTGATCTTAGACTTGGCTAAGCTGTTGGATGCACAGGCTTTTTTCCCCTTTGGCGGGCCACCATATCAGCCGTTTATCCAATGGGCACAAGATAGCGGGCGGGCGCATGTCTCAAGGGTGGGATTGCTGGTGCATGACCGGATGGGGCTTTGGCTGTCGTATCGCGGGGCGTTGGGGTTGAAGCAACGGCTAGACTTGCCGGAAACGCCGCCAAGCCCTTGTTTATCTTGTGAAAAACAGCCCTGCGTTGGGGCTTGCCCGGTGAATGCTTTGACGGCTGAATCCTATGATGTGGCGGCGTGTAAAGCCGATCTGGAAACCAAGGAAAATCATTGTATGTCAAAGGGTTGCGCGGTACGGCGGGCCTGCCAGGTCAGTCAGAATTATGGCCGCAATGAATCACAATCGGCCTTTCATATGGAGGCGTTTAAATGACCCGGCGACTGATCTTGATGCGACACGCAAAATCAAGCTGGGGTGACCCGGCGCAAGACGATCACCAACGGCCTCTGAATGGTCGGGGCCGGCGCTCGGCCGAGGTCTTGGGGGATTGGCTACGACACGAAAATATCCAACCGGATCAAATGCTTGTCTCATCGGCGCAGCGTACCCAAGAGACCTGTGAGTTGTTGATGCTGGAGGCTGAAAAGGCCGTTCTTGACGCGCTTTATCTGGCCAGCCCTAGGGCGATGCTGGAGGTTTTAAAGCGGGCCTCAGGGCAATGCGTGCTGATGCTGGGGCATAATCCGGGCACCGCATGGCTGGCGCGTGATCTGGTGGAAAACCCGCCGGAGCACCCAAGATTTAGCGATTATCCCACCTGCGCCACGCTTGTAGCGGATTTTGAGATTGAAAACTGGCGGGAGGTGAAACCGGGCAGCGGCACGGCGGTCAAATTCATCACGCCACGGGAATTGATCGGATAAAATGTTGTACAACTTGTACAACATGTAGGGGTGTTTTGTACAAGACGCCTGATTTAATCCGTAGGGCGGGCTTCAGCCCGCCCCCCTTGGCAAAAAAACGGCCCCCGTGGAAATCTCCACGGGGGCCGTTGAAATTTTTAACCGGCTTGGATCAGTGACCCAAGATTTGGCTGAGGAACAATTTGGTCCGCTCGTGCTGCGGATTGTTGAAGAACTCTTCCGGTTCATTCTGTTCCACAATCTGGCCTTCGTCCATGAAGATCACCCGGTTGGCAACCTGCCGCGCGAAGCCCATTTCGTGGGTCACGCAGAGCATGGTCATGCCTTCCTCGGCCAGCTCAATCATGGTGTCGAGCACCTCTTTGATCATCTCGGGGTCAAGCGCCGATGTCGGCTCATCAAACAGCATGATCCGGGGCTTCATGCACAAGGACCGTGCAATCGCCACGCGCTGTTGCTGACCGCCCGAAAGTTGGCCGGGGAACTTATTGGCCTGCTCGGGGATCTTAACCTTTTCGAGGAAATACATCGCGGTTTCCTCGGCCTCTTTGCGAGGCTCCTTGCGGACCCAGATGGGGGCCAGCGTCAGATTGTCGAGGATGCTGAGATGCGGGAACAGGTTGAAGTGCTGAAAGCACATGCCAACCTCGGAGCGGATCTTGTCGATGTTTTTAAGATCGCTTGACAGCACCGTGCCATCCACCTCAATCCGGCCCTCCTGGTGTTCCTCAAGGGCATTGATGCAGCGGATCAGCGTGGATTTGCCCGAGCCCGAAGGCCCGGCAATCACGATGCGTTCGCCACGGTTGACGGTGAGGTTGATGTCCTTGAGGACGTGGAACGAGCCATACCATTTGTTCATGCCAGTGATGTCGATAGCAACTTCATCACTAACCTGCATTTTGGAACGGTCGACTTCGCGATCACTTTTCAGTTCAGACATAATCGTGATCCTTTCTAGTTGGTGGTTTTGAGCTTGCGCTCAAGATACATGGAATAACGCGACATCGAGAAGCAGAAGATCCAGAACATCAGCGCGATGAAGCCGTAAAGCTCCCACACGATGCCGGTCCAGTCGGTGTCGGCGCGGATGGCGTTTGACAGGCCAATCGGGTCCAACAGGCCGATGATCGAGACCAGCGTGGTATCTTTGAACAGCCCGATAAAGGTGCTGACGATACCCGGGATCGAGATCTTCAGGGCCTGCGGCATGATGATCAACCGCTGTGACTGCCAGTAATTCAGGCCCAAACTGTCGGCACCTTCATACTGCCCCTTGGGAAGGGCTGCGAGCCCGCCCCGGATCACCTCGGCCATGTAGGCCGATGAAAAGAGGGTTGTCATGATGATCACCCGCAGGATGATGTCAAAGTTGGTGTTTGGTGGCAAAAAGATATTCAACAGGGTTGAGGCCACGAACAACAATGTGATCAAAGGCACGCCCCGGATGAACTCGATAAAGCCGACGCACATTGCTTTGACAACCGGCAGATGCGATTGCCGCCCGAGGGCCAGCACGATGCCCAAAGGCAGGGAGACGGCAATCGCCACCACCCCGATGGTCAGCGATAGCATAAGCCCGCCAAACAAACGGCTTGCGACAACGCCCAGTTCGATGGGGATGATGCTGTTGATCGCCGTTGCAACCGGCGAGGCCAGAAACAGCCACCAGATGAACATCGCCAGCACAGAGCCAATCAAAGCTGGAATAGACCCTGCCGTTGCGTCGATCGCCTTATAGGAAAAGTATAAGACGGCAAAGCCCGCTATGACCATCAACGGCACCCAGATCGAGCCGCCCCAGAGCAACCAAGGCATCAGGAACGGAAAGATCGCGGTGAACCAGATCAGCTTGCGCGGCACTGATTCCGAGAACAATACGGGTGCTATTGCCACAAACAACAGGATGAAGGTCAGGATCGGCCGCCAGTAAAACTCGGACGGGTAGAACCCAAAGATAAGCTGAATCCAGCGGTCGCGGATCACACCCCAGCAGGCCCCGCCATAGCCGGCTTCGGCAATCATTTCGCGGCATTCCCCAAGTGAGCCAGCGCTCCATGTGGGCGAGAAGAACCACGGCAGCAGCCCCTTGAGCAACATGAAGATTGCAGTCAGGGCAACCACGGTTATGGCTGAATTCAGATAACTTG
Source organism: uncultured Roseovarius sp. (assembly GCA_964655135.1). Classification (GTDB taxonomy): domain Bacteria; phylum Pseudomonadota; class Alphaproteobacteria; order Rhodobacterales; family Rhodobacteraceae; genus Roseovarius. The sequence continues at coordinate 14,303 of CAZZKL010000042.1, read as the reverse complement.
AAAACAGCCTGTGATGTGCCCATCCGATGATCCCCACGGTGCTTGCCGGGGGGGATTTTTCGGGCAGTATTTCGGTTCGTACAAAAGATACATCGCTCATATCACCGCTCCACCAGTTTGACGCTTTCATTATACCAGTTCATCACCAGTGATATGGACAGCGAGATTGAAAGATAGATCAGCATCCCCAGCATAACCGTTTCCAGCTCGCGGCCGGTCTGGTTAAGGGTGATGCCCATCAGCGTACCAGTGATGTCCATGTATCCAACCGCAATCGCCAGAGACGAGTTTTTGGTGAGGTTGAGATACTGGGAAATCATCGGCGGGATAATGACCCTGAGCGCCTGTGGCAGGACCACAAGTTTCATGATCTTGCCCGGTCGGATGCCAAGGGCTGCGGCGGCTTCGGTCTGGCCGTGGCTGATGGCCAGAATGCCGGCGCGGACAATTTCCGCGATGAAGGCGGCGGTATACATCGACAAGGCCAGCCAGAGCGCAATCAACGAGTTGCGCATATGGGTGCCCCCCTTGAAGTTAAAGCCCTTCAGCTCGGGATAGCCAAGATGAAAGCCAAGCGCCACAAGGACGATGATCAGCGGGATCGTGATTACCCCAAGGCGCAGATACCAGGTGGTGGGCCTCTCACCGGTGGCTTCCTGGATGCCGTCCGCACGTTTGCGGATTTTAGCCGACACAAAGAACCCGGCGACAAGCAACGCGATGATAAGCCACAAATCCAGACTGACGTTGAAATTCATCGCCGAATTGCCAAACAGGTGAAGGTCGCCCAAGCTGCGTGAGAATAGCGGCTCAGGTACATAAATACCCCGGTTGGTGATAGCCACGGTATCATTTAGCTGCATCGAGGCGGTTGCATTTTCGCCTCTGAATTCTTTCGGGCTTGGCATGCTTTCGATCATCACCGCCATGGTCAGCACGATCCACAAAAGCACCGGCACGTTGCGGATGGTCTCGACATAGACCGTCATGACCTTGGCAATGAGCCAGTTCTTGGACAAGCGCAGAACGCCGATGGTCACGCCCAGTATGGTGGCGGTGACACAGCCGAGCACGGCAACAAGCAGCGTGTTGAGCAAGCCAACGAAGGCCGCGCGCAAATGCGGGCTTTGGGAATTATAATCGATCAGGCGTTGGTTGATGTCATAGCCGGCGGGCTCGAGCAGGAAGCCAAAGGAGGGCTGTTTGCCAAGGTCCGCGAGGTTCTGAGCCGTGTTGTTAAACAGCCAGCCGATCAGCGATAGAAACCCGATCATCGCAATAACCTGGAAGGTTATCGAACGATAGCGGGTATCGTAGATCAGCATAGACAGCTTAAACGACGCCTTGGGAGGGTCGGTGAGTGTCGTCATTGGGTCGTTCCCCGTTGTTTCAGCCCGTTATTTTATCTGTGATGCCTATCGAGGCACCCGCTTGGTGGGCCGATTATAATTTGTAATTTTTGGTCTTGATGTAAAAAGGGCGCGGGATGAACCGCGCCCTTTTCAGCAGATTTTCTTAACGGAAGGGAGGCGAGTAAATCAGGCCGCCGTTTGTCCACTGGGCGTTGAGGCCCCGTGCCAGACCAACCGGTGTGTTTTCACCGATGTTCTTCTCAAACAGCTCACCATAGTTGCCGCCTACCGAGATGGCGCGCACAGCCCAATCCGCGTCAAGCTGCAGCATTTCGCCAAGGTTGCCTTCGGTGCCAAGCATACGGTTGATCTCAGGGTTGTTACCCGGAGCCGCAGCCAGATCAGCGATATTGGCCGAATTCACGCCCAGCTCTTCAGCCGAAATCAGCGCGTTCAGCGTCCAGCGAACCACGTCACCCCATTGGTCATCGCCATGGCGAACCAGCGGGCCGAGAGGCTCTTTCGAGATGATCTCGGGCAGCAGAACGTAATCCTCGGGGCTTTCAAACGCCGAACGAGTCGCGGCAAGACCGGAAGCATCCGTGGTGAAAACATCACAGGCACCAGCAAGGAACTGTTGCTGTGCTTCTGCGTTGGTTTCAATCGGAACCGGCTCATAGCTCATGTTGTTGGACCGGAAGTAATCCGCCAGGTTCAACTCAGTTGTGGTGCCGGTTTGGATGCAGACGGTTGCGCCGTCCAGCTCAGTGGCCGAGCTTACGCCCAAGTCTTTTGGGACCAGAAAGCCCTGACCATCATAGTAGTTCACGCCAACGAAGGTGAACTTGAGATCCACATCGCGTGAGAATGTCCATGTGGTGTTACGCGCCAGCATGTCAATTTCGCCCGACGCAAGTGCGGTAAAGCGGGTTTTGCCGGTTGTAGGCACAAACTCAATGGCGTTTGAATCGCCAAGAACAGCAGCAGCAACGGCGCGGCATACGCCAACGTCAAAGCCCTGCCATTCGCCATTGGCGTCCGGTGATGCAAAGCCGATGACGCCTGTGGATACGCCACAGTTCAATTTGCCACGAGCTTTGACATCGTCCAATGTGCCCGCTGTCGCAGCGCCGGCCGCCAGGCCAGCGATAGTCAGCGCGCTAAAAAATACGGTTTTTTTCATGTTAACCTCTTCCTGATTGTCCACCCTTTAAAGAGGGCGGTTCATTCGGCCCATAATCGGGCCGGGGCGATACCCCGAAAAGGGTAAGCCCCCTCCGGTGGCGGTTATTGTGGATGGAATCATAACAAAACGTCAAGGGCATGACCCCAAAAAACAATGGTTTAGGGGGTAAGTTTACCCTGCGTAAACCTTCTGGGGCGTGATTCTTACGTCTGCCGCGCAAGATCAGCAAAGATTTTGGCGTGCAAAAATGCTGATTCTTTTTGTTCAGCCATTTTTCGGGCCTCATCATCTTCGCCCCATTCCTGTTCTTGCCACAGCTCATCCACCCGCGATAGCCGCCACAATTCCTGCGCCGGGTGCCGGTCATAAAGCGCCGCAAAGCCGATGATCAATGACCCCGAGAGGCTAACCAGATCGTGAAACGCCGCCAAGGTAAAAGCATCAAGCGCATGGACCCGTTCAGACAGGGCCTGTAGTGCCTGAGGGCTTTGCGGCGCGTGCATCAGGCCGGTCACGGGCGTTAGCCGGGCGTTGAGATGCGTATTGGCCCACTCCAGCAGCGGATCCCAGGCCTCGGCCTGCCGCGCAATCAGCCGGTCAGGGTATTCCGCCCGGTAACAGGTCAGGTCCGCATCGCCATAGGCCGCAATCATATCGGCCACTTCGGCGTGTTGCGGCGTGACCTTGTCGATGGCGGCATTGGCCGAGCGGGTGAGGGGCAGGCGCGCGGGATCAACCTTGTCCGTCAGTGCCGCCCATTCCGCCGCGATGGCCTTAGCCATGGCAAGGGTCGGCAGGTTCAGCGCTACTTTGGCCGGGGTTTTGACCGGGCGGCCATCAAGCTGTACGGTAAAGCCGTTTTCCAGTTCGGCCACATCCGCCACGTCCCAAAAGCGTTTTGCGGTTTGTCCTGTCATAGCGCCGCCTCGTAAATGTTATTCAGGCAGTCTGGCAGTTGCGAAAAATCATCAATAATATGGCGGGCGGCACCCAGCGCACTGACCGGGTGATAGCCCCAGCTTACGCCAATGCCGGTCAGGCCTGCCGCCGCTGCCATCTCCATATCAAAGCTGGTATCGCCGATCATCACCGCGTTGCGGGCGTCAATACCGGTTTCAGACAGGGCGGCGTGCAGCATCGCCGGGTGCGGCTTTGACGGGTGAAAATCACTGGCCTGAAGGGTGGTGAAAACCCCGGTCAGGTCATGGGCCTCAAGCAGCTTATCAAGGCCACGCCGGGATTTGCCGGTGGCGACGCCAAGGATGTTTTCGGGTGTGGCGCTGAGGCCGTCAAGCGCCGCCCGCGCGCCGGGATATAAGGGCGAGGATTGCGCCGCGCCGGTTTGCTGGCGCAGGCCCATATAGGCGTCTTTGTACCAGCTTACCATGTTGGCACGCATCGCGCCGGGCAGATCAGGGGCAAGGCGGAGCATTGCCTCGGGAAGCGACAGGCCAACGATGCCAAGGATCGCCGCAGGGGCCGGAGTGGGCTGTGCCGCGCGCTCAAAGGCATGGGCCATGGCCGCGATGATGTCGCCTTGGCTGTCCACAAGGGTGCCATCAACGTCAAAGAGGATCAGACGCAGGGGGCGGCTGTTCATAGGGCGTCTTCAAACGGATCATCGGGCGCATCCGGGCCGGACCATTGGAACATATCCCAGGTATCGGCCATGTGTTTTGGCAGGGGGGCCGTGAGGTGCAAAATCGCCCGGGTTTCGGGGTGCTCGATGATTAATGAGCGCGCGTGCAGATGCAGTTTGCGGCTGATGTCGCCCCCAAGCTGCGCGCCCCAGCCATCGCCTTGGTTTTCCTGCCCTGATCCGCCATATTTGCCATCGCCCACAATCGGATGGCCCAGTTCGGCCATATGGGCGCGAAGTTGATGCGTGCGGCCGGTGATGGGCATTAGGGCAACCCACGCGGTGCGCGGCGCGGCGGTCTCAATCACTGAATAATATGAGGTGGCGTGTTTGGCGCCGTATGTGGCCTCAACCTCGCGCGGGTGCAGGCAGTGCATCTTTTCGCCCTCGCCGGATTTGCCATGACCCGGAGCCTTGACCAGCCCGTATTTGATGATGCCGTTATGCGGGTTGGGCACGCCGGCGACAGCGGCCCAGTAGATTTTGCGGGTATTGCGGTGACGGAAGGCCGCTGTCAGCCCCTTGGCGGCCAGTCGGGTGCGTGCCAGCAGCAAAACGCCCGAGGTGTCTTTATCCAGCCGGTGTACCAGTTTGGGTTTCTCGTCCATATCAAAACGCAGCGCCTCGGCCAGGCCATCCACATGGCGCGACTGTTTTGAGCCGCCCTGAACCGGCAGGCCGGGGGGTTTGTTGAGGGCAATGATATGATCATCGCGGTAGATCACGCAGGCGCGGATCATTTTGGCGTCGGCATCGGTAATGCGGGTTTGCGTGGCCTGCGGCGCGGCTTGATCAGGCAGCGGCGGGATACGCACCTGTTGGCCCGTGGTCAGGCGGGTGGCGGGTTTGACCCGGCCGCCATCAACGCGCAGCTCGCCCTTGCGGCACATCTTTTCAATCCGGCCTTGGGTAAGCTGCGGGAACATCCGGCGCAGCCAGCGATCCAGCCGCTGATCGGTGGCATCGGCGGCCACGGTTTGGATTTGTACCCGGCTCATGCCCAGATCCCCCGCGCCAGCCAGATGCCAAGCACCAAAGCGGCAAGCGAGAGGGTGACAGAGAGGAGCACATAAAGCGCCGCCTGTATCACCTGCCCGCGTTCAAACAGGGTAAAGGCCTCAAGCGAGAAGGCCGAGAAAGTGGTGAAGCCGCCAAGCAGGCCGGCCATCACAAAGGCATTAAGGTGATCCATGCCGCGATGGAAGGAATACGCCATGAACGCCCCCATGATGAACGAGCCAACGATATTGACCGTCATCACCCCCAGCGGAAATCCGGCCCCGGTGAGGCGCAGCATGGAAATGCCAACGCCAAAGCGCAGCATCGCGCCGATTGCGCCACCAAGGGCGACCTGAAAAAACGTTATCAACATGGCCGCGTCTGTCGCCCGCCCCCAAGGGTTTGTCAAGCTGGAGACCGGGAAAATAAAGGCCGCCTAGCCCGCCACCTTACGTTTTGCCATCATCACCACCGGGGCCAGCAGGCCTTGGGACACGGCGTTTGAAATATTCGTCAGCTTTTCGCGCGCGGTTGACCCCATGATCAGATGCGGCCCCAACGGCGCAGGCCCGCCCTGCATCGCGGCAAAGCTGCGGCGGAAGAAGTCATTGGCAAAATCCGTGCGGTCTTCGGTCAGTGTCACTTCAAAACCGGCTTGCTCAAGCAAATCCCGGGTCTCGTCGGGGGTGGTCAGGTGGCTTGTTGCCGATGTTTCCGCCCAAGGCATCGGATAGGGCACGCCCCCCGTGCCTTTGCGCATCACATCATAGACGCAAAACTCCCCACCGGGTTTGAGCACCCGCGCAACCTCGGCATATAGCCCGGCGCGGTCGGGGATGTTCATCGCCACATGCAAGGTGATGGCCGCGTCAAACGCGCTGTCCTCAAATGGCATCTCCAAGGCACTTGCCACCTCAAACCCGGCCTTCTGCCCGGTCAGTTTCGTCAATGCCTTAGCCACCGCAATGAAATCCGGGGTCAGGTCAATCCCGGTGACACGACAGCCGGTGTGCGCCGCGATATACCGGGCCGCGCCACCAATGCCACAGCCCACATCAAGCACATGGTCGCCCTTTGACGGGGCCAGCTTTGACACCGCATATTCGGTGGCCGCGCGCCCGCCGATATGCAGCTCATCCACCGGGGCCAGATCATCAGGCTTGACGTCATCCGGTGAAATCCCCATTTGCTTTAGCCGCTCAAGTATCCGGTCCAGCAAGTCCGAATTGCCGTAATGCGTTGAAACGGCGGTTTCGATGTCTGACATAGGTTAACGCCCTTTTTCAGTGTCGCCATGGCGACGGTTTATATTTCCAAAGCTCTTATTCCACAGGCAATGAAGGATCGTTTCCCCATTCTGACATCGAGCCATCATAAACTGTAACATTATCATACCCCAGCAGGAACATAACAAATGCGTTATTGGTCGCATTCACCCCCCCTCCGCAATAGCAGATGACAGGGTCTTTGTGGCTGGCACCCACATCCTCAAACATCGCGCGCAGCACATGCGCCGGGTGATAGGCCCCGCTTGTGGGATCGTGCAGCTCCTCGGCGGGAAGGTTAATGCTCCCCGGAATTCTGCCTTTGCGACCAAAGATATAAGTCTCATTGCGGCCCTCAAAGACGGCCCTGGATAAGGCGTGCATCAACAAAGTTGTATTATCTCCCAACGCCGCAAGAACCTCAGGTTTGCCAACAAACAGCTCTGGTCGCAATACGCCATTGAGTTCAGCCGGTTCATATGTATCAACGCCATGAGATACCAAGCGTTTCTCAGCAACCCATTTGGCAAGGCCGCCGTTCAATATCATCGCATTGTCAAACCCGACGGCCCTGAGCATCCACCACACCCGCGTGGCCCACATTGGATTGGTTGCGCTATAAAGAACCACTTGGGTGCCATTGCCGATACCCGCGCGGGACAGGCGCTCAACCACCTGATCAAAGGAGGGCATCATCAGCGGAAGTTCGGTGGTTTTGTCTGTAAGGTCCTCAACCACATCAATAAACCCGGCACCGGGAATATGTGCGGCTTCATATGTGCCCCGCCCGCTTTGTGGCTTTACCGGGTATTTCTTGCGCAGCTCCGGATCCGGGTGCGGTTTGGACACCACCCCACAATCAAAGATACGCAAGCCGGGCCTGTGCATATTCTGCGCCAGCCACTCGGTTTCAATCAGGTGGTCAGGCCGCGTAAAGCCTTGGGTGTTTTGCTGAATTTTTGTCATGAAAAGAGGCTTTCTTTTTGGGTCATGGGCCGGTTTTGTAAACCCACGGGCGGGATCGAACGGGGATGCTTTAAAGGATGATCTGAAATGCCAGATAAAGCGTTGCGATCAGCCCGGTAAACCAAGCGGTGGTGCGCAATACCGGCACGTTGAAATAATAAAACGGCGCATAGGCGGCCCGCGCCCAGAAATGAACCGCCGCTGCCAGAGATGTCAGATGTGAATTGGCCCCGGAAAGCTGAATGGCAATGATAGCCGGGGCAAACAGCGCAATGGATTCAAATGCATTCATATGCGCGCGATACGCCCGGTGCGGCCAGTCGTCGTCAAACGGATCATCCCCCGGCAATGGCCGCATAAAAGCCTGCCACAACCCGCCAATCCGTTTCAATCTGTAGGCGGCATAAGGGATCACCATAAGGGCCGTTAAAATCACCGTACAGGCAAGCCAGAACATCTCGTTTGTTATCTGTGGTGTCATCTTATTTCCCCCCGTTGACAATTCCCGGTGCAGGCAGACCGTGCGGGGATTATCAGGTTTTATAGTTGCTATTAGCAAGTAGAGAAATTTCTACAGGTATCAGTTGCTTTTTGCAAGGGTAAAAATTACAAGGGCCCATGGCCAGTAAAACCAAAAAACGCGATACCGGTTGTCCGGTGTGTTTTGCGCTTGATACATTTGGCGACAGATGGGCGTTGGTGATCATCCGCGATATGGTTTTGCGGGGATATAAAACCTATGGTGAGTTTTTAAATGCGGGCGATGGCATCGCGACCAACATCCTTGCCAACCGGCTGCAAGAGCTTGAAGCCGAGGGCATCATAAGCAAATCGCGCGATCCGGAAAATCACCGAAAACTGAATTATACCCTCACGGAAAAGGGCTGTGATCTGTTGCCAATGCTGTTTGAGCTGATCTTGTGGAGCGCCAAATACGATCCCATAACCAAGGTCCCGGAAAAACTCCGGCACCGCATGAAGAATGATCGTGAGGCTTATATTAAAGAAATCCGGGCCCGGTTCCTGTAAAGGGCTGATCACAAGGTTGTGCGTGTGTGAAAATCGCACTGGACAAAGCTTGCTCGTCCCGGCTCACTCGCCCGCATGACAGACCCACTTTATATCCTCCCCGACATTCACGGCCAAACGGCGATGCTTGACGCCGCCCTGACCCAGATTGAGGCCGATGGCGGCGCGGATGCCGGTATCATCTTTTTGGGTGATTATGTTGATCGCGGTCCCGATAGCCGGGGGGTGATCGAGCGGCTGATGGCGGGGCAGGCGGCGGGCAAAAACTGGCTGGCGCTGCGTGGCAATCACGATCAGATGTTTTTGGATTATCTTGATCACAGCAGCATCACAGCCGCGCGGCTGACCAAGCCCGGTTATACTTGGCTGCACAAACGTCTGGGCGGGATGGAGACGCTGGCCTCTTATGGTGTCACCGCCACGGCCGAGGCCCCCAACCACGCCGCCGCGCTCAAGGCGGTGCCGGTTGAGCATCGCAACTGGCTGGCGGGGCTGCCGTATTATCACCTGACGGATGAGTTGCTGATCCTGCACGCAGGCATTGCTCCGGGGGTGGCGTTGTCACAGCAATCGCCGGAAGACATGCTGTGGCTGCGCGGCGATTTTTTGGAAAACCCCGCCCCGCATCCGTGGCTGGTGATCCATGGGCATACGGCTTTGGACATGCCCACTCATTTTGGCAATCGGATTGATCTTGACGGCGGCGCGGGCTGGGGCCGGCACCTATGGCCCGCGGTATTTGAGGGCCGTAGCTGCTGGCTCCTGTCTGACAAAGGCCGCCTGCCCCTGCCGCCCCCGTAAGCCGGGCTTAAGCCCGGCCTACCTTATGTCGCCTCTGGATACCCCCTTGAGCATGGTGCAAAACGCGCGGGTTTTCAGAGGCTCGTGGCGGGTCCTAGTTTGGCACCCCATTCCCCTGAGGCCGTCGTGGCGCTTTTTGGGGGGAAGGTGAAGGCTGTGAACACCACGACCCCCAAAGGCAAGGTCAAGCGCTTTAAGGGTGCTTTAGGCCGCCGCAACCACGTCAAAAAGGCTTATGTGACCCTCGAAGAGGGGAATACGATTGATGTGAGCACTGGTCTTTAGGATTGGTGTTTGGTTGAAGAATTGAGATCCAGACCATGAGCGTGGCCGGGGTTTTCTTTTGGACGCGCAAAAGCGTTGCATTTACCCATCAGATTCTGGTCTCCACAAATCGCTGTTTGTATTCTATGCTGGTGCTAGGCACCTATAATAGGACGGTAGCTCAACAGACAAAGTGGGCATTTTTTCGCAAGGGTAATTAATGGGAAAAAAGCAAGATAACCGGAAGACAACAAACCTCACAATCAATGTTGAGTTTGAGGAGGGCCGTCACGCTTCGAAAGCGAGTGTACATCCAAATGGCGACATAACTTTCTTTGATGAGAATGGAGTTGAGGTTAGGCCCAAAAGCCTGAAACGCGAGATGCACCACGACAGAGCAAAAGGGCGGAAAATCCGAACATCGCAGGCGTTAGAAAACGGAAAAGGCGCTTTCTCCGGTCTTCAACAACTGGCCAAGTTTGATATTATTTTTGCAATTGACACAAATACAGCCGACGTGGGTGGTAAACGAGTATGCGTAACCGGGATTATGCCCTTTTCATTGACGCCAACCGACGAAGGATTCAGGGTTGAGAGTCACGAGGATCACGTTCAAATTTATGAGTTTGAAGGAGAACCACATAAACCTGAGCTTTTTGCAATCTTGAAGCTTGTATTTGATCTGGTAAATCATGCGGGTATTGGACGAGGAAGCCATGTAGTGATTGTCACCGACACAGAGCTCGATTCTCTGGATGAATTCAATGCGCGCAAAAAGCCGATATACGCGGACCATTTTCTTCCAGAGGGTTTTACTCTTATGTATGCAAGCTCCGATACCGGTTGGGAAGCTCCAAACAAGTTCATTCGAATATGCGATACAGCAGCTAAGCAAACGATTCGAGAAAGGCGATTAGGAGACATTCCAAAAGCTCCGTTTGTCCCAATGGAAGGTTTTCCGACCATTAGCGTCCGCGTAGGTCGAAGAAACGCCGTGGTCACAATTGTAAACCCGACCGTGGTTGATGCCGGGTTACGCCTTGGCCAAAAGGCATCTCTCTATGGAATAAAGAAGTGATCTTAACCGCACTGAATGGCCATTGTTTCGCGAGAACAGTGAACTTCCGCTTTCCACCCTTGCAGCAGGATTCTCAGTAGGAACTAAATGGCGGGTTTTGTCCCGCATTATGAGTGTTGACGGTTAGAACTATCCCGCCCGGAATCAAGCCGAAGGCGCCGGGCGAGCGCCTGACCGGCCGTCGCACCAGAGGTGCGCCGCTTAATGTCGGCACGCCTTTGGCGTGACGGTCTGGCGCTTATGTGATGTTGAGCTGCGCTTGTGATGGGGGGATGTGTTTGGCTGGCATAAAGTACGCTCTTTTACCGTTGTAGCGCCAGCCCCCGGTCAGGCGCGCGCCCGGCTTGGGGCGGTTTTTACGCCACCCCGCGCGGAATCAAGGCCGTAGGCCGCCGCGCGATTGCCAGACCGCCCCACGGGCTGGCGATTTGGTAAGGACAGCGCAACGATTTGAGGTTTTTCGGATTTGGCGGGGATGAAGTGCTCAAAATATATGTTGGGTCGCCATCCCCCGGTCAGGCGCGCGCCCGGCTTGGGGGAATTCTTGGGGCGGGCTCTTGACCCGGTTGCTGCTGTCGCATAGAGGGGGCCATCGGTTAGGCCCCGGATTCGTCCGGGGCTTTGCTATTGTTCGTAAGAACCAAAAGAGCCGGGGACCTATGGGGCCCTATAACATAGGTGGGTTTCACCCACCCTACACATAGCAGGACCCTAAGTTCTGCGTTTGCTAAACGGAAGACAGAAAGCATGGCACTCAAGTCGTATAAGCCAACGACGCCGGGCCAGCGCGGGCTGGTGCTGATCGACCGTTCGGAGCTGTGGAAAGGACGCCCTGTCAAGGCCCTCACTGAGGGGCTTATCAAGACAGGCGGACGTAACAACACCGGACGGATCACCTCGCGTCGTCGCGGCGGTGGGGCAAAGCGCCTCTATCGCGTTGTGGATTTTAAGCGGAATAAATTTGATGTGACGGCTTTGGTCGAACGCATTGAATATGACCCGAACCGGACCGCATTTATTGCGCTGGTTAAATATGAAGATGGTGAGCAGGCCTATATCCTTGCACCGCAGCGTTTGGGCGTTGGTGATAAGGTTGTGGCGTCGGCCAAGGCTGATATCAAGCCGGGCAATGCGATGCCATTTTCAGGAATGCCCATCGGTACAATCGTACACAACATTGAGATGAAGCCCGGCAAAGGCGGCCAGATTGCCCGCGCTGCTGGCACTTACGCTCAGTTTGTTGGTCGCGATGGCGGCTATGCGCAAATCCGGCTCAGCTCGGGCGAGCTTAGGATGGTGCGTCAGGAATGCATGGCGTCTGTTGGTGCTGTGTCGAACCCCGACAATTCAAACCAGAACTACGGTAAAGCCGGGCGGATGCGTCATAAAGGCGTGCGGCCGTCTGTGCGTGGTGTTGTGATGAATCCGGTTGATCACCCGCATGGGGGTGGTGAAGGCCGGACCTCGGGTGGGCGTCATCCGGTAAGCCCGTGGGGCCAGCCGACCAAAGGCTTCCGCACTCGTAACAAGAAAAAGGCGTCGTCGAAGATGATTATCCGCTCGCGTCACGCCAAGAAGAAGGGCCGCTAGACTATGGCACGTTCTGTATGGAAAGGCCCGTTTGTGGATGCCTACGTCTTGAAAAAGGCCGAGGCATCACGCGAAAGCGGGCGTCATGAAGTTATCAAAATATGGTCGCGTCGTTCCACCATTCTGCCCCAGTTCGTGGGTCTGACATTTGGTGTCTATAACGGTCGTAAACATATCCCTGTAAATGTCAGCGAAGACATGATTGGTCAGAAGTTTGGTGAATATAGCCCGACACGCACCTATCATGGCCATACCGCCGACCGTAAAGCGAAGCGGAAATAAGTCATGGGCAAGGAAAAAAACCCCCGCCGCGTGGCCGATAATGAAGCAAGGGCAAAACTGCGCATGCTTCGGACCAGCCCGCAAAAACTTAATCTTCTGGCCGGTATGATCCGGGGTAAGAAGGTTGAAAAGGCACTGACCGATCTGACTTTCAGCAAAAAGCGCATTGCCGAGGACGTGAAGAAATGTCTTCAATCCGCGATTGCCAATGCTGAGAACAACCACAATCTGGACGTGGATGAACTGATCGTGGCTGAGGCCTATGTTGGTAAAAACCTGGTGATGAAACGCGGGCGTCCGCGGGCTCGTGGGCGGTACGGCGCATTGCGCAAGCCGTTTTCCGAGCTGACAATCCTGGTCCGTCAAATTGAGGAGCAAGCCTGATGGGTAACAAAACCAATCCGATTGGCATGCGCCTGCAGGTGAACCGCACCTGGGATAGCCGCTGGTATGCCAATACACGCGATTACGGTGATCTTCTGCTGGAAGACATCGCAATGCGCGATTTCATCAAGAAAGACTGCAAGCAGGCCGGTGTGAGCCGGGTGATCATTGAGCGCCCGCATAAGAAATGCCGCGTCACTGTTCATACGGCGCGTCCGGGTGTGATTATCGGCAAAAAAGGCGCCGATATTGAAACCCTGCGCAAAAAGCTGGCAAGCATGACCGATAGCGAGCTGCACCTCAACATTGTTGAAGTGCGCAAGCCTGAGCTGGATGCGGCCCTTGTGGGCGACAGCATCGCGCAACAGCTTGAACGCCGGGTGTCGTTTCGCCGGGCGATGAAACGCGCGGTTCAAAATGCCATGCGCATGGGGGCCTTGGGCATCCGTGTAAATGTTGCAGGCCGTCTTGGCGGGGCTGAAATTGCCCGTACCGAATGGTACCGCGAAGGCCGGGTTCCGCTGCACACATTGCGCGCGGATATTGATTACGCCCTGACCGAGGCGCTGACCGCTTATGGCATCATCGGCATCAAGGTCTGGATCTTTAAGGGTGAGATCATGGAACACGATCCTGCAGCGCGTGATCGCAAAGCTCAGGAACTTCAGGATGGTCCAGCGCCGCGTGGCGCCGGCGGCCGGCGTTAAGGGAGGGATAAGAGATGCTTCAACCAAAACGCACCAAACACCGCAAGCAGTTCAAGGGCCGTATTCATGGTCTGGCCAAAGGCGGATCGGACCTGACTTTTGGCACCTATGGCCTTAAGTCAATTGAACCCGAGCGCGTCACTGCCCGTCAGATCGAGGCGGCACGCCGCGCGATGACCCGTCATATGAAACGTCAGGGCCGGGTCTGGATCCGGATATTTCCGGATGTGCCTGTGACCAAGAAACCAACCGAGGTTCGGATGGGTAAAGGTAAAGGCTCGGTCGAATTCTGGGCGGCCAAGGTAAAACCCGGCCGGATCATGTTTGAGATCGACGGGGTATCCGAGGCCATCGCCCATGAGGCCCTGCGCCTTGCGGCGATGAAACTGCCGGTCAAAACCCGGGTTGTTGTTCGGGAAGACTGGTAAAACTATTCGCTGATGCGAATAGTTGGTGCGGTGTAGAGAATTTCGAAGAAATTCGCGGGCCGCACCCCGGAGAAGAATTAAAGCCCCTGCCGAGAAATCGGCGGGGGCTTTTTACTGCCGGAGCACACGTCTTTTCTGATCTAGCTGGGAGCAGAATATTGGTTAGCCAGATGAAAGCATGAATGCTTTACTGTGCGAGCCAAAATGTAGCTTTTCTGTCAACACCTCAGCGATGCGCCCTTGGTTGATGCCAAGTTTTGCAGCAATGATATGGTTGTGATCGCCATTCCATTTCATCAACCAAACAGCAACAGCCTCCTCAAAGGTCAGGCT